>NZ_JBYSZP010000001.1:0-395654 GCF_058787295.1 Pseudomonas sp. FW305-3-2-15-E-TSA4 | reverse complement strand
TCTGGTAGCTCGTCGGGCTCATAACCCGAAGGTCGTCGGTTCAAATCCGGCTCCCGCAACCAAACATCAAAAAAGGCTACTCGAAAGAGTGGCCTTTTTTGTGTCTGTCTGTTTTTCAGACCAGCCTCTGCATCACGCACATCGGGGCGAACAGGAATTCGTTGCATTTCCGAAACTTACCGCACCGCTGCGACCGTTTGACGCAAATTCACACTTATTTGACCCTTTACGGGATTAGCGGTTGACACCTCGCCGTTCGCCTGTAGAATGCCGCCACACAGACGCGGGATGGAGCAGTCTGGTAGCTCGTCGGGCTCATAACCCGAAGGTCGTCGGTTCAAATCCGGCTCCCGCAACCAAACATCAAAAAAGGCTGCTCGAAAGAGTGGCCTTTTTTGTATCTGTGGAAAAAGTCCTTTCGCAACAATGATCTGTCACGCTGCAGTGAAACGCTCAGGATCATCAGACCGACCGAGTTGCGACTATGCTTGAGTCGCAGGCAAGACGTCTGCAATCCATGACCCGCCCTCGCCGATCCCGGATGAGAGGCGTAGTATTTTGTGATTATTTTTTTCTACAGGGATTGGTAACTTGGCTGGATACCTCCATCCTGTCGCGCACAATCCAAGAGGTGATTGATGCGCGCCAACTCGTCTGATTCACAAGACACCGTCACAGCAGAACATCCGATCAAACCCGAGCGCCTGCGCTTGCTGGATCGGTTGAGCAAATATCGCCAGCCGATCGGTCTGGCGGTCACGTTGCTGCTGTTTGCCATTGCGCTGATTGCCTGCCGCCATCTGCTGAGTGAACTCGATCTGTATGCCCTGCATGACTCGATCCTGGCGGTGCCGAAACCGGCCCTGCTCGGCGCAGTGGCTGCTACGGTGGTCGGCTTCATCATATTGCTGGGCTATGAATGGTCGGCCAGCCGCTATGCCGGCGTGACACTGCCGCCGCGCACTCTGGCGCTGGGCGGCTTCACCGCATTTGCGATTGGCAACGCCATCGGCCTGTCGCTGCTGTCCGGCGGCTCGGTGCGCTACCGTTTGTATGCACGCCATGGGCTGGGCGCCTCCGAAGTCGCGCACATGACCCTGTTCGCCAGCCTGTCGCTGGGTTGCGCCCTGCCACCGCTGGCGGCTCTCGCGACCCTGAGCGACCTGCCCGCCGCCTCCGCCGCACTGGGCCTGTCAGAAGGCCTGCTCGGCACGATTGCCATGGTGGTGCTGGGTCTGGGCGCGACTCTGGCGATCGGCATCTATCGCCGCCGCCTGCCGGAGCAGCCGTACCGCGATAACCTGCTGGTCAGGGCCGGTCGCCGGACGTTGCGCCTGCCAGGCCGCCGCCTGACCTTCCTGCAACTGATCATCACCGCCCTCGACGTCGCCGCAGCGGCCACCGTGCTTTATCTGCTGCTGCCGGAAGCCCCGCCATTCGGCGCCTTCCTGCTGGTGTACCTGCTGGCCCTGGCCGCCGGCGTCCTCAGCCACGTACCGGGGGGTGTCGGGGTCTTCGAAGCGATCCTGCTCGCCGCGTTTGCAGACACTCTCGGTGCCGCACCGCTGGCCGCCGCCCTGCTGCTTTATCGTCTGATCTACGTCGTGCTGCCGCTGTTGGTAGCCTGCCTGTTTTTGCTGATCAACGAAGGCCAGCGCCTGTTCCAGACCCAGACCATGCGCGCCGCATCCGGTCTGGCCGCGCCGATTCTGGCGGTGCTGGTGTTTCTGTCCGGCGTGGTGCTGCTGTTTTCCGGCGCCACCCCGGAGATCGACACGCGTCTGGAACACATCGGCTTCCTGATCCCGCATCGGCTGGTCGACGCCTCGCACTTCGGCGCCAGCCTGATCGGTGTGCTGTGTCTGATGCTGGCGCAGGGCCTGCGCCGGCGTCTGTCGGCGGCGTGGATGCTGACCACCATTCTGTTACTGGTCGGCGCCCTGCTCTCGCTGCTCAAAGGCTTCGACTGGGAAGAAGCCACGCTGATGACACTCACCGCCGCGTTGCTGGGAGTGTTCCGCCGTTCGTTCTATCGCCCGAGCCGCCTGACCGAACTGCCGTTCTCGCCGCTGTATCTGGTGGCCAGCCTTTGCGTCCTGGGCGCCTCGACCTGGTTGCTGCTGTTCGCCTATCAGGACGTGCCGTATAGCCATCAACTGTGGTGGCAGTTCACCCTAGACGCTGACGCCCCGCGCGGCTTGCGTTCGCTGCTCGGCGCCGCCGTGCTGTTACTGGTGATCGCGCTGACCTGGCTGCTGCGCACCGCGCGCCCGGTGATCCACCTGCCGACCCCGGACGAACTGGATCGCGCCGCGAAAATCCTGATGGCTTCGTCGCAACCCGATGGCGGCCTCGCGCTGACCGGTGACAAGGCGTTGCTGTTTCACCAGAACGACGAAGCCTTCCTGATGTACGCCCGCCGTGGCCGCAGCCTGGTGGCGCTGTACGACCCGATCGGCCCCGGCCAGCAACGCGCCGAGATGATCTGGCAGTTCCGCGACCTGTGCGACATCCATCACGCTCGCCCGGTGTTCTATCAGGTACGTGCGGAAAACCTGCCGTACTACATGGACATCGGCCTGACCGCGATCAAGCTCGGCGAAGAAGCCCGGGTCGATCTGCAGCGCTTTGACCTGGAAGCCAAGGGCAAAGAGATGAAGGACCTGCGCTACACCTGGAACCGTGGTACCCGCGATGGTCTGTCGCTGGAAATCCATGAACCGGGCCAGGCGCCGATGGACGAGTTGAAAGTGATTTCCGATGCGTGGCTGACCGGCAAGAACGTGCGCGAGAAAGGTTTCTCCCTCGGTCGGTTCAGCGACGATTACCTGAAGCATTTCCGCATTGCGGTGATTCGCTTCGAAGGTCGCCCGGTGGCGTTCGCCAACCTGCTCGAGACTTTCAGCCATGACCTGGCCAGTCTGGACCTGATGCGCTCGCACCCGGACGCCCCCAAGCTGACCATGGAATTCCTGATGGTCGGCCTGATTCAACACTATAAGAGTCACGGATACGCGCGCTTCAGCCTGGGCATGGTGCCGTTGTCGGGGTTGCAACCCCGGCGTGGTGCACCGCTGACCCAGCGTCTGGGTTCGATGGTCTTCCGCCGTGGTGAGCAGCTGTACAACTTCCAAGGCTTGCGCCGCTTCAAAGACAAGTTCCAGCCTGACTGGGAACCCCGTTATATGGCAGTGCCCGCCGGACTCGATCCGCTGGTGGCGCTGGCCGATACTGCTGCCCTGATCGCGGGCGGCTTGACTGGATTGGTGAAACGCTGATGATTCAACGCTCCCTGAAGTACATCCTGGCCGCACTGATCGTGCTGGCCGTGATTGCCGGCGGCGGTTACTGGTACCTCAAACGCCCGGCACCGCAACCGACTCTGCAACCACTGACGGCCGCCGACGGCACGGTAATGACCCGCGTCATTCCCGGCACCCAGCCCAAGGCTCAGGTGCTGGTCGCGGTCAATGACGACCAGAAGCTGACCGACAACCAACTGAGCACCCTGAGCCGCAGCGCCTCGGCGCAGATCGTTCAAGTGATTCTGCCCAAGGACTGCCTGCAACAGAGCCGCGCCCTGCAGACCGGCCTGCGCGAACTGAACGGCCCGGCCACGCTGGTCAGCGGTATCGGCCCTGGCGCCGTGCTGGCCTGGCGCTGGTTGTCCGAGCAGAAGGACGACAAGGCCCAGGCGATCTCGGTTGACCTGGCGCTGGAAAAACCCGGTTGCACTCACCTGCTGCCGAAAGCCGCGGCTCATGGCCACTGGCTGGTGGCATGGAACGACAACCCGGACGACACCAGCGCCGGTTTCGTGCGCGATCAACCGAACGCTGAAACCAGCATCAGCGACTACGACATCAACCTGCCGCAAGTGCTGAACAACGAGCTGCGCAAGATCCTCGTCGGCGGCGACAAGGCCAACGGCGGTCTGGCAATCCCGGTGGTGGAAGTGCCGGCCGGTCAGGCCAAAGACACCGTCACGCTGTTCCTCTCCGGTGACGGCGGCTGGCGCGACCTCGACCGCGACGTAGCGGGCGAGATGGCCAAGATTGGCTACCCGGTGGTCGGCATCGACACCCTGCGCTACTACTGGCAGCACAAGAGCCCCGAGCAAAGCGCGCTGGACCTGACCGAACTGATGCAGCACTACCGGCAGAAGTGGGGCACCAAACGCTTCATCCTGACCGGTTACTCGTTCGGTGCCGACGTCCTGCCAGCGATCTACAACCGCCTGCCGGACACCGAGCAGCAACGCGTCGACGCCATCATCCTGCTGGCTTTCGCCCGCACCGGCAGCTTCGAAATCGAAGTCGAAGGCTGGCTCGGCAACGCCGGCAAAGAAGCCGCCACCGGCCCGGAAATGGCCAAGCTGCCTGCCGCCAAAGTGGTGTGCATCTACGGCGCCGAAGAAACCGACGAAAGCGGCTGCACCGACAAGACGGCAGTCGGCGAAGCGGTGAAACTGCCTGGCGGCCACCACTTCGACGAGAACTACCCGGCGCTGGCCAAGCGCCTAGTGGACTTGATCGAGAAGCGTCAGAGCAAGGATCAGCCGGCAGAGTGATCTGAGCCGGCCAAACAAAAAGCCCCCGCAGCCTTACGCTTGCGGGGGCTTTTTACATTCCAGCAATCCACACATTTCCCTGTGGGAGCGAGCTTGCTCGCGAAGGCGGCGTTTCAGCTAACGGGTTCGTCGACTGACACTACGCCTTCGCGAGCAAGCCCGCTCCCACAGGGTCAGTTTCGTGCCGGATGTTTAGTTTCGTTTACTTCCAGTTTCGCAATATCAGATGACGCCACAGACCTTGTAGGCAAACTCCGAAACTCGTGTTCGGGCGCTTTGCGGCTCTATTGCGCTGTTTTTTGACGAGATACTCTCTGGACGTCGCTGACCCATTCAGCACCACGCCTGGGCTGCGCATTACCTGACCGTGATGGGCAAAGCCTTGATTGATGACGTGATCCAAGCGCTGATGCCGCGACCTGCGCGGACGAAGACCGAATCTGAAGCCGAACTGGCTGAACCCACCTCATAACCTTGTGGGATCTGGCTTGCCAGCGATGGCGGTGAGTCAGTCGACATTGATTCTTGATGTGCCGGACTCATCGCTGGCAAGCCAGCTCCCACAGGGGATTTGTGGTGGACTTGAGGTTTATGTGCGGGCACAAAAAAGCCCCCGCCAGCCTCGAAGCTGACGGGGGCTTTCCAGTTAGGGCGCGACTACATCTCCACCTGCGTCCCCAACTCAATAACCCGGTTCAGCGGCAGATTGAAGAACCGCAGGTTGCCGTTGGCATTTTTCAACATGAACGCAAACAGCGCCTCGCGCCAGCGGGCCATGCCTTCGAGTTTCGAGGCGATCACCGTTTCGCGGCTGAGGAAGTAAGTGGTGCGCATCGGGCTGAAGTCCAGTTCATCCAGATGGCACAGTTTCAGCGCCTGAGGCACATCCGGCTCGTCGGTAAAGCCGAAGTGCAGGATCACCCGGAAGAAGCCTTCGCCGTGGGCCTCGACTTCGAAGCGGCGCGATGGCGGTACGCGCGGGATGTCTTCGTAGACCACGGTCAGGAGCACCACTTGCTCATGCAGTACCTGGTTGTGCAGCAGGTTGTGCAACAGCGCGTGCGGCACGGCGTCGGAGCGCGCAGTGAGGAACACCGCGGTGCCCTGCACGCGGTGCGGTGGTTGCACGCGGATGCTGCTGATGAAGATCGGCAGCGGCAACGCGCCTTCGTCGAGGCGTTCGACCAGCAATTGCTTGCCGCGCTTCCAGGTGGTCATCAGCACGAACAGCGCAATACCGGCGATCACCGGAAATGCACCGCCCTGCACGATCTTCGGCACGTTGGCGGCGAAATACAGACCGTCCACCAGCAGGAAACCGATCAGCACCGGCACCGCGAGGACCGGCGGCCATTTCCACAGCAGCAGCATGACGGCCGACACCAGAATGGTGGTCATCAGCATCGTACCGGTCACTGCCACGCCGTAGGCCGAAGCCAGGGCGCCAGAGGATTCAAAGCCGAGTACGAGCAGCACTACGCCGACCATCAGCGACCAGTTCACCGCGCCGATGTAGATCTGACCTTGTTCATCGCTGGAGGTGTGCTGAATGTACATGCGCGGGATGTAACCGAGCTGGATCGCCTGACGAGTCAGGGAGAACGCGCCGGAAATCACCGCTTGCGAGGCGATCACCGTGGCCAGCGTCGACAGCCCCACCAGCGGAATCAGCGCCCAGCTCGGCGCCAGCAGGTAGAACGGGTTACGTGCCGCTTCCGGGTTTTCCAGCAGCAGTGCGCCCTGACCGAAGTAGTTCAGCACCAGCGCCGGCAGCACCAGCAGGAACCACGCACGGGCAATCGGCTTGCGCCCGAAGTGGCCCATGTCGGCGTACAGCGCTTCGGCACCGGTCAGCGCCAGTACCACCGCGCCGAGGATCGCCACGCCCATGCCGGCGTGCACCATGAAGAAACGCACCGCCCAGACCGGATTCAACGCATGCAGCACTTCCGGGTAATGGCTGATGCCATACACCCCGAGGGCGCCGAGCACCAGGAACCAGGTGACCATGATCGGCCCGAACAGAATGCCGATCCGCGCCGTACCGTGGCTCTGGATCAGAAACAAGCCGACCAGCACCACCAGCGACAGCGGCACCACCCAGTGGTCGATGCCGTCGAACGCCAGGCCCAGGCCTTCGATCGCCGACAGCACGGAAATCGCTGGGGTGATCATGCTGTCGCCGTAAAACAACGCCGCGCCGATCAGTCCGCAAACCACCAGCAACGAACGCAACCTCTTGCGCTTGCCCGCCGCACGGCGTGCCAGTGCGGTGAGCGCCATGATGCCACCCTCGCCCTGGTTGTCGGCGCGCAGGACGAACATCATGTATTTGATCGAAACGACCCAGATCAGCGACCAGAAGATCAACGACAGAATACCCAGTACCCCATCGTGATTGACGGGCACGCCATACGCGCCGGAAAACACTTCTTTGAGGGTGTACAACGGGCTCGTGCCGATGTCGCCGTAAACTACCCCGACTGCCGCGACCAGCATGCTCAGCGGTTTTGCAGCCGAATGCTCGGCGCCCGCCGCCTGACTACTTGCCTGACCCATCCAACACTCCTGATTCTCGAACCGGCTTCTTTGAATGAAGCACTATGCTTTGTGGTGCAGCATGCGCTGTTTTACCTGTTGTTACAGAAGTTTTGTTGACTGTAAAAAATTGGTAAAGCTCAACGGCGCGAAGCATAGCGCAGCACTCGTCGTATTTCCCTGCATAAAGCTGGTCAAGTGCGTTGCTCATCGCTAGAATTGCGCACTTTTTGATCAGAGGCGCACCCTAAGCGCCCATCCGTCGGCTTTCCCACACGGCAAGCGACGTCACAAAACACCGAGGTTAGACATGTCCACCACTCCTGCGCCGGCCAATCCAAAGGTTGGCTTCGTATCTCTGGGTTGCCCGAAAGCACTGGTCGACTCCGAGCGCATCCTGACCCAGCTGCGTATGGAAGGCTATGACGTGGTGTCCACCTATCAGGACGCCGACGTGGTGGTGGTCAACACCTGCGGTTTCATCGACTCGGCCAAGGCTGAGTCGCTGGAAGTGATCGGTGAAGCGATCAAGGAAAACGGCAAGGTGATCGTCACCGGTTGCATGGGCGTGGAAGAAGGCAATATCCGCGACGTACACCCGAGCGTGCTGGCCGTGACCGGTCCGCAGCAGTACGAGCAAGTGGTCAACGCGGTGCACGAAGTGGTGCCGCCGCGTCAGGATCACAACCCGCTGATCGACCTGGTGCCGCCGCAAGGCATCAAGCTGACCCCGCGTCACTACGCGTACCTGAAGATTTCCGAAGGCTGCAATCACAGCTGCAGCTTCTGCATCATCCCGTCGATGCGCGGCAAACTGGTCAGCCGTCCGGTGGGTGATGTGCTCGACGAAGCGCAGCGCCTGGTCAAGTCCGGCGTCAAAGAGCTGTTGGTGATTTCGCAAGACACCAGCGCCTACGGTGTCGACGTGAAATACCGCACCGGTTTCTGGAACGGCGCGCCGGTGAAAACCCGCATGACCGAACTCTGCGAGGCGCTGAGCACCTTGGGCGTGTGGGTGCGTCTGCACTACGTTTACCCGTACCCGCACGTTGACGAGCTGATCCCGCTGATGGCCGCCGGCAAGATCCTGCCGTACCTGGACATCCCGTTCCAGCACGCCAGCCCGAAAGTGCTGAAGGCGATGAAACGCCCGGCGTTCGAAGACAAGACCCTGGCGCGGATCAAGAACTGGCGCGAGATCTGCCCGGACCTGATCATCCGTTCGACCTTCATCGTCGGCTTCCCGGGCGAAACCGAAGAAGACTTCCAGTACCTGCTGAACTGGCTGACCGAAGCCCAGCTCGACCGCGTCGGCTGCTTCCAGTATTCGCCGGTCGATGGTGCCCCCGCCAACGATCTGGACCTGGAAGTGGTGCCGGACGACGTCAAGCAGGACCGTTGGGAGCGCTTCATGGCGCACCAGCAGGCGATCAGCTCGGCCCGTCTGCAAATGCGCATCGGGCGCGAGATCGAAGTGCTGGTGGACGAAGTCGACGAGCAAGGCGCCGTCGGCCGCTGCTTCTTCGATGCCCCGGAAATCGACGGCAACGTGTTCATCGACAACGGCAGCAACCTCAAGCCGGGCGACAAGGTCTGGTGCAAGGTGACTGACGCTGACGAATACGACCTGTGGGCTGAGCAGATCTGATCTGAAGATCAAAAGCCCCTCACCCTAACCCTCTCCCTGAGGGAGAGGGGACTGATTGAGTTGCTCTTTCGAATGACGGCGACTTGAAATATCGAGTCGACCTCAGATTTTGAACAGCATGAAGATCAGCTCCCTTCCCCCCTTGCCCCCCTTGGGGGGAGAGGGTTGGGGTGAGGGGGAAGCTCTTGCAGGCAACATTAACAGCCAGCCAGACACCGAAATAAATACAAAAAGCCCCGCTCTTTTTACGAGATGCGGGGCTTTTTTGCGTCTATCGTTTGCAGTGGGAAGGAATCCCGCTCACCCATTTGAAAAGAGGCAGCCGGGCATGCGTCAGCATTCGGTCATTCACACGCCGAAACTCAGCGATTATCAGGAACTGACCCGGGTCTGGGAGGCCTCGGTCCGCGCGACCCATGATTTTCTGCCGGACAGCTACATCGAGTTGCTGCGCAATCTGGTGCTCACCCGTTATCTGGACGCGGTGATGCTGATCTGCACCAGGGATCGTCAGCAGCGCATCACCGGATTCGCCGGGGTGGCGGCGGGCAAAATCGAAATGCTGTTCATCGATCCCGAGTATCGTGGCCAAGGCTTGGGCAAGAAACTGCTCAACTACGCCATGCAACATCTGAATGCCGATGAACTCGACGTCAACGAACAGAACCCGCAGGCGCTGGGGTTTTACTTCAAGCAGGGTTTTGAAGTGATCGGCCGCTCGGAGGTGGATGGCATGGGCCAGCCGTACCCGTTGCTGCATATGCGCCTGCGGCAGACCCAGCAGCGCTCAAGTAACGGCTGACACATCGTAGAACCCTGTGGGAGCTGGCTTGCCAGCGATGCAGGCGACTCGGTCTGACAGATGCACCGAGGTGATGCCATCGCTGGCAAGCCAGCTCCCACAGGAATTGCGAACACCCTGCAAATGGAACCGGGCTTAACCGGCGCCAGGCAGGTACAATGCCCACCCCTTTTTTGTTACGGCCCTGTCATGACTGACCCGATTCGCCTCTCCAAACGCCTCATCGAACTGGTCGGTTGCTCCCGCCGGGAGGCCGAGCTGTTCATTGAGGGCGGCTGGGTCACCGTGGACGGCGAAGTGATCGACGAACCGCAATTCAAGGTCGGCGACCAGAAGGTCGAGCTCGACAAGGATGCCCAGGCCACCGCGCCGGAGCCGGTGACCATCCTGCTCAACGTGCCGGCCGGCATGGATGTCGACACCGCCATGCAATCGCTCAGCGCCGACACCCTCAGCGAAGAGCACCGCTACGGCAAACGCCCGTTGCGCGGCCACTTCCTGCGCCTGACGGCCAGCGCCGATCTGCAGCCCAAGGCCAGCGGTCTGCTGGTGTTTACACAGGACTGGAAAGTGCTGCGCAAACTGACTGCCGATGCGGCCAAGATCGAGCAGGAATACGTGGTCGAGGTCGAAGGCGACATGGTTGCCCACGGCCTCAATCGCCTGCAGCACGGTCTCACCCACAAGGGCAAGGAGCTGCCGCCGGTCAAGGCCAGCTGGCAGAACGAAAACCGCCTGCGCTTCGCCATGAAGAACCCGCAGCCGGGGATCATCGCGCAGTTCTGCGAAGCGGTTGGCCTGAAGGTCGTCGGCATCCGCCGCATCCGCATCGGCGGCGTGTCGATTGGCAAGGTTCCGGTGGGCCAATGGCGCTACCTGTCCGGCAAAGAGAAGTTCTAAAGCTTCCACTGCCGCCACACATTCCGGCAGCGCGCCTGCGTGCTGCCCACAACGATTATCAGGATTACCCAATGATTCATAACGACGTATTGCGCAGCGTGCGCTACATGCTCGACATCAGCGACAAGAAAGTCATCGAGATCATCAAGCTCGGCGGCCTGGACGTGGAGCTCAAAGACGTCGTCGCGTACCTCGACAAGAAAGAAGAAGACGAAGAAGGCTTCGTGCGCTGCCCGGACGAAGTCATGGCGCACTTCCTCGACGGTCTGGTGGTGTTCAAGCGCGGCAAGGACGAAAGCCGTCCACCGCAGACGATCGAAGTGCCGGTGACCAACAACATCATCCTGAAGAAGCTGCGCGTGGCCTTCGAACTCAAGGAAGACGACATGCACGCGATCCTCAAGGCAGCCGAGTTCCCGGTGTCCAAGCCTGAGCTGAGCGCACTGTTCCGCAAGGTCGGCCACACCAATTACCGCGCGTGCGGCGACCAGTTGCTGCGCAACTTCCTCAAGGGCCTGACCCTGCGCGTTCGTGGCTGATCTGCGCCATAAGCTCTGAATCGGCGGCGCGGCCTTCGCGAGCAAGCCCGCTCCCACAGGTTTTGTGGCTGACACAACACCGGACTCCACTCGAGATCCCTGTGGGAGCGGGCTTGCTCGCGAAGGCGTCGGCCCGGCCACCTCGGGTTATCATCCCCACCCCGCTCCCACCTCGACTCCAGACCATGACTTACAACGTCTCCCCCATCGGCTTCGTGCGCTCCTGCTTCAAGGAGAAGTTCGCCATCCCGCGCCAGCCGCAACTGGCCCCCGCCGCCCGTGGCGTGCTGGAGCTGGTGGCGCCGTTCGATCAGGGAGACGCCGTGCAAGGGCTGGAGCAGGTCAGCCATGTCTGGCTGTTGTTCCTGTTTCATCAGGCGCTGGAAGAGAAGCCGCGTCTGAAGGTGCGGCCACCGCGTCTGGGCGGTAACAAGTCCATGGGCGTGTTCGCCACCCGTGCGACGCACCGGCCCAATGGCATCGGGCAGTCTGTGGTGAAGCTGGACAAGGTCGAGGCCCATCGGCTGTTCATTTCGGGGATCGATTTGCTCGATGGCACACCGATTCTCGACATCAAACCCTATGTACCTTACGCCGACATCATCGCTGACGCCTCCAACAGCATCGCCAGTGCCGCGCCACAGCTGATTGACGTGCGGTGGACGGACGCCGCACTGCAACAGGCGCACGGCCATGCTCAGCGCCTCGGCGAGCCTCTGGTCGAGTTGATCGAGCAGTGCCTGGCTCAGGATCCGCGTCCGGCGTATCAGACGCCGACACCAGAGCGCGAATACGGTGCGCAGTTCTGGGATCTGGACGTGCGCTGGCATTACCCGACGCCGGAGCAGATCCGGGTACTGGAAGTCATCCCCGCCAACACCTGAACCCCGGAAACGCAAAAGCCCGCGCTGCCTTCTCAGGCAACGCGGGCTTTTCTGTGTAGCACGAAACCATTGTGGGAGCGGGCTTGCTCGCGAAAGCGGTGCGCCATTCAACATTGACGTCGACTGACAGCCCCCCTTCGCGAGCAAGCCCGCTCCCACAGGTATTGCGGCTTACTTCTCGACGAATGCACGCTCGATCAGGTAGTCACCCGGCTCGCGCATACGCGCCGAGATCTTCAGGCCGAAGCTGTCGAGCACTTCGCTGGTCTCGTCGAGCATGCTCGGGCTGCCGCAGATCATCGCGCGGTCGTCCTGCGGGTTGATCGGTGGCAGACCGATGTCGCTGAACAGCTTGCCGCTGCGCATCAGGTCGGTCAGACGGCCCTGGTTCTCGAACGGCTCGCGGGTCACGGTCGGGTAGTAGATCAGCTTGTCACGCAGCGCTTCACCGAAGAACTCGTTCTGCGGCAGGTGCTCGGTGATGAATTCGCGGTAGGCGACTTCGTTGACGTAGCGCACGCCGTGCACCAGGATCACTTTTTCAAAGCGCTCGTAGGTTTCCGGGTCCTGAATCACGCTCATGAACGGCGCCAGACCGGTACCGGTGCTCAACAGGTACAAGTGCTTGCCCGGGTTCAGGTCGTCGAGCACCAGGGTGCCGGTAGGCTTCTTCGAGATGATGATCTCGTCGCCTTCCTTCAGGTGCTGCAGCTGCGAGGTCAGCGGACCATCAGGCACCTTGATGCTGAAGAACTCGAGATGCTCTTCCCAGTTCGGGCTGGCGATCGAGTAAGCGCGCATAAGCGGGCGGCCGTTTGGCTGTTGCAGGCCGATCATCACGAACTGACCGTTCTCGAAGCGCAGGCCCGGATCGCGGGTGCACTTGAAGCTGAACAGAGTGTCGTTCCAGTGGTGAACACTGAGGACACGCTCGTGGTTCATGTTGCTCATGTACGTGGGACTCCTGGATATTGGGTCTGCGCTCGCCTATGCGGCCGACAGTGCGCAATTGCAACGCATTCTAATAGCGACGACAATATCTGTTAACTGGATTATTAAGATAAGGGTTATCGGTTATATCGATATGCGATTTACTCTTCGTCAACTGCAAGTCTTCGTCGCCGTCGCCCAGCAGGAAAGCGTATCCCGTGCTGCGGGTCTGCTCAACCTCTCGCAGTCGGCGGCGAGCACCTCGATCACCGAACTGGAGCGCCAGTCCAGCTGCCAGCTGTTCGATCGCGCCGGCAAACGCCTGAGCCTGAACGCCCTCGGTAAACAGCTGTTGCCGCAAGCGGTGGCACTGCTCGACCAGTCCAAGGAAATCGAAGACCTGCTCAACGGCAAATCCGGTTTCGGCTCACTCTCGGTGGGCGCCACCCTGACCATCGGCAATTATCTGGCGACCCTGTTGATCGGCGGCTTCATGCAGCGCCACCCGGAAAGCCAGGTAAAACTGCACGTACAGAACACTGCCAATATCGTGCATCAAGTCGCTCATTACGAAATTGATCTGGGTCTAATCGAAGGCGACTGCAGCCATCCGGACATCGAAGTGCAGAGCTGGGTGGAAGATGAACTTGTGGTGTTTTGCGCGCCGCAGCACCCACTGGCCAAACGTGGCAGCGCGACCATGGAAGAGTTGACGCACGAAGCGTGGATTCTGCGTGAACAGGGTTCCGGCACGCGCCTGACCTTTGATCAGGCCATGCGGCACCATCGCAGTGCGCTGAATATCCGCCTGGAGCTGGAGCACACCGAAGCCATCAAACGCGCGGTGGAATCAGGGTTGGGGATTGGCTGTATTTCGCGGCTGGCGCTGCGCGATGCGTTTCGACGCGGCAGCCTGGTGGCGGTGGAAACGCCGGATCTGGACCTGGCGCGGCAGTTCTACTTCATCTGGCACAAGCAGAAATACCAGACTTCGGCCATGCGCGAGTTTCTCGATCTGTGCCGCGCCTTCACCGCCGGGGTGCAGCGCAGCGACGAGATCGTCTTGCCGAGTATCGCTTAAAGCAGAATCACCGCCCACACCAGGGCAATCATGCTCAGGGCCACGAATTGCGCGGCGCTGCCCATGTCCTTGGCGTTCTTCGACAGCGGGTGCAGTTCTAGGGAAATGCGGTCAATCGCCGCTTCCACCGCCGAATTCAGTAACTCGACGATCAGCGCCAGCAGGCACACAGCGATCAGCAGCGCCTGTTCAACGCGACTGACATTCAGGAAGAACGTCAGCGGAATCAGCACCACATTGAGCAGCACCAGTTGGCGAAATGCGGCTTCGCCGGTGAAGGCTGCGCGCAGGCCGTCCAGCGAGTAGCCGGATGCGTTGAGGATGCGTTTCAGGCCGGTCTGGCCCTTGAAAGGTGACATAACGTAAAAACCAACCAGAAAGGAGTGGGAAAGCTAGAGCAACAAAAGTCAAAAAAGCGTGAAGACGCCAGCCTTTATTGGCTCGGAATTGACTCAAGTTGTTGCAGAAGTAATGCCGCCTGAGTCCGGGTGCGCACATTCAACTTGCGAAAGATCGCCGTGACGTGGGCCTTGATGGTCGCTTCGGACACGCTCAACTCGTAGGCAATCTGCTTGTTGAGCAGGCCTTCACAGACCATGGTCAGTACGCGGAACTGCTGCGGGGTGAGACTGGCCAGGCCGTCGCTGGCGGCTTTGGCTTCATCGGAAACACTGACGGCTTCGAATGCCTGCGGGGGCCAGAACACATCGCCATCGAGCACCTTGCGCACAGCTTGCTGAATCACATTCAGGTCGCTGGACTTGGGAATGAAGCCACTGGCGCCGAACTCCCGGGACTTGACCATGACCGAAGCCTCTTCCTGGGCCGAGACCATCACCACCGGAATCTGCGGGTACTGCCCGCGCAGCATGACCAGACCGGAAAACCCGAACGCGCCGGGCATGTTCAGGTCCAGCAGGACCAGATCCCAGTCGGACTTTTCGGTCAGGCGCGCTTCCAGCTCGGCGATGCTCGCCACCTCCACCAGTCGCACATCCGGGCCAAGGCCCAGTGTCACCGCTTGATGCAGCGCGCTACGAAACAGAGGGTGATCATCGGCAATCAGGATGTCGTATGTGGACATTTTTCAAATGATCCTGTTTTTTGATGGCAGACCCGACGCATTCGGGTCTCGCCAAAGCAACTCGAGATAGCGCCGCACAGCGCTATCCACAGGGGCACGTTCAACGCCAATCACGAGCAAACACGGCGTTTCAAACCCTGGCCGCACCCCAATCGGCGCCAAGCATGCCCAGCGTAGCCGGGGTGGTCAAGCAGCACGGCCGCCGCTGGGTGAAGTATGGGCCACTATGGGGCCAACACCGCTTGCGGCTTTCGTATATAAGGCAAGAGCTCGGCGTGGGCCGGAGTCGACTCGTTGAGCGGCAACTGTTGTTTGGCGCCTAGATAGTGCTGGCTGAACACATCGAAGTAAGCGTCCAGCGCCGACGCTGCATCGCTGTCCCCGGCCAGTTCCAGGCACAAAGCCGCGACTTCGGCGGTGCACAGGTGCTCGCTGCGGGTCGAGCGGCGCAGGCGATAACGCGAGAGTCTGTCGGGCAGCAGGCTGAGAATCGGCAAACGGTCGAAGTACGGACTCTTGCGGAAAATCTTGCGCGCCTCGGTCCAGGTCGCATCCAGCAGGATGAACAACGGACGCTTGCTGCTATCGGGCACGACGGTGTTGGTCACCCGCGACGGTTCTACATATTCGCCGGGAAATACAAGGTACGGCTGCCATTGCGGGTCGTTGAGCAGCGCCAGCATCCGCGGGTCCGGCTCGGTGCGCGACCAGATGAACGCGTGGTTGTCGCGCACCACATCGGCGATCAGCCAGCCGGTATTGCTCGGCTTGAACACTTCCTTGCCGGTCATGATCAGACACACACCGGAACGGGTTTCGACGGTCGGCCGCCAAGCGCACAGGCAGTGGCTGATGATCACCCGGCAGTCGCGGCAACGCTCGGAGCGAAAACCACGGGCCTGAATCGGCTTGATACCTTCGTCCTCGCGCTGGTCACGCAAGCGGGCTACGGCGTTGGGGGCATGATGGATCACGGGCAACGCCTTATGGCAGGAAAACTCGACACACACAGCACTCGGCAAGGCAATAAAGGCCGGCAGTTTACCAGAGCGACGAGCGCAAACCTGTACCGTCCCGACCGGCTCCCCTATAATCCGGCGCCACTGAACGCACAGCCACGGGGCTGGTCGAACCACCAGTCACTGAATCAGGAGAGTTTCATGCTGCGCCTTATCGTTCCTACCGCGGCCATCGCACTGGCGTTGTCCTTCAGCGCACAAGCGGCGTCCTTGAAAGAGCAGAATCTGAACAAAGAACTGCGCAACATCGCCGAGCAAAGCAGCGTCGGCACGCCGCGGGCGATCAATGAAGACATTCTCGATCAGGGCTACACCGTTGAGGGCGTTACTCTGATCAACCACCTGAGCGTCCAGGCCAGCCACGCCGAAAAGATGCGCGCTGACCCAAAAGCCGTGTATTTCCAGTTGGGTGCTTCGGTGTGCAATAACCCGTCGTACCGCAAGCTGATGGCCAAGGGTGCGATCATGCGTTACGACTTCAGTGAATATAAAACCAACAAGGCCATCGGCTCGGCCAGCTACCAGGATTCCGATTGCCCGAAAGCTGCCCCGGCGAAGAAGAAGTAATCATCGGGTATTGGCGCGCCGTTGTTCATCCTCGGCGCGCAATTCGGCCACCAGGGCCTGCAAGTAGCGAGAACGTCGTTCTCCACCTGCCAACCGACGGCAGCACTCCTCTTCGAGACTCACTTGATTGGTCTCGGCTGATGCTTTCAGCATCCGATACAACTGCGTATCGATTTCCAGAACCACTCTGGCCATCTTTCCCGCCTCCATGCCTGCTACCCGCGAATCCTTGAAAAGCGCGCACCCTGCGTACGGTTGCCGACTCAAAGCTGTCGTACAGTGCCTGTAGGTTAGTAAATCAGAGTGATTGCTCTACGGCGTACGTTCGGACGAGTGGTGAATATTCATTGCCAGCCAGCCCGCAACGGTTGCCAGGAAAGCCTGCGCGGCGTAAAGATCAACTCAGCGCAATGGCTCGCAAGGGTCTAGATTCAAAGTATTCCCGATCACCTGTTCACGGCAGAAAAAGGAGCTGCCGAGTGTGTGTTTTTTTGCAGCGCGGCACTGACGCCGCACGTCAGGGCCACCCGCTCTGTGCAGAAGGAGACGTTGAATGCCTTACCAACCGAATGACCTGCTCAGCCGGCATTTTCAGGAAAGCGGCCCCGACCTCATCAGCAAGGTCGAAGAACAGCTCAAACAGATTTCCCCCGACAGCCCGAACCTGCCGATTTATCGCGACATGATCCTGACCGTGCTGCGCATGGCCCAAGAGGATCACAACCGCTGGAACGCCAAGATCACCCTGCAGGCCCTGCGTGAACTGGAGCAGGCGTTCCGGGTGCTGGAACAATTCAAGGGACGACGCAAAGTCACGGTATTCGGCTCGGCGCGCACGCCGGTCGAGCACCCCCTGTATGCAATGGCGCGTGAACTCGGCGCGGCCCTGACGCGATCAGACATGATGGTCATCACCGGTGCGGGTGGCGGGATCATGGCCGCCGCGCACGAAGGCGCCGGGCGTGACCACAGCCTCGGGTTCAACATCACCCTGCCCTTCGAGCAGCATGCCAACCCGACTGTGGACGGCACCGGCAATCTGCTGCCGTTCCATTTTTTCTTCACCCGCAAACTGTTCTTCGTCAAGGAAGCCGATGCGCTGGTGCTGTGCCCTGGCGGGTTCGGCACCCTGGACGAGGCACTGGAAGTACTGACGCTGATCCAGACCGGCAAAAGCCCGTTGGTGCCAGTGGTGCTGCTCGATGTGCCGGGCGGAACATTCTGGCAAGGCGCCCTGGATTTCATTCGCCAGCAACTCGAAGAAAACCACTACATCCTGCCCACCGACCTGAAACTGATGCGTCTGGTCTATAACGTCGATGAGGCGGTGGAGCAGATCAACCAGTTCTACAGCAACTTCCACTCCAGTCGCTGGCTTAAGCGTCAGTTCGTGATTCGTATGCATCACAAGCTCAGTGACGTGGCGATGGCGCATATGCAGGAGGCTTTCGCCGATCTGTGCCTGAGTGACCAGTTCCATCAACACGCTTACAGCGGCGAGGAACATGACGAAGCGCAGTACAGCCACCTGGTGCGGTTGGCTTTCGCGTTCAATGCCCGAAATCATGGCCGTCTCAGGGAACTGGTGGATTACATCAACCTCCCCGAAAACTGGGCTCACACCCAACCGCAGACCGCCCAACGTGCACGTGAGCCATCAAAGGTAATTTGAAGGCAAAAAAAAACGGCCGGCTATTTTCATAGCGGGCCGTTTCTATTTAAACCGACTTAATCGTCCATGCTTCTGCCGCTGAACAAGCGGTTGATCATCTCCATCGAAAAACCCCGATAGGCGAGGAAGCGGCCTTGTTTGGCCCGCTCCTTGGCGTCAATCGGCAAGTGTCCCGAGAACTTGCGTTGCCACGTCTCGCGAAGCTGCTCCTGCCAGTCGATACCGCTTTCACGAAGGGCGAGTTCGATATCGGCGCGTTGCAAACCACGCTGACCCAGCTCTTCGCGAATGCGCAAGGGGCCATAGCCGGAGCGGGCACGGTAGGAAACAAAGCTTTCAAGGTAACGGGCTTCGGAAAGCAGTCCCTCTTCCGTCAACCGGTCGAGGGCTGTTTCGATCATTTCCGCCTCAGCGCCGCGCTGACGCAGTTTACGCGTCAGTTCGACTCGACCGTGCTCGCGTCGAGCGAGCAGGTCCATGGCGGTTCGCCGCACCGCGACGAGGGTATCGAGTACAGCGGTGGTCATCGCTGCGATCAGATATCAGCGTCAGCTAGGTCGTCTTCGGTCTCTTTGACCGCAGAAGCCTTGGAGTCGGCGATCACCGCTGGCGACAGCAGTTTGTCACGCAGCTGCTTCTCGAGCTTGGCAGCGACTTCCGGGTTGTCTGCCAGGAACTTGGCCGAGTTGGCCTTGCCCTGACCGATCTTGGTGCCTTCATAGGCATACCAGGCGCCGGATTTCTCGACGAAACCGTGCAGCACGCCCAGGTCGATCATCTCGCCATTGAGGTAGATGCCCTTGCCGTAAAGAATCTGGAACTCAGCCTGACGGAACGGCGAAGCCACCTTGTTCTTCACAACCTTGACGCGGGTTTCGCTGCCGACCACTTCGTCGCCTTCCTTCACCGCGCCGGTACGGCGGATGTCGAGACGGACCGAGGCGTAGAACTTCAGTGCGTTACCACCGGTGGTGGTTTCCGGGCTGCCGAACATCACGCCGATCTTCATGCGGATCTGGTTGATGAAGATCACCAGGCAGTTGGCGTTCTTGATGTTACCGGTGATTTTACGCAGCGCCTGGGACATCAGACGGGCTTGCAGGCCCACGTGCATGTCACCCATTTCGCCTTCGATTTCAGCCTTCGGTACCAGTGCCGCCACGGAGTCGACGATGATCACGTCTACTGCGTTGGAGCGCACCAGCATGTCGGTGATTTCCAGTGCCTGTTCGCCGGTATCTGGTTGGGAAACCAGCAGGTCGTCGACGTTGACGCCCAGCTTGCCGGCGTACTCAGGGTCGAGGGCGTGTTCGGCGTCGACGAATGCGCAGGTCGCGCCGGCTTTTTGCGCCTGGGCGATCACGGACAGTGTCAGTGTGGTTTTACCGGAAGATTCAGGACCGTAGATTTCAACGATACGGCCTTTTGGCAGACCGCCGATGCCGAGTGCGATGTCCAGACCCAGAGAGCCGGTGGAGATAGCCGGGATCGCCTGACGGTCCTGATCGCCCATACGCATTACGGCACCCTTGCCGAATTGACGTTCGATCTGACCCAGGGCCGCAGCCAAGGCTTTCTTCTTGTTGTCGTCCATTAAAGTCCTCACGTAATCAATAAGGCCTGACGGCCAACACCTGTATAAGTAGCCAGTATTATTCCACAGCGTTCGCGGATCGCCTACCCCTGATTTTCGATTTCTCGTGCCGCTAGTCGCAACAGCCCCTCTAGCGCGGCCTTCACCGTTTGTCGGCGGACTTCATCGCGGTTGCCGGGGAAGTGCTGAACCTCACTGGAAACCGCATCGCCCACGCCCCAGGCCAGCCACACCGTGCCCACCGGTTTGTTCGGTGTACCGCCATCGGGCCCCGCCACGCCGCTGACCGCCACGGCAAACCGCGCCAGACTGTGCTTCTGCGCACCACGCACCATCGCCTCGACGACTTCGCGACTGACCGCACCCACCGTGCCGAACAATTCGGTGGGGACATTCAGTTGCCGGGTCTTCTGCCGGTTGGAGTAGGTCACATAACCGGCCTCGAACCACGCCGAGCTCCCCGGAATCCGCGTGATCGCTTCGGCAATCCCGCCACCGGTACACGACTCGGCCGTGGTGACGTGGGCGTTGAGCAACTGCAAACGTCTGCCAAGCTCGGCAGCCAGTTGAGTGATCTCTTTCACGGTGCGCTCCGGATCGGGTGGAATGACTACCACCGTACACGACCCGGTTGCGCTTTCAATACACAGACTCATTCAAAATGTTCGGGCGCCAGCGTTCTGACATAGGCCTGACAGGCCTGCAAGGCAATCAGTCCGCGATCGCCGGTGTCGGTGATGGCGATAATTCGTTGAGCATGCGCCGGGTCAAGTCGGGCGCGTACGGCTGCATGATCCACGCCGCCGGGGCCGGTGGCGGCTGGCACCCCGCAGCCTTGGGCAGCGTCGCCGGCGTCGATGAGGACTGACAGGCGCAGATCAGCAGTGGCAAGACGATCGCGCAGGCGATCCTGATCACGTTGGGCATCACTGAGTGCTCGATAGTGGGTTTGTTCACTGGCCGCGAGGCGTTGCTCAAGGGCCAGACGTTTATCCTGCTCGACCTGCTGCGCGCTGGCTGCGGCCACATTCAGCTGATTGAGAGTGTCGGCGTTTAACCGCGCCTGCTCCGCGAGTTGTCGCTCGTAACGCCAGTCCTGAAACTGCCAGGCCAACGCAGCGCCCCCCAAGGTCAGCAACAAAAAGCCGGTTAAACGCCAGGAGACGGACATAGCACCGCCCTCGCCCGCGCCCAGATGTCGAGCCGATCCTGCAGGCCATTCAACCCGCCGTTGATTCGGCGGGTGATGCTGTTGAACTGGTCGCGGTCGGCCAGATCGTTCAGGCCGTTCTGTTCCCAGAACCATGCCGCCGATTCCGCTGCCCATTGCGGTTGCTCAAGCAATTCCGGCAAGGACAGCAAGCGCTCATCGCCGAACAGGCCGAGACTGCACTGCCGATAGTTGCTGCGCCCGGTGATCTGGATCAGCCCGCGACCACGGTATTTCTGCCCATCGCCGTCGGCCTCGGGCGTGTTGCCCAGACGCAGCGCCAGCGTGCCGGTGTCGTATTTGCTCAGGTACTGGTTGTTGCCCAGTTCGCGCACGTATTGCAACTGGCCCGACTCGTGACCGATTTGCGCGAGAAACGCAGCGATACGTTTTGGCGAGTCGATATGGCGGCGAGTCATTGCATTGTTGAGTGCAGAAACAAAAACGCCCGCTTGGGAGCGGGCGTTGGGCATGATGGTTTTAAGGTTGTCTTCAGTGATTTGCATGATGCGTAATCCTCCCTGGATGCTCCGATTGAATCATGGTTGACGGACAACGCCCCCCAGCCATTTTTTTGCCAGAGTTGTCAGGGTGTTGTTCGGTGCCGCGACCTCGGGGGCCGTGAACACCCAGCCGAGAGTGCCGAAGTTGGCGTTCCAGTCGATTTGCGGTGTCGGTGTCACGTCGGTGATGTCGACCCACAGCAGTTCCGGATGGAACATATTGGCCATGTTGCCGTCAGTCGAGAACAGTTCGGCCACAGTGTTGTTGACGATGCGTGCGTAGGTTTTCATCAGGCGTACTCGTAGATAATCACTGCACCAGGGGCACCGGAAGCCCCCGGTCTGCCAGATTGACTGGGGGCGTTGGCAATGCCGCCCGCCCCGGAACCGAACCCGGAACCAGGGGCCGCGATTGCTCCCTGCGCACTGCTGGCAACACCACCATTGCCCAAGGGCGAGTTGGCACCATGTCCGGCCAGGGTCGACGCATTGATGGAAATACCTGTCGAACCGGCAGAACCCGCCATGCTGACGATGTTCCCGCCTTTCGCAGCTTGGCCGGGATACCCACCAACATACAGACCGGTCCCTGGGAAGCTGGTGTAACCCAAAGAGGTCGAACCAGCACCGCCAGGCGCTGAAACCAACGATCCCAAGGAGCTGGTTCCGCCCGTTCCAGCGTCGGATGCGATCAAACCTGCGGCGCCACCAACGCCCACCGTGACGATCTGACTGGCTCCAACCGTTGCGGCCGAAAGCCAGGCTTCCGCGTAACTACCAGAGGCCCCTCCACCTGCAAGCGAATACTGGGAAGCAGTTGTCCCAACAATGCCTGCACTCCCGCCCCCTCCGCCGACAACTTTCACCAACACATTCTTCATCCCCACCGTCGGCACATAAGTGCCAGACGAGGTGAACGTCCTCACACTCAACAACCGCCCACTGGCACCACTGCCACCGCCGGCATACACCAGCACCCAACTGTCCAACGCCGCGCTGTACACCACCGCACACACACTGCCGCCGACAATCTCGGCAGGCCGCAATGCACTCGATGCAAGATTTACCAGCGGCTTGGGCATCAACCCGTTCGGTGCAAAGGTACTCGCTCCGGTATTGGCATTACCGGCGGTAAAGCGCAGCGCCAAGCCGTCCTTCAACGCGGTGATGGGAGGCACATAATTGGCCATGTATAGATTGGCGGCGCCGATGTCAGTGGCATGTTTGTCTTCACCTGCCTGACTGAGTTTTTGCACCGCTTGCAACAATTGGGTTGCATCGGCTTCGCTTGGCTCAAGGCCGGCGGATTTGACGACGTTCAACAACTCATCGGTGACGCTGTTGCCCCAGGTCGCCGGGATCAACGATCCGGGCAATCCCGCGACGACATCTTCATTGACGAACTTGCCGTTCACCAGCCCAACGCTGGGAACGCTTTTTGGATAATCCATGTATGTTTCCTCTACGGCTCAAACCGCATTTGCCAACCAACGCGGCGCTACAGGCCGATGCTCACTGAAAGGAAAAAAAGAACCCTGCGGCCAATCGCGCAATTCGCGGCGATAGGTTTGCAGCTCGGCATATTGCTCGCTGGTCAGCGTCGTGCCACCACCGTCTTCAAGCTCATCACGATCACGTGCAACCAGACCATCGGTGGCAGCCAGTTGTGCTGTACGCCAGCTACGTTCAGCATCTGCCGCTTCTTCTGCCGAATAAGGTGGTGGATCAACCAGAGTCGGATAACCGTTATCCGCGTGCACACCGACCACTTTTGCACTCACCGCCAGTTGCTGCAGCAGTGAGATCCAATAGGTCTGGGGAATTTCAATGACGTCATCCGGAATATCCGATGAGTTGATAGCGGGAACATAAACCCCACGGGTGCTGGCGCTGAACAAGACATTGAACGGATTCATTTAATAACCCTTTGCGAAGAAGTTGATACCCCAGCCTGCAGACACTTCGCCGCTGTAGCTTCGAACTTTCAGACGGCACCCCTGCTTCGACGCAGAGTTCGCGTACATGACGACCATCGCTCCATCGCCTCCTACGTGCATGGCGATGATCGAAGAAAACGCGGTAGGGAAAGAGATCGGAAAGACGACGTTGACATCGCCATTGGCATCCGTCGTGCCAACACCCCATTGATCGATATTGCCGCTGGCATAACGCTGGTAGCCAATGTTGCCGTACACACCGGAGTGCGCCGACGCATATCGATCACTCACCGAGCCGCCATAGAGGCGCCACTGTCCCGTGAGTTTGATCAGATAGGCAGTGTCACCAATACCCAACTTGAGCGGGCCGGATGTGCCATTACAGGTGAGAAGCCCATCGTTACCGGAAGGATTAACGGTCAACACGCCGGTACCTGCGTTGATTACGTGAATGGTGCTCGCATGGGCCACACCATTGGTAGACGGCAGCGTCGCAGTCAGCGCACTGGCACTGGAGAAACTCGCGACACCGCCAATATTCGCAGCGTTCAATACCGTGCTGGCGGCGTAAGAAGCAAAACCGGAGAACTGTAGTCCCGCCCGCGTAACAAACTCGGTGGTCGCCATCGACTGATCATTGGAGAACTGCGGTGCAGTCAAAAACAACTTGTTGCTGCGCAATGCGGTTAACACCTGATCATCTTTCGCTTCCGTCGGAGCGGTGCCGCCAGCATTGATGACGTTCAACAACTCTTGGGTAACGCTGTTGCCCCATTTCGCCGGAATCAACGAGCCCGGCTTGCCGGTCAGCGGGTCTTCATCGACAAACCGGCCGTTGACCAAGCCGGCACTCGGGACACTGTTTGGGTAGTCCACGGTACTTCTCCTTGTGTGTGAATCAGGTGTTTACTGCTGATCCGGGCGCAACCGGCCAGGTGATTTCATCGGGAAAACCCGCCTGTTTTTCGATGCGGTTCAGCTCTACGCTGTAAAGCTTCCACTCGATCAGCAGCAGTTGTTCGTCATGGCTGGCATCGCCGATGTCTTCGGCGTATTGCAGCGGGGCGATGCGCAGGACGGCGTCGCGCAGCAGTGCGTCGCGCTGGCCGAGAGATTGCTGTCTGACGCTCGCTAAACGAGCCTGCTCATCCAGCACCCAGGCGTTGTCGCGCCAGATGTGGAACTCGCCTGGCCATGGTTGCGCGGTCAGGGTGTCCGGCAACTCACCCAGCTCGGTCCATATCTGTTGCGCGCCGCCGTCCTTGCGATAAACCATGCCACGGCGATCGATCACCTCACGCGGTACACCGTTGATCAGTGCCCAGCAACGACCGGTTTCCGGCTCAGGCAACTCGTACGCCAGCTCAACAGCATTACCGGGTAACTGGATGCCAATGCCCGGCGTGACAATGAACTCGACAGGCCCGGACAGAGCGCCCGAGCCATCAAATAGATAATTGAACATGAAGTGCCTCAGATGAGTTTGATGCGGCCGGGATAGGCGATGTTGCGCGGGCGGGATTTGAAGGCGTAGAGCAATGTTGCTGCGGTATCCCTCTGGTAAGTGGTATTCACCGGAAAAGTCGGACCACCATTGATCAATCCCGTCACGTATTGCGGTTCTTCCCGGGTATCCGCGCCAAAACTGGTCAAGCTATCTGACCAGTACGCGCCCACAGCGCCTGCGCCATTGGCACCTTGTGCATAGGAATGCGTCGATCCAGTCTGAAAAGTGCCCATGGCACGCCCGGCATCCACGCCACGATCTTCATCCAGAACCCGCAGAAATTCCCCTCGCCCTTCGGGACCACGAAAGGTCGTCGCACCGTCACCCGTGGTCCATTTCCCCTCGGAGCCCACGCGTAAGGCTTCAGTCCCCAGCATTCCCGATTGCTGTGCGTGATCCCACAGCCACGGCCATTCCGCGCGTTTCATCACGGTGCCGTTCAATGCACCGTATCCGCCGGGACTGAGCATCAGGGTCGTCTCGAAAAACGGCCGCCCCAACGGCGTATTGTCGAAACGACCGACCGGCCACCAACTCCCCGCCCCATCACTGCGCAAATGCCACCAGTCACCGCCGCCCATCAATACGAAGAACGGATAACCGCTGGCCGACAGATGGGTGTGAAAACGAATCCAGTCGGTACCGGACGCCTGGATGACCATGCGATTACCGCTGTTGTCCACCCGCCGAACAATCACGTCGCGCACACCGAGGGCGGCGTTGGCCGGTGGCAGCAGCAAGGTCACTGGCCCCGGGCTGCCGTCGATCAGCACCAGGCCAAGCTCGGCTTCGGTCAGGGTTTTCGATGCGGCCAGTCGGGTGATGACCGAACGCATCGGGCTCGCTCTGCCGATGATCGACTGAATCGCCTTGTACAACTGCCCGGTATCGGCTTCAGAAGCCACCAACCCGCCGCCGTTAATCACACTCAGGATCTCCTGAGTCACGCTGTTGCCCCACACCGCCGGAATCAACGAACCCGGGGTTCCCGCCACCGGGTTTTCATCGACAAAGCGGCCATCGACCAGGCCGACGCTGGGGACGCTTTTTGGATAATCCATAGTTAACTTTCCTTTACCTGGAACATTGATGGGCGATGCCGACAATGCAGCATCCATTCACTCGGCAGTCATCCAGGCAGGCTTTTTCGGTCGAGAGCGTTTGGAGGGGAATTTCTTCGCCTGGGGCCACTTGCGTAGCGCCTGCAGGTAATTCAGCAGGGTCAGATATTCAGAGTCGGATAGCGTGGTGGCTTTTATCAATTCCACTTCGTCCCGATGGCGGTCACGCAACCAGACCACGCGATCAAATTCCTTGTCGCGCCATGCCTTTGCTTCGATCAGCGCTTGCTCGCCTGAAAGGGGCGTCGACTCGATCAGTATCGGCAGACCTTGCTCGTCATGGGACCGCTCGGTTCCGGCTGCAGGGTTAGCAATAACCGACTCGTAACGCTCGTCGTCAATTTCAACGGCATCGCCCGGGAGGCTCGTGTGATAGCCCGACAAATAAGTGTTGCCAGTGGTGCAGCTATAGAAACGTTTCATTTCAGTTCCCCACTCCCAGCACAGTGACAAAACCGGTGCCACCGGAATTACTCAAAACCTGCACCTGGCTAGAATCAAAATAGGTCACCAAGGGTGGAGTGGTGATATCGAAATAGGGTGCGTTTCCGCCGTGCGAATAACTCGCCCAAGTAGCGGCACACTGGGTCTTGAAAGCCACCGGCCAAGGTTGGGCAGCATAGGTTTTATCTGCAGCAATGGTGATCAGGACCCACTGGATCATGAAGCCCCCCAACCAACTCGGAAAGACGATATAGCCGTTCGCGCCAATGCTGTAGGAAACACCAAACCGGAGCTTTTTCGGTGTGACAATGGCGGTGTCGTCAGTCCCCGCATTGACTTGGCTTTGGGTCGCGATCCGCGCCCAGCCCAAAACCGTTTCAGTGGCTTGAACCACTTTCTTTTCGATCGCTTGGAAAACGCGCTGCGGCGTCATCAGACGGCTGCTGCTGGTACCTGCTTCGGCCTCATCCTTGCTCGCCAAAGAATCATTTTTGTTCTTCTCGACAATCGTCGAAATCGCCAATCTCAGTTGCGTGCTGTTACCCTCGTCAGGCACAAGTCCGGCGGCAGTGATCGCGTTGATGATTTCATCGGTAACGCTGTTGCCCCATCGCGCCGGAATCAGCGACCCCGGCGTCCCGGTCAGCGGGTTTTCATCGACAAATTTCCCATTCACCAGACCGGCGCTGGGCACACTTTTCGGATAATCCATCCCGTCATTCCTCCCTAGTCATAATTGATGTGCACTTTGGTATGCGCCGGCGCACTGCGGTGGATCAGGCACTCCAGCGCCGAGCCCGGGTTGACGCCGAAGCGCTCGCCCCAGTAACTCGCGCCATAGCGCCGACCAAGCAGCAGGCGGCCGCCGGTGTTGAGGGTCCACATGAATTGCGCTTCCCAGGTGCCCCAGTGTGCCGCGCCGAAACGCGCGCGGCCCATGCGCGGGGCTTCGTGTTCGGTGATGCTGGCGTTGGGGTAGCCCTGGCTTTTGGCGATGTCGAGGTAGTAACCGACAGCCTGACTGCCGACCGCGAGCAAGCGTCGGCGCACGGCGAGGCGGCGGTCGTCGAACAGCGGTGTGGCGCCCAGGCACGGGTCGGGCAGCTCCATCACCCGTTCCCAGTCCGGCACCAATTCGCTGACGCCCGCCGGGTCCATCTCGTTGAGCAGGTCGGCGGCGCGGGCGTCGAGGCGCGCCAGCTCGACGGCGACGCCTTGCAGCACTTCCTCGAGTTCCGGGACGCGTTCCGGGTCCCACGCCGGGCCGCTCGGCAGCAAGGCGCGCAGCTGCGCCTGATATTGCGCGGCGGTTCTTATGCCCCCCATACGCAACCTCCGAAGGTCAGCAGTTCGCTTTGCCCGGCAGGCACGTCAGCGGCCGGCGCGGTCAGCGTGTGGTCGTACTCACCGCCAGCGCTGCTGATGGCTTCGCGGATATGGCTGATCAGCAGCGCCACACCGAGGTCGGCCTCGCGGTTGTGCAGGTCGCGCAGTTGCGCTTCGACGGCGGCGCGCACAGCGCTGGTGTCGGGATTGACGCTCTTGAAGCGGTACACCACCGGCACCTGAATCGGCCGCTGCACATGCACTTCTGCCGTCACTGGGCGCAGCGGTTCGATGTACTCCTGAACCTCCGCCAGTTGCTCATCGTTGGGCACCGGTTGCGGGTCTTCGTCACGCATGATGAATACCGTCACTGTGCCTGGCCCGAGCAAGCCGCCACGACACCAGGCCCGCGTCACGCCCGGCACTTCCAGCGCCCAGGTCTCGTAGTCGCTGGCCGAACCGCCATGGGGGATCACGCGATAAGAACGGATCACCCGCGAGCGCAACGACTCCAGACTTTCCCGCGCCACACCACCACTGAGGCCGGGCGCGAGCACCACGAAGCTATTGCCGACGACACCGGCGATCGGCTGCACCGGGTTCAGCGCCAGACCGGTGTCGGCATTGCCCAGGCTGCCAGCATCCAGCGCCGCGACGGTGGTGGTGTTGCTGCCATTGACGGTGGTGCGCGCGGTGGTGACCTTGTAGGTACGGCCATCGCTCGCTTGCAGCAGCGTGTCGACATCCAGCACCGCACCGGCGGTCGCGGTAAAACTGACGCTGCCGGTGGCGACTTGCGCCGGTTTGCGTGGCTGGTTCAGGCGCAGCGCGGCGATGCGTTCCAGGGTCGATTCGTCGGCCTTGTCCGGCAGGATCTGCTCGGCAATCCAGTCGAGATAACCGTACAGGCCATAGGCGGCGCCACCGAGGGTGCGGGCCAGCACTTGCGCATCGGACTGGCGCAGCGAATCGCCGGCCAGGTCGCTTTGGGTGCGCTTGATCAGCACCGGCAGCGAAGGGGTTTCAAACGGCATAGATCACCTGCCAACTGTTATCGGGGTTGATGTCCAGACGTTCGCCGTCGGCCAGGGTCAGGACCGTGCGCAGGTTCAGGCGCTGGGCGTCGAGGCGTTCGCTGATGATGTCGATGGCGCTGCAGTGGCCGTCGTCCATCAGCCATTGCAAGGCTTCGCGGGCATAGAACTCGGCGTCCATCTGGGTCTGTCGGGTCAGCTTGACCCGACGCAACAGCCACAGCCGCGAACCGATGCGATCGTCGGCGACGGTGGGAAAGCTGTCGCCCCACCAGCCGAAGCGCTCCTCGTCGTCGAGGGCGTCGTCATCGGCGGCGCGGCGCCAGGTGAACAGGCTGATGAGCACGGCGCGGGTCAGTGCGGCGTGGAGGTTCTGGCTGACAAGCATTATTTGCCTCCTGCCGGCGCACCGGTCTGGCCGCTACCGGCCTGCACGCCGACGTGCACGTGTTTGATCTGGCTGATGCCGCCGGCGAGTTGGTCGCCGGTGGAAACGATCTTGCCGGTCTGGTTGATCACCGGCGTGTCGAAGTTCACCGCGCTGCTGGCGCGGATGTTCAGGGTGGCGGTTTCGATGTCGATGATCCGCCCGCGCTTGAAGTGAATTTTGTCGCCCTCGTCTGTGTAGATCGCCACTTCGCCAGAGGCCAGCGACTGCAAGCGATAGCGGCGGTCGGCGACCACCAGGGCGATGGCGTGAGACCGGTCACCGCCGAGAAACGTGACGATGCCTTCGGCGCCGGCCAGCGGGTTGCTGGTGAAACCGTAGGGTTCGAAATGCTCCATGTCGTCGTTCACCTCGCCGGCGGTGAGGCGCATTTGCAGCGATTGCAGCTTGGATGCCGAATGGGCGAGCACGACAGTGCCGCGCGCCAGCAGGCGTGTCAGTAGGCTCATGAATTGTCCTTCAAAAGATGGGCACGACGCGGTCAACTGTAGGAGTGAGCCTGCTCGCGATGGCGTCAGTGCAGTCGACCTTTCAGTGGCCGGTCTACCGCTATCGCGAGCAGGCTCACTCCTACAGGGGCGGTGTCAGGCTCAGGTTTTTTTCGGGGGGGTGGGATCAGGATCGAAGGTATGCGGTGGCGCCACTTGCAGCGTGGTCACCGAGCCCTGCGCCGAGAGCGAATACGTGACTTTGGAGATCAACATGTCGCCGTCAAAGCCGAGTACCGGATCCGTGACCTTCACCAGCGTGTTGTGGCGCCACAGATCGCCATTGGCCTGACGCCAGCCCTGCACCTGATAGGTGGTGGTCTGCGCCCGGCCCATGCGGGTGGCGCTTTCCCATTGGGCGCGTTGCTGGGCCAACTCGAACGTCAGCGCGGTGCCCTCGTTGATGATCGTGGTGCGGCGGCGCTTGAAGCTCAGATCAGCCGCGCTGGATTGAACCTCGCTGACGGCCGCCCCGCTCTTCTTGTCCGAGCCTTTCTGCTGACCGATCACTCGGTATTCAGAAAACACCTGGCTCTGATCCATCGGCGCGTTCGCCGACAGAATGTTCTTGCCCAACTCCAGCGCGTCACTGGCCCGACCACCACTACCGGGCTTGGCCAGCACCAGCCGGCCCTGCTCGTCATCGGTGGAAAACACCCGAAACAGCGAGAGCAATCGGTCGATCGACTGGAACACTGTTTCGCCCGGCACGATGGTGTGTTTGGCGAGCCGCGCGGTCTCGGGAATTTCGTTGACCACGTACAGCGAGTATTCCGCCGCCAGAGCCTGGACGATGCTCAGCAGCGGTTGCTCCTGCCATTGGTTCGGCCGGTTGGTGGCTGCGCAATCGACCAGATCCTGAGTCTTGGAACTGCCCTCGATACTCAAGCTGATCTGGCGTCCGTCATAACTGATCGGGGCCTTGAACACGTAGCCAGTGAGCACCAGATCCTGGCCGATTTTCACTTCGCACGGGTCACCCGGTTTGATCCGTTGATCCAACGTCTGCCCCGGCCACTGCCAGGTGATGTCGAGTTTGAAGGTGCGGAACTGGCGCTCAAGATCGGCGGTGATTTCCACGCTTTTCCAGCCGCCGTATTCCATGTTGTTGACGGTCAGCGTGACTCGGTTGTCTATCTCGCTCATGGTTTACTCCCCGGAGACTTTCACTTCGTTGGGTGAGAAACCAGGATGGGTGATCCCGTTGCGTTGAGTGATTTCCGTGACCCGCGTCGCATCGCCAAGGTACTTGTAGGCCACCACCAGTGCCGGAAAGCTTTCCTGGAACGACTTGCTGACTTGCCGCACACCCGACGACGCGACGGCCTTGAGGTGCGCAAGCAGCGCCTCTTTCACATCGCTGATGGCCTGGTAGTGCACCGGGTCGGCCTTGTCCAGCATCGGGTTGATCGCCACCGCCACGGCGTCACGCAATGCCTGCATGTCGTCACTGACCGGGACTTCCTGGCGCGTTACCGGGCTCGTCGCCTGCTGCCCTACCGTAGGTGTCGATGACAGTTTCACCGGGCTTGTCGCCACCGGCATCGATGCCACCCATTGCGCGACTTTGACCAGCACCGTGTCCTGCACCAGATCGGCCATGGCTTGTGCCGCCGCGTTGGTGTCCTTGCCGGTGGTGATCTTCGGCGCATCAGCCTTGCGGATGGCTTCGAGTTGTTGGGACACGTCGGCAATCACGCCACGGTAGCCCTCCTTCGCGAATGCCTTGAGTTCCTTGATATCGCCGAGCAAGCCTTTGAACTCCGCCGCCACTTCCTTGGGCAACTCCTTGACCGCTTTGACCAGTTCGGTGATCTGCCGATACTGCTCGATCAGCGGTTTGAGCTGCTCTTTGATCACCTCAAACACGCCGGTCAGGCTGTTGCGCAGATTGGCAATGCCGATCCGCGCAGCCTTGATCAACGTCATCGCCTGCTCGAAGCGCGCCACCGCCGAACCCAACAGCGTGTCAGCCTTGGCCAAGAGAATTTTTTGCGTACTGACCGTGGCAGTCGGAAAAGGCAACGGCCGGTCGGGATAAAACTTCAGACTGAACGTCACCAGTCCGCCGTCCTGGCGGGTGTGGGTCATGTCGCATTCGCCGACCTTGACTTGCAGGCGTCCGAGCCACGGATGCACCAGTTCACCACTGCCCGCCTCCAGGGCCTTGAGCAGCTTGTCGCGCTGCTCCAGGCAATCGGCGCCGATGATGAACGCCGTGAGGTCGTGGGTCTTGGCCTGCTGGCCGAGATCCTCGAAATACGGCAGGTCGCGTTGCGGGTATTCGTGCAACTGACCTTTGCGACCGACCGGAGTTTTCGCCTGATCGATCCAGAATCCGACACCGCGAAACGATGCCGGCAACAAGCGGTCACGCCAGTTCATTGGAACCTCCTGCCGACAGCGAGCGATAGCCGATGCGCGAAGACAGCGCCAGGCCCGGTTGATTGCTTTGCGGTTGATCGGTGCGCAGCCCCGCCGGTGCATTTTCGAAGCGCACGGTCAGGCCGCCTTCGAGTTGCGTACGGTTGTTGGCCGCGCTCTGCTGGATCAGGGCGCTGGAGGTTTGTGGCAGCGAACTGCTTAACTTCGGGGCACCGGCAGGCGCTGCCGGGGCGGTACCGGTGAGGGTTGCAAAGACACCGGAGAAATTGCCACCGAACAGTTCTTTAAGCTGCCCGAAAATCCCTTGCAGGTTTTTCCACATGTCGCTGAACCAGGTCAGTACCGGCTGCCATTTCTGCTGGATCGACTCCAGCGGCGACTGGCTGAACAGATCGCCGAAGATGCTCTTCACCACTTGTGCATCCGTGGTCAACGATGCCCACAGACCGGAGAAGTACGCGCTCACGCCACTCCACTTCGCCATGACCGCTTCCACAGGCGCGCTGCCAAACAGGTTTTGAAACTCGTCTTTCAACGGCTGGGCTCCAGCCCTGAGTACGTCCCACAGCGCGGAAAAAACCGGCGCCACGGGTTGCCAAGCCGATTCAATCATCGCTACCGGCGATTGCGTGAAGATCGATTTGACCTGCTCCCACTGCGCTGCGGCGTTATCGGCAACACCGCCAACAAGATTGCCAAACACATTGTTCAGCGAACCCCAGGCTTCAGTAATCGTCTGCACTGGCGACCAACTGAACTTCGCCTTGAGCGCGTCCACACCGGCAGCAGCTTTGGCCTGTGCGCCAGCGAAGAAATCACTGACGACATTGCTCGCGGTTGCAAAAGCCTTGCTCATCATTTCACTCGGCGAGAAATCGAATTTCGCCCTGAGCCTGTCGATACCCGCTTGCGCATCCGCCATGGTGCCAGCGAAGAAATCACTGACAACGCTACTGGCCTTCGCCAACGCCTTGTTCCACACCTCACGCGGCGAGAAATCGAACTTCGCCCTGAGCTTGTCGATCCCTGCTTGTGCATCCGCCATGGTGCTGGCGAAGAAATCACTGACAACGCTGCTGGCTTTCGCCAACGCCTTGTTCCACAGCTCACTCGGCGAGAAGTCGAAAGCCGCCACGAGCTTGTCAGTGCCTGCCTGCGCTTTCGATACCAAGCCGTTGTAAATATTGACGACGCTGTCGACGCCGGCAAAAAATTCCGCGCTGATCTCCCCCCACGTTTTGCTGATCAATGCGCCCATCGATTCGATTGCCTGCGTGGTCGCCGCAACTCCAGCGTTGAATTTCGTCGAAACGTAGTCCCACATCCTGCCGAAGAATCCGGAAATCGACGCCCAGTTATTGGTAATCAACCGTGCGCCAATCACGATGATGGCCACCGCTGCCGCGATAGCTGCCGCAATCAGCCCGATGGGCGAGGTCAGAATCCCCAGCACCGCGACCAGCCCCATCGCACCGACCGTGACCACCGTAAACGCTACGGCAGCGGCCGCCAGCCCTTCGACCAGATACGGATTGTTGGCGACAAACTGGCCAATCGAAGTCATCACCGGTGTCAGCGCCGTGACGATGCCGTTAACCGCCGGCAACAACGCCTGACCGATTTTCAGCGAGATGTTATCCAGCGCCTTGTTGAATTTTTCCAGGTTGGCCGAGGTTTCGCCCTGGACCACCTTCGGAACTTTAAGGCCCTTGAGTGCCCTGGCTTTCTTCGCCAACGCATCCTGCGCTTCGATGGCTTTTTTGATGCCGTCCTGAAACGGCTTGAGCAAACCACCTTCGGCAATGAAGCCGGCCACGTCCAGCGGCTCGAGGCCGCTGTCTTCCATGCTTTTCTTGAATGCTGCGACCTTGCCGCGCAGCCCCTTCATCTCGGTCTCCATTTTCTCGGCGCCCTTGAGCACCACGAGCATGTTGACCGTGACGGGAAAGTTCTGCGGGATCAGGCTCAAATTTGTATTCGCCATCACTGCACCTGCTGCATCGCATTGATCCGTTGCGCGTGCTCCAGCGATTCGCGGAGCACATCCAGTGGCCTGGCCATCATCTGTTCGGGGTCAACCTTCCAGAACCAGGCCAGGTCATAGGCGACTGCGATCAGGTCGGTGATGGCTCCGACGCCGCACTCATGAAAAAACTCGCAACGGCCCAGCTCAGCGCGTTGAGGTCAGCCAGATCGAGCTGGTTGACCGACGACGGCGGGATGCCGGCGCACACGGCGATGTATTTGGCCGCCACGTCCATGTCGAGGCTGACTTCTTCGCTTTTGTCGATCTTGTACGGCAGCGCCTTGATCGCTCGCACTTCCTGCACCGTCGGACGGCGCAGGACGAGTTCGGTCAGGGGCTCGCCGTGAGCTTCGATCGCAACCTGAAGCTTCACGGCGCCGCTCATTGCCAGGTCCCCTTGATGCCTTCGAATTTCAGTTCGATGGTGGCGTCATCGCCTTTGGATACCGGCTCTTCGACCAGATAGGCACCGGCCAGCACGTAGACTTTGCCGTTGCTGAATTCGCAGGTGACGGTGATGTCGGTGCCTTCGATCAGCTTCTTCAGCGGGAAGTCGGCGGTGTGCAGCGCGGTCACTTTGAACGACGGCGCGACGTCGGTTTCCTTGTAGAAACCCGGTACGACGGTTTCGCGTTTGACGGCCATCAGCGGGGCTTCGCAGCCGCCGTTGATAGTCAGTTGTGCACCGTCGACTTTGACGTAGCAGGTGCCTGCAATCACTTGACCCATGGTGTTACTCCCTTCAAATAAAAAAGCCCACCGGAGTGGGCTGAATGCTTACGGCCAAACGCGGCGATCAGGCCGCGTCGTCGTATTGCAGACGGAATTGGTTGAGCAGTGCGAACACGCGCAGACCGTTGATGTAATCCGGCGGGAACAGCACGTTCACGCGGCTCGGATCCTGTACGTCGCGCTCGACGATCAGGTGCTCGGCGAACAGCTCGGCGTTCTCCACGTGGCCTTCCAGTTCCAGCTTGGCGTACTGCGCGATCAGCTCGCCGCGAATGGTCGCCGGAGTGACGATCGGCTGGCCGGCGCCGAAACGGGTGCCGTCGGAAGCCAGTTTGTGCCGGCCGTACTTGCTGGTGATCACGCTTTGCAGACGACGCACGATGAACGCCGACTGGTGCATGGTTTCGCTGTCCAGATAGGAGTTGTCGGCCTGACCGTAAGCGTTCTTCTGGTAGGTGGTGATCGAACGCTGAATGCGCACGTAACCGCCTTCGTAGTACGCGGTGGCAATGCCGTAGTTGAGCAGCGACTGACGCTCGGTCAGGGTGAATCGCTCGCTGGCCGGCGCCGGATCAACACCCGGCAGGCTGCCGCTTTGGGTCGGACGGCTGGCGTCGGCGGAGATGAACACCGCGGTGCGCGCAGCCAGTGCTGCCGCCTGGACCCAGAACGGTTGCGGTACGCCCGGCTCCAGCGCCTGAATGGTCATGTGCTGGTCGTTGCGTGCCTGGCCAGCAGCAACCAGGGTGCCGACGGTGCCGCGCTTGGCGCTGTAGACGTGACCGAACAGTTGCTTGGCCCAGGACCAGCGACCGGTGCTGTCATCCATCACTGCTTGCCAGGTATTGAGGGTCGACAGATCCGACCACGGCAGTGCGATGAACTCGAACGGCTCGTCGCCCAGTGCAGCCACGGCTGCGACCTGGTCCGGCACGCCGGCGCCGCCGGTCATGGCGGTGATCGCAGTGGTCAGGCCCGCCGGGGTTTCTTCGCCGTTGCTCTTGCCCAGGCGATTGAACTGCAGGCTGATGTCGTTACCGCTGTCGCCGGTCCACTTGGCGTTCAGGGTAACCACACCTTCGGCAGCCGCAGCGCTCACCGGCAGATCGGCGGTGGCGTTGATTTTCTGCGCCAGTGCGGTAGCCGCTTGAGCAGCGGTGGCACCGTTGACCACGGTGGCTTGCACCCGCACACCAGCGACGTACAGGTTGAGCACGCCAGCCTGAGTCGCGGTGCCGGTCAGGGTCAGCACGCCTTTGGCGATGGCGCCTTCAGTGTTGTGCAGCGGCAGGCACCAGATCTCGCCGATCGGGTCGGCCTTACGGAAGGTCTCGTACATCGAGGCGAGCATCGAGCCCTGACCGCCGATGCTTTTTGCCAGCGCGACGCTGGAGACCAGCACCAGTTTGCCGACTTCGGTCGGGGCGATGTTGTCGTTGACCTGAGCGACGATCAGACGGCGCATGGCCGAAGTTGCGCTATTGGCGGCCGAGTTGTCCATTTCGGCATAGAACAGCGGTACACGAATGTCCGCGGGGATGTTGCTGAATCCGATCGCCATTATTTGGCTCCCTGTGCTTTGACTTTTACAGTTTTGAGAGTGATATCGCCGTCTGCCAGACGTCGGCGCCACCAGGCGCTGTCCAGCACTTCACGGCCTTCTTTGGGCAGCAGATCGCCCGCTTCCGGGTCAGGCACGGCACGGCCAGCGGCCGGCAGTACGGTGATGCGATTGCTCATGGGGTTACGTCTCCAGAGAAAGTCATTTCCACGCGCCCGTCAGGGCCCGGGTGTTTCAGATTGGGGTCGGCCGGGTCGATCGCATCGACCCGCACGGTGACCCCGGTAAAGGACGACAAACCGTCCAGTTCACGTTCGTGCCAACTCTCCGCAGGCTGACTCGGCAGATTGCGGCCGAGCTGGAACTCGGCAAAAAAGCGCAGCCGATAGAAGGCCCGGCTGCTGTTGATCGAAACCATCTCGCCGCCGTCGTAGACGATGGCGCTGTAGTCATTGCCCGGTTTGAACCCCACCAGCGCGCGCCACAGTTCGGCGCGCAGGTCGTGCAACAGATCCAGCGCTTTTGTGCTGTCGCTGGCGTCGAGCGCCAGGACGATTTCGAAGCGGTCGCGGATCGGTTGGGCGGTGAGGTTTTGTGCGGTGCTGGTGCTGGCGAGATCCGCCAGGGGCAGAACATGAGCCGAGGGTGTCGGCAGATCAGCGTTGCCTTGCAGCAACGCCAGATCGACACCCACCGCAATGTGATCGGCAAGGCTTGGGCATTGCCCACGCAGCTGCGTGAGGATCGGGGTGATCTTCATGGTGGTGTTCCAGAGTTGAAATGAGTTGCAGAAAACACCGCGAATCCACTGTAGGAGTGAGCCTGCTCGCGATGGCGGTGCCACATTCAAAATCAATGTGCCTGACACACCGCTATCGCGAGCAGGCTCACTCCCACAGGGGGGGGTTGTCGCTCTGAGAAAGAGTGAATCAGTCTTTGACGCCCGCCTTGGGATCGAGGCCGGTTGCTTCGATCAGGCAGCGATAGCTTTCCTCGCGCTTGCCGCTGGCGGTGACTTTTTCGATCGACCAGCGACCGCGCATGAAGTCTGGCCAGGTGTCATCGAGTACCAACAGGCCTTCGGCAGCCAGTAGCGGGTCGCCCGGGCAAGTGACCTTCAGCTTGTATTTCTCGCGCAGCATCTTGCGCACTTCGGCTTCGCCGATGGCCTTGGCTTCTTCTTCACTCGCCTGTTTCTGGCGAATGACCTTGTAGGGCGCGGAACCGGTGATCACCTCCTGCAGCTTGCCAAGAGCACCGTCCCAGAAGCAGGTCTTGCAACCCTGATTCTGGGTGCGGGCAGTCTCTTCCAGTGTCGCGCTGATAAAGGCGTGATCACCCGGCCGATTGTTGCTGGTCACCGACAGCCTGACGTCCGGTATCACCTGGCCCGAGAGGTTTTTCAACTGCGCCGGTTTAGCCAGCACGTAGAGGTTGTTGAACGGTTTGGCCACCGCGTCGTACTTCTTTGCCAGTCGCGTGATGAAGCTCATGTCGGTTTCGTTCGACTGGTCGATATGAGCAATCCGGATCAGCGCCAGTTCAGGATCGACGCGCGGCGAAAAATCGTGCCGCGAGACCAGTTCGCGAAACAGTGCGCCAAGGGTGGTGGGGCCATGACTGGCCGTACGCCGTTCCTTGAATCCGGTTTCGTCCTTGCCGCTGAAAGGCGCGGCCGTAGCGACCAGCGTCAGGCGCAGCGGGAACAGCGTTGGTGTCAGTCTGGTCACCTTGAATTGGCCCTTTTCGACCAGCCCGGATTCCAGATAACCCACCCGCAGGCCGATGGTTCCGCCCAGGGTCGGCAAGCCTTCGAGGCCTTCCAGGTCGATCACCAGTGTCAGTTGATCGGACTCCATCCCGGCAGCATCAACGTGCTCCCAACTGATCAGACGCTGATTCAGCAAGTCTTTGTTGGCCCCGTAGATTTCGATCGCCGGGGTGAATCCCTGTGTCATGCAACCTCCTTAGTCCCAGGCCAGAACCGGTTTGATCGCGGCGGGTTTGCTGTCGAGTTCCGGCAGTGTCACCCAGACACCTGCCGGGAGAATCGGACCACGTTCGGCCAAGGTCGGGTTGAGTTTCCACAGGGCTTCTTCGGCGCTGTCATCGCTGCGACCGGTTTCACGGTAGAGCAGCAGATTCACCGAATCGCCGGCCATGCTTCGTACCTTACGCATTGTTGAACTCCGCCAGTTCAAGGGTCCAGTCGACCACCATTGCCGTACCATCATCGATGATGCAGGTCTGGGTTTCCTGAACCATGGTGATTCGCCACAGGCCCCAATTACGGCCGATGCCATCAATCAGCGGTAGCGGCACACGAAGGGCTTGCAGCGCCCGCAGCTCATCCAGCCGATCCATGGCCACCGCGTACATTGATTTACCGGTGATGGTCAGGGTTTCGGGTTTCTGGCCAATTTGATGGGACTTGGGTTTGCTGGTGAGAATCTGCAGTTCCGTCCAGCCGCCGTCGGACTTGCGCAGAAAACTGCTGTAGGCAAAGCCGCGTGACAGGCCAAAGATGAAACTGCCCAAGGCCATTTGTTGTTTCATGTGGCGACTCCATCGGTCAGGGCTGCGTCACGTCGTGTGGCGAGGGAATTGGTCGGCATGATCTGGCCCAACTGCCCCATGGTGGTTTGCACCACCAGATTGGCCAGTGCCTGGGCGCTGGTCTGGTCCTGACCATTGATGTTAATGGTTGAGTTGAACGTGACCGGCTGGCTGGCGGCTGTGATCGCAGGTGCCCCGGGGATCGTGGAAATCGCCGAAGTCGCGATAAGGTCTTTGCTGACCTGTGCAGGTGAGCCGAGACGATCGACTTGTGTCCCTAGCTTGTCGCCCAGGGATTCACCGATCGCGCCCCCCGCCATGCTTCCGAGCCACCCGCCAATTGCCGTGCCCACACCGGGCAAAATCAACGTGCCAAGTGCTGCACCGACGGCGGCCCCAGCAGAAGACCCGGCCAACGAGGCACCGGACGACACGACGGCACGCGTATCGCCCTTCATGACGCCGGTGACCATTTCATATCCGGCACTGAGCAACCGCAGCGGCGGTGCCCGTTTGGCAAGCAGTCTGCCTGCCTTGGCGTAAGAACCGGACAGTGAAGCGGCCGGGGCAGGACTGACGGCTGATGACCCTGCAAATGCGGTCATGCTTGCCGGCCAGGACGTGCCGGACATGCGGGGCAGAACGGGTCGTGCCGGCGACGCCGGCGGTGCACTGATCCGTAGTGGCCGAGGAGGCACCGTGCGGGGGCTTTTCCCGCCTCGACCGGTTTGTTCACGTCTGACTCGAGGCTTGGTGCTTGACCGGCGAGGCTTGAGTTTGTCGCCTGTCCCACCGCCCAGCGGTTTGCAGCAGCAGTCATGGCCCGCGCCATTTCCGGCAGACGTTTTCTTGGCTTTCGGGTCTTCAATATCGGCAATCAAACCGCCAAGACCAAGCGGCAATTTTGAAGCGACGCCCTTGAGCAGCTTGTCGGTGAAATTGCCGAATGCCTTGGCCATCACCGCCACCACGATGGCCGACAGTCCAGCGCCCGCAAGGGCCAATGCCGTCGAGGTCTTGGGATGGGCTTCAGCCATATCGGCCACGCCATTGGTCATATTCGTCAGCGAGTCCAGCGTGCCGGTCGCATCCGGTGCCAACGCCGTGATCAGACGATTGAGACTGGCATCGAACGCGTTCCAGCTTCGCTGAGGATCTTTACCCGCAGGCTCGGCGCTGCGTTGAATCGCGCCGCTGTAAGCCGGTGTCAGTGGATCATCAGGCTTGAGCAATGAAAGCGGCGTCTGAGCCTCCCCGGGCTTGCCCATCCACTGGCGCACGCCCCCCTCACCCTTGAATGGCGATGCGAGGCTGCCCTGGGTCGCTTGCGATGGCACAAGCGTCGACGTTCCTTCCAGTTTGGCCGGCGCAACCAGCGAAAACGCTTTTTGCAGGTCTTCGGGTTTCGCCAGCAGTTTGCGCACACCGTCGTTACCACCGAAAAGTGTCTTGACCAGCTCCGTTTGCTGCTCTGCCGGTTGTTGCTTCAATGCCGCCAACGCTTTGACAAGGTTGTCCGGTACGTTTTCAGTCAACTTGCCGGGATCAAGGCCCAACGCCTTCCACGCCGACTGCTCGGCCGCCGAGCCTTGGGTGCCTTTGTCCAGGGCTGCGCTGATACGTTTCACCGCCGCGCCGGCACCGGCCTTGTCGACATCAGCGTTGAGCAACGCGGCTGACAGCGCCGCCAACTGCTCGGGCAGGATCCCCACTGCAACGGCCGACTCGCCGGATTGCTGCACGACCGAGCCGATGTCGGCAGCCGTCGCATTCAGTCCGCTGTTGCCCAGATGCTGAGTCGCATCGGCCAGCAGCTGACCTTGAGTGCGATCCAGTTTCATCGACAATTGCCAGGCCGACAGCATTTCACCGGCCGACTTCAGGCTGATGCCGAACGCCGACGCATTGACCGCTGCATCCTGGGCAAAGTCCAGCAGCACCTGTTCCTTGTCGGCGCCCTTGAGACCCGCGCCAATCCCGGATCGGCCAGCCGCGACTTCGACCTGCACCAGATCCACGACCGTCGCCCCACTGCCGGCAACTCGTTTGTCGGTGGCCAGTTCAAGGTTGGCTTTCGACAGCGTGTCGAGGTCGCCACTCAGGCCTTGAACCTGCTTGATCTGGGCCATGGCGGTTTCCAGGGCCATGGCCGATTGCAGGTAGGCCGGAGGCGAGCGTTGTTCAATCTCAGCCTTGAGCTTTGACTTGCTTTCGCCGCCAGCCGCCGGTGCGGCAGTTACCATTGGCACCTTGAACGATGCCAAGGCCGTGTTCAGCCCCAGGACAACGGCGCCGAGTTTGATCTGTTCACGCACCAGACTGCGGATGTCCAGGCTGGCCGTGAGCAGCGCCTCTTTCAGTTCGGACAGTGGGTTGATCAGGCTGTCTGTGGCCGATCCCCCTGCCGACAAACCGGAACCCGCGCCGCCGGTTTGCGCGGCGTACATCAGCGAAAACGATGTGTCTGCCATGCCGCTCTACTCCTGTTTCACGCCAAGGCGAGTGATCGCTATGTCGTAGCGGCGCAACGCCTTTTCGGCGTCCCATTCCAGAATCTCCGCCTCACTTACCGGGTAAATGAGCGGGACGATATCGAGGATTACTTCGATGTCGCGTTCCGAAAGTAGGCCGCCGGCTGGTTTAAAAAATCGTCGATGCGCACCTGCAATTGAGTCCAGTCCGGGACGCTCATCTGGGCCAGATCGGGGATCATCAGGCCGGTGCAATGCGCGGTGATGAACTCGGCGCGTTCCTTGGCCGTTTTCAGTTTCTTCATCACTTTGGTGGCGCGCAGTGCCGGCATTTCCAGCGACAGCGAGGTCACGGTGCGGCCAGTCACGGCGAGCGGTTGCAGCAGTTGCACCTGGTCAGGATCGGCGGACTTTTCCGCGTCCTCGACCTGCTCCAGAAAGTACGACGCCGGACGGGTCGACATCTCGTGCACGTACTGGGCGATGCTCACGTAGTCCGGGCGTTTCAGCTGGTCGAGTTCCTTGACCGACAGGCCGGTGGCGAGCAGCGCCAGTTCGAAGAACTGATCGTCTTCATCATCGCCGGCGCGTTCCAGCGCTTCTTTTTGCGCGGCGTAGAACAGCGGCTTGAGCTGGATCTGTTCGATCTGCGCGCCGTCGTCGCCGGTGATCGGCGACAGCAGGTCATGCTTGGGTGGCATCCACGACATTTATGAATTCCTTGGTGATTCTTGAGGGGGTATTGCGCAATGGGGCCAGTCAACCCGACCCAGTGTGGGAGCGAGCCTGCTCGCGAAAGCGGTCTTACAGTCACATAGGTAGCGAATGTGATGGCCTCTTCGCGAGCAGGCTCGCTCCCACAGGTTTTGCGGTGTAACGGACTACGGCATCAGCACCGCACGGCGCGCATCACCAAGGATGTCGACGCCGTTGAGCACGAATTTCTGGGTGCGTACGTCGATGTCGATCACCGGGATGCCGTTTTCCAGGCGGTTGTAGGTGCGGCAGGAGAACTCCAGAGTCGTCAGGGCTTTGCCGCCCATCTTGATCGCGTCTTCGCCCATGGTTTTGAGCTTGCCGCCGATGGTGTGATAGGTGAACCAGGTGTTGCCGTCCTGATCCTGACCGGCTTCACGCACGTTCAGCAGGATGTCGTCGCCCAGCTTCACACCCATCGCCAGCAACACTTCTGCACCGGTGCCTTGCAGCTTGAGCGTGGCATTCAGCGGCTTGGCGCTCTTGGCCATTTCCTCAACGATGAAGCGCCCGCCCGTCATGCTTTCCATGTCGAAATCGATTTTCGGCGGGGTGAACTCCTCAACGGTCGCCGACAACGGCAGGCCTTGCAGGGTGGCCGCGATGGCCTGTCTTACGCGGTTGGTAAACATTAGAGAACGTCCTCCAGGAACTGCTCGATGATTTCATCGCGGGCGTTGAGTTGATAAACCATGTGTTCGTTCGGCGCGTAGCGGCCGTAGTCGATGACCACGTACCAGGTGCCGTTCTTGTACTTCTCGACGCTGTTGAGTTCCGGGTGCAGGTACACGCTGCCGCCAGGAATGGTTTCGTCGGCGACCAGGGTCTGCAGCCAGTCGTTGATGCGCTTGACCTCCTGATCCATGAACGACTTGGTCAGGTTCTTGGCCATGGCTTTCTGGCCGGCCTTGACCAGCTTGCGGCTGATCGCATCTTCAAGGCCGACGTAGCTGATGAACTTGCCGGTAATCGAACGGTTACCCAGCAGCGAGAAGCCACCGAGCACGGTGCGGGCGTAGTAGCTCACGCCGTAGCGGTTGAGCAGATCGCCTTCGGTGGAGGTATCGAGGATGTTGTACTCAACGACGCGGGACACGTCTTCGGCGTAGGTCACCTGGTTGCCCGGGCTCTCCCACTGCTTGACCTTGGCCAGCGCGGCAATCGCCAGGCTGGACGGCGCGAGGAAGACGTTTTTCTTCGCGGCTTTCGAGTACACGGCGGGCATGTTGTGCACCACCAGGCAACGGTCGAAACCGAGATCGGCGCCGCCCAGTTCCTGGCTGTAAGTCACTTGATCAGCGACCGAGGCATCCTTGCCGTCCAGCACCACACGGGCCTTGATGCGTTTGCCGAACGAAGCGAACTCACTGGCCACTGCTTTGGTGCCGGTGAAGCCCGGCGCGCCGATGATGGTCAGGTCTTCCGGGACACTGCCCAGTGCGGCCAGACCGAGCTTGCGGCCGGTGGTTGGATCAACACCGCCGATCACTGCGTTGACGGTGTCGGCCGGGGTCGCGCCCGCTTCGACGATCACCACGTACACCGGCACCTTGACCACTTTGAGGATCTGGTAAACCGCGTGATACAGCGTGCCCTCTTCGGCGCCGGTCGGATCGAGCAGCGCGTGAGTGGTGAAGCTGTTGATGCGGAACGGTGCGTTACGCGGAATCAGCGGATCGGCTTTCGGCGCAGTGCCGACCAGACCGATGACGTTGTCACCCAGGCCACCCATGGCCTCGGGGGATTCGGTGGCATTGACGGTAATGCCGTTGTGCTCGAAGTTCAGAACCTCAGCCATGGTTAGTCAGCCTTCTTGGCAGCGGCCTTTTTGGCCTGGGTGGTAGGTGTTTTCAGTTCCAGTCGACCGGCGCTGTGCAGGGCACTGGCCTCGACGTCGAGCAGATCAAGGTCTTGACCGACGCTCGACCAGTGCCCACCGCCGGTGGGGAATGGAACGAGCACGGTGTAGGTTTGGCGAACAGACATTTGCGAAATTCTCCAGACGCAAAAATGCAAAAGCCCCATGCCGGGGCTTTGTGCTGACGAAAAAAAACCGCTTTCGCGGTATGTGGCTTACTTGATGAAAGAGGGCAACTCAGGCCAGACCAGTTCAGCCGGTTGTTCCACCGTTTCAGGAATGTCGCGTAGAGCCTTTCGGTAAGCCTTGAGCTGTGCCAGTTGCTCGGCGGTAGCCGGATAATCAGGCAATTGAGTAAAGTCAGTGGCGCGCAGCAATTGATCGCGACGACTGCGAATGGCAGCCCATTCGATCTCCAGCATGGGCACTGCCAGGGGCAGATCGGCCATGATATTTTCTGATTGCTCAGTCATGCTCTCTCCTTAGTTGAACAAAACGGTGTCGGCCAGGGACAACTTCGTCTTCAAGTCACCCAGATTGAATAAGCGGCCATTACCCACGCGCATGGTATCGATACGAACCGTGGTGAAATAAATATTTGGAATCAGCACTCGCATAACAATATTGCCATTTGCATCCACATAAACAGCAGGCGTCATATTGCCAAAGGTAGAAACATTCTGAAGCGTGCGGGTAGGCTGGTAGCAATAACCAACTATTGTTTCCTCAATGATTTTTGCCGTGCCATAACTGTAGCCTTTTATATTGAACCAGAACATTTCGGAGTTGACATTGATATTCAATGGGATTTTGAAATGCATGTAGACATTAAGACTGCTCGCCAGATCTGTCGACACAAAATCACCCTGCGCACCCACCCCATGCACGCCCCCCGTGCCGGTGACAAAACCTTGCAATATGTTCCGACGGATAGTACCCAGGGCCGTTGGATCACCTTCAACATCTTTTAGACTTCGCCATTCATTGAACTGATTCAACGCCGCGGCCATGGTGGTATTAATGCTGCCAATTTTCCCATTCACGACATTGGTCAAATTGTTTGCAGCCGTGACCAACGATGCAACAGTGGTTTCTAGACTCACGTTTAAGTTTCCTGTTTTATTAATAAGCCGACACAACCCTTGACGAGAGACTCGCCTTTATCAGCTGCAACCGCGATGACTTATCGGGTTTCAAGCGCCATTACCCGTAACAGCAGTTGAACATGACGGGACATATTATCGATATCGGCACATGCCAACGCCGTAAACTCTTCACTCAACAATATATTGAGATTTTCCGTCCCTACCGACACGGTGACGCTGTTCGCCGGCAACGGAGAGACATCCAGGGTGAACTTCTGCAATACGCGCGCGGCACTTGCCTTGTAGGTCAGTAACTTGCCGGCTACGGAGTAAACCGCCAGGAGCGTGCCACTGGCGAGATAGAAGCCGAATTCCCCGATTTCATATTCATCCGGACCGCTGAACAGCGCTCCCATCCTGAGTTGTCCTGCACCCAGGTCTTCGTAATCGACAATCGCAACGCGCTGTCGCTCATCGCGAAGTGCGGTTTCGGCGCCGGTAGGATCGTAGCGAGCGGTGCCGGCACCGATATGCGTGATCTCGCCCTTCAAACCCTGGTTTTTTGCCTGCAACACTTCACCAAGTCCCACAGAGGTGAAGCGAACCAGGCGCGTAACGTCATCCGTCATAACTGCGCCCTTCAATCATTGATTTTTGATGCGCTGGAGTTCCAGCGTTTATTGGCCGCGCCTCGCCCTTCACTCAGGCAGCGCCGAGTGCAGAGACAGCTCGCTATCAGAGAGCGGCAACGATGCACCTGCGCCAAACCCCACCAGAGCAGGCAACTCGATTTGCGGCAGAGCCCCTGCCCGCTCGCGGTCATGAATACTCAGACCGGGGTCCACAGCCATCGCAGCTTGCAAACCGGCGCGGGTGCTGTGAACGATGGTAATGGTTGCCTCATCACGCTCGCTTTTCGCTGCATTGATACGCCGTATCAGGCGGTTGTGATCGCCGCTCGACCAACGCGTACCAATCAGCGCCTGCACGTCGAAGGAATAGGGCTGCCCTGCTGGTCGCTGCTGATACCAGGCCGCTATATTCGGCGTGAAACCCAACGACTCAACGGCATGACTCAGCGCCTGGCGAGTACCCGCCTGGCGTTGTATTTGCCAGGCGAGCGATACCGTCAGACGTTTTTCGGTCTCGCCGGCATCGGCATCCCACTCACTGACACCGCGATCCGCTGCCAGATACGGCAGGAATGCGACCGGTGTTTCGCTCGGATTCATCAGTTCGGGGAACGGCGGCGCGATGCGATCCAGCAGTGCGCCAAAGCCCAGATCCAGTCCACGTTCGAGTGCCGAGCTGTTGGCTGGCAACAAGGTCGGGCTATGCGTTGGCTCAGTCATAGCGTCAACACCTCGACCTCGACCGCCGTGCAGTACGGTGCCTGAAACGCAGTGGTCACGATCGGCGCCAGCGGTTCAAGAATCTGCAGTTGCACGGCGCCAGCGCTGTGCAGCGTGTAGTCGATCCAGCTCGGATCGACCCGCCCTTCGAGGCGATGGCAACTGTCGGCGTAGGCCTGCAATTGCTGCTGTGCGGCAACTTTGGTCAGGCCCGAGTCGGGGCCGGAATTGATCTTCGCCACCACACGAATCTTGTAGCGCTGAATGTCGGCAGCCTTGACCGTGACGAGGTCGGTTTCCGGCCGCACATCAGGGCGGGCGAAGTGCTGACGCACGCCATCCAGCAACGCTGCAGACGGAGTGCCATCGCCGTCTCGCGACAACACCGTGACCTGCACTTCGCCCGGCGCAGTGCGCCGACCATTGCCGTCCTTGACCTGTGCCGCCAAGCCGTCCGGGTTGAAGGTGTAGGTGACGTTTACCACACCGCCATCGCTGGATTCGACCTTCACCGTTGGCCGTTCACCGAGGGTGAATACCTCGCGGCGATACTGCATTCGCGAACCCGCAGCCGGGGCATGCGGCGCCAGGTAATAGCGCAGCCGGGCGTCGTCATCACTTTCATAAATCGGCGGTACCGGCGGAAATGCCGCCGGGTCGCCGGGGTCGAGCAACTGCCGCTCCAGGCCCATGTCCGCCAGCCGTGCGTCGAGGTTGCTGCCAGTGGCCCACCACGCCAGCATCTGCTTGATGCGGGCGTTGTATTTGCGTTCATGGGTCTGCAGGCGCACGCAGAAGGCTTCCAGCGCGAGGGTCAGCAGTTCGCTCTCGTTGTCGAGGCTGGTCTTGAGTTTCGCTGCGCTGTCCGGCGCTCGGGCGCCGACGTACTCAACGACGAAGGTCTTGAACTCGGCGAGCAAGTCTTCGAAGGCGTCGACAGTGATCAGCGCCGGTTCGGCCAATTGGTTCTGGCCGGGGATCAACATGCTCATGTCACGACCTCGAATGTCTGTTGACGGTTTTTCCAGGTGCCGGCGAAGCGCAGCAGCAGGCCCGCGCCCTGGCGGCTGGCGACGATCACGCTCGGCTGAAAATCGCTGATCCCGTTTTGCGCGTTGTAGAACGCCTGAGCCGCGTGGCTCTGGGCTAGAAGCAGAACGTCGTCACCGAGGTTCTGCCCCAGCAGCGTGGGGATCAGCGAGCCATAAAGGGGCCTTTTTTGCCGGGTGCCCAGCGGCGTGGTCAGGGCCCGGGTCGCGCGCTGCACAAACTGCAGCCAGTCGTCGACCGTGGCCCCGGAGTCTCTATCGATTCCGATCATGGGAAGCTCTTGATTCAGGGGCTGATGACGCGGCCCTGGTGATCCACTAACGGGCCGCTGAAGTGCACGCCCGAGGCGTCGATGCTCAGGCCGATGGCGCCCAGTTGCAGGCTGATCAGCTGTGGCGTCATCGTCAGTTGCGCCGGGCCGATGCTCAGTGCAAGCGACTCGCGAGAACCGGTGAAAGCCGCCGGGCCGTTTTGCCAATGCAGGGTGTGTGTGGCGTCGTCGTAGCCGCTTTCAGTGCCATCGACATGCATCCGGCGCGTCAGCGTCGGTACCGTTGCCGTCGGTGGAAAGCGGTCACTGTTCAAGCCGAACAACGCCACGCTTTGCGCGCCACTTTCACCGCTGCCGTAGTTGAATAGCAGGCACTGCTCGCCCACGCTCGGAATCCGCGACTCGCTCTGCGCTCCGGCGCTGGGGTTGAAGAACTTGATCGACGGCGTGAGCAATCCTCCGTGGCTGACTTGGCAGGTGTTGCTCGCGGCATCGACTGCCTGACAGACGCCGATGCGACAGAAATTCTCGGCGCGTCGGTGCAGGTCGTCGATTTCCGCTTCCATCTCGGCCAGCCGCTCGATGATCGGCCCCAGTTGCATGCGCAGTAATGCGTCGAACATCGGTCAAGCCTCCAGCGCGGTGTATTGGTCGGGGTCATCGATGTTGCTGACTTCCCAGGTACGGGCGAATTTCGGCGTGCCGAGCGGGTCCTCGAGCAAGGTCGGGCCGAGATAGAGGGTCTGGGTGAAAGTCAGGGTCCAAGCCTTGTATTGCTGATCGGCGCGTGTGAGCACTGACGGCAGACCATCAATATTCATCGGCAGATCACATTGAGCGCCGGGCAGGCTCCAACGGTTGTCGGTGATCAGGTTTTTCAGTACGGCGATCAGATCGCACGCGGCAAATGCACTCGCAGAAAGTGCCGGAATGACTTGCAGCGACACCGTCATGACGTGGGCGATACGCCCGTCAGCGGCACGTGCGCCCGGTGCATTACGGTCGAAGTCGATCAACGCCCAGGCCTGAGCGCCGGGTGCCGTGAAGTCGTCGTGATTGCCAACCTGCAGATTCAGGCCGTCGCTGTTGCGCAAGGTTGTCGCCATCGCCGTGAACAGCTGCGAAGGCTGCTGGATCGGTGCGGGCATGCATGACCTCCTTTTCAATTGTCCACGCGCAGCCCCGCCGCATCAGTTGCAGCGAGGCAGGAAAGTGTTGAGTTACTGGGGATCGCGCGGCGGGGGAACTTCACAGACGCCGATGCGCTTGGCGGCCCAGCGTTCGTACAGACCGATGGCCACGTCGGCCCCGGCCATGGCGGTCAGGCAACCGAAGGCACCGGCGGCCCAGATGGATAGCCCGGCGGCGTACAGCAGCATGATCGCCGAGACGCCGCAGATCATGCAGGCGCCGGAGCGCAGGGCCAGACGCCGCAGCAATGACCAGCCGCGGGCGCCCTCCTTGTCGGCGCGCCACATTTCGCCGGACACCCCTCCCACTACAGCGAGGAGGATGACCAGCCAGATCGGCATGTCCGCCAACGCTTGTTGCTCGTTTGTCATGTCACGCCTCCTGGTTCTAGTTGATGAGTGTTGTGTGTTGGGTTCAAGCGATGTCTCTTCAGGTAGGCATTCCAAAAAGCCCGGCGCTGAGGCCGGGCTTTTCAGTAATGCGCTCCCGCTGACGGGGTTAACGCTTATGCCTGAATCAGAAAGGAGCCACTGGCCAGTCAATCGTGTAGGGATAGCCAGCCTGTTTTTTCACGTCGGAGACTGCAATGTAATATTGCTGATAAGCGAGCCATGCGGCTTCTTCCTCTGGCGTGGCAACACCGAGATTCACCTTGTAATTGACCGGGTTGATATCAAGCCAGCCAGCGGCTACGCCGAGCCGCTGTCGTACAAACAGCGTTACCTGATCAACATGGTCTTGATAAGTGGGCTCAGAAAACTCCCAGCCATTCGCGCCGTATGTAGCCTTCCAGCCCACTTGAACAACGGTGTCAATTGCAAATCCGTACCAACCGCCGGCTATGCCCGGGGGATTGATGACAGGTTGGTCCTCAGAGACCTGAATCATTACCGCCTTGGAATACGCAGCAATATTGCTCATCTCAATGAAAACGTATTTCTTCATGAATATTTCCTTATAACAAAATGGGCCGAGACAAAGTTTTCGATGCGCCAAAGATTCAGTAAGGCGCAACAGGCCAAATGATTTTTTCGGATAGCCGGACTGTTTCAATGTCGCTGACAGCCATGGAATACTGCTTGTGAGCCAGTAGCAACGCATGTTCTTTTGGGGTAGCTACAGAAATCAGGCAGGCATTTCGAAAGCCCGTTGGTGAGACCGGGCTTTTCAGTAATGCGCTCTAAGAGGCAGGCGCGTTAACGCATTTGCATCAGAACGGGGCGACTGGCCAGTTGATTGTCGGGAAGGTGTTCTGGTTGATAACTTCGCTGACGGCAACGCAGTACTGCTTATAGGCAACCAATGCCGACTCATCTGCCGCAGTGGCGATGCCGAGATCCAGCTTGTATTGCAAAGGGTTGAACATCAACCAGCGCCCGGCTGCGTCAAAGCGTTGTTGCATGCGGCCATTGGTGGTCATCTGTTGCTCGAGGAGAGTTGTCTCAACATACTCATCGCCAAAAGGCCCCCAGCTGATTTTCATTCCCGGTTGCGCAATGTCGTTACCGGTGATGTTTCGCCATTGGGCAAAAGGTTCATTTGCCGGAACAGCGGGTGCCGCGCCCTCAGACTCGACGATCTGAAGAATCACGGTGTAACCCATTACTGTCGTTGTAAGTGCGTAACGATTCATTCCAACTTCCTTTTTATTGATGACCAGCGAACGCTGTTTGTCATGTCTGTCAGTACGGGGCGACTGGCCAGACGATAGTTGCCGGATAACCCGGCTGTTTATCGATGTCGCTGATGGCGATGCAATATTGCTTGTGCGTCAACAGCAGGGCTTGTTCTGCCGGGGTGGCAACGCCGGTCTCAACTTTGTAATTCAGGGAGTTGAGCAGCAACCAGCCAGCGGCAACATTCAGCAATTGCCATTTCTGCTGCTGCGCTTCATCGCGCAGGTCTTGCTCGGAGGGCGGCGTGAATGTCCAGACGCCATCGAATGTTGCGCCCCAGCCGACGCGAATCTGCGTATTACCTGTTACATCAACCCAAAACGAAGTTGGCGAGCAGGTGCTTCCGGGCTGACTTCACTTTCCTTGAGCTGGGTAACTTTGCTGTATTCAACCAGTGCATAGAGATTCATTTAGTCTTCCTTTGTGCGGTGTTAGCGATAACTGTCGTGATGGATCTGGCAGGCATTCCAAAAAGCCCGGCACTGAGCACCGGGCTTTTCAGTAATGCGCTCCTTCGCCTTCCTTCAAATCCTGTTTTCGAGAAGGAAGCTGACTTTTCGGCGCTACTGGCGCGGTACGAGTCCATTCAAATTGTTTTTCCGACCGCGGTCCCTGCCCGCCGGATAACTGCTCTTGGTGCTTTACGCTGCACACCCGGGTCAGTTGCCAACCCTCTGAACCGTTGAGGCCGGTTCATCGCTGCCTGTTCTTGTGGAACTAAAGAGCTGTTGTTGCCAGCCGCTTTGTCGAGCGGCTTGGTGGCAAGAATATGCATGGATGCATATACAGTCAATGCATAAATGCATTTATTTATGCGCAATAAATGCACAGCTGCATGCGGCCCGCATAAATAAAGGGTTCGAGGGTTTTCTTAAGACGAAAAAAAACCCGTCATGAGACGGGTTTGCTGTGGAGGGGATTGCCTATCGGGCGTACATGCCCCACCAGAAGACGTGACCAAGGATGACTATCTGCTCGTCCTGCATATCCTGGAAGCTGTAGTCCTCGTCCGGATGTTCATCACGGTTGAAACTGCGCAGACGGATACCGGTCGGCAGGCGGTAGAGCTGCTTCACGCGCAACTGACCGTTGTGGTTGATCGCGTACAGATCGCCATCGATGATATCGCCGATGCCGCACTTGCCGGCATTGACTCCGACCGTGGCGCCGTCACGCAACACCGGCATCATGCTGTTACCGCGCACCGTCACGCATTTGGCCTGGTCGAACTGCACACCGTTATGGCGCAGGCTGCGTTTGCCGAAGCGCAGGCTAGAGCGTTCGCTCTCTTCGATGACGAATCTTCCTGATCCAGCAGCCAATTCAACCTCACGAAGAAAGGGCACCGACACCTCGTCGTCATCGACAGGGGTATCGTCGTCCCACAGGCTTATGTCCTTGAGTTCCGCATGCACGTCATCGCGCGCGCCACCGGTCGCGATCGCGACATCGGCGCGGCCACGCAATTGATCGGTGCTCACATTGAAGTATTCGGCGATCTTCGAGATATGTTTATCCGAAGGATCGACGATCTTCCCGCTGAGAATCCGCGAGAGCGTTGATTGAGGCACGCCGGTGCGACGGTGGAGCTCCGTGGGGGAGATCCCGTGCTGGTCGAGCAGTGCTCTTAAGACGGAGGATACGTTGCGTTTTTGCATAACGCGCATAGTGCTTGAAGTTTTTTCCGAAGACAAATGCTGATTTGCATAAATCATGCATAAATCACGAATAAACGCAGAAAGTGTCAATGGGGCGTCATGCCTGCGTCGAGCCGACCGCCCATGGTAACCTTGCGCCCATCGCGGAAAAGCCCGGCGGTTGCCCTCGCTTTTGCCCTACATCATTTAACGAGTTACCTGACAATCCGATGAATAAAGCCGTCTCCGACCTGTCCTCCCACACCCCGATGATGCAGCAATACTGGCGCCTGAAGAATCAGCACCCGGATCAGCTGATGTTCTATCGCATGGGCGACTTCTACGAGATCTTCTATGAAGACGCGAAGAAGGCGGCCAAGTTGCTCGACATCACTCTGACCGCGCGCGGCCAGTCGGCGGGGCAAGCGATCCCGATGTGCGGGATTCCTTACCACGCGGCGGAAGGTTACCTGGCGAAACTGGTCAAGCTCGGTGAGTCGGTGGTGATCTGCGAGCAGGTCGGCGATCCGGCCACCAGCAAGGGCCCGGTAGAACGTCAGGTGGTACGGATCATTACCCCGGGCACGGTCAGCGACGAAGCGCTGCTCGATGAACGCCGCGACAACCTGATTGCCGCCGTGCTAGGCGACGAGCGCCTGTTCGGTCTGGCAGTGCTGGACATCACCAGCGGCAACTTCACGGTGCTGGAGATCAAGGGCTGGGAAAACCTGCTGGCGGAGCTGGAGCGAGTCAACCCGGTGGAACTGCTGATCCCGGACGATTGGCCGAAAGATCTGCCGGCGGAAAAACGCCGTGGTGTGCGTCGTCGCGCGCCGTGGGATTTCGAGCGTGATTCGGCGCTGAAAAGTCTCTGCCAGCAGTTTTCCACACAAGACCTGAAAGGCTTCGGTTGCGAAACCCTGACCCTGGCCATCGGCGCCGCCGGTTGCCTGCTGGCCTACGCCAAGGAAACCCAGCGCACCGCCCTGCCCCATCTGCGCAGCCTGCGTCATGAGCGTCTGGACGACACCGTGGTGCTCGACGGTGCGAGCCGCCGCAACCTCGAACTCGACACTAACCTGGCTGGCGGCCGCGACAACACCCTGCAATCGGTGGTTGATCGCTGCCAGACCGCGATGGGCAGCCGCCTGCTGACCCGTTGGCTGAACCGTCCGCTGCGCGATCTGACCGTGCTTTTGGCGCGGCAGACCTCGATCACTTGCCTCCTCGACGGCTACCGCTTCGAAAAGCTGCAGCCGCAGCTCAAGGAAATCGGCGACATCGAGCGGATTCTGGCGCGGATCGGTCTGCGCAATGCGCGCCCTCGTGACCTCGCTCGTCTGCGCGATGCTCTCGGTGCCCTGCCGCAACTGCAAGTGGCGATGACCGACCTCGAAGCGCCGCACCTGCAACGCCTGGCCACCTCCACCAGCACCTACCCGGAACTGGCGGCGCTGCTGGAAAAAGCCATCATCGACAACCCGCCAGCGGTGATCCGTGACGGCGGCGTGTTGAAAACCGGTTACGACAGCGAACTCGACGAGTTGCAATCGCTGAGCGAAAACGCCGGCCAGTTCCTTATCGATCTGGAAGCCCGGGAAAAGGCCCGCACCGGTCTGGCCAACCTGAAAGTTGGCTATAACCGTATTCACGGCTACTTCATCGAACTGCCGAGCAAGCAAGCCGAATCGGCTCCAGCCGATTACATCCGTCGTCAGACCCTCAAGGGCGCCGAGCGCTTCATCACGCCGGAGCTGAAAGAGTTCGAAGACAAGGCGCTCTCGGCCAAGAGCCGTGCCCTCGCTCGCGAGAAAATGCTCTACGAGGCACTGCTGGAAGACCTGATCAGCCAGTTGCCACCGCTGCAGGACACTGCCGGCGCATTGGCCGAGCTGGACGTGCTGAGCAACCTTGCCGAGCGTGCGCTGAACCTTGACCTGAACTGCCCGCGCTTCGTCAGCGAGCCGTGCATGCGCATCACCCAGGGTCGTCACCCGGTGGTCGAGCAGGTGCTGACCACGCCGTTCGTGGCCAACGACCTGAGCCTGGATGACAACACCCGGATGCTGGTAATCACCGGCCCGAACATGGGTGGTAAATCCACCTACATGCGCCAAACCGCATTGATCGTGCTGCTGGCGCATATCGGCAGCTTCGTGCCGGCGGCCAGTTGCGAGTTGTCGCTGGTGGACCGGATCTTCACCCGAATCGGTTCCAGCGATGACCTGGCCGGTGGCCGTTCGACCTTCATGGTCGAGATGAGCGAAACCGCCAACATCCTGCACAACGCCACCGAGCGCAGTCTGGTGCTGATGGACGAAGTTGGGCGCGGCACCAGCACCTTCGACGGTCTGTCGCTGGCATGGGCGGCCGCCGAGCGTCTGGCGCATCTGCGTGCCTATACTCTATTTGCCACGCACTATTTCGAACTGACCGTGTTGCCGGAAGCCGAGCCGCTGGTGGCCAACGTGCACCTCAACGCCACTGAGCACAACGAGCGCATCGTGTTCCTGCACCACGTGTTGCCGGGGCCTGCCAGCCAGAGCTACGGCCTGGCGGTGGCGCAACTGGCCGGCGTGCCGAGTGAAGTGATCGTGCGGGCCCGTGAGCACCTGAGCCGACTGGAAGACACCGCATTGCCGCATGAAGCGCCCAAGCCTGCCGTCAAAGGCAAACCGGCGGTCCCGCAGCAGAGCGACATGTTTGCCAGCCTGCCGCACCCGGTGCTCGATGAGTTGGCCAAAGTGGATCTCGATGACCTGACCCCGCGTCGAGCGCTCGAATTGTTATATGCACTTAAGAACCGGATCTAAGCAGCGAAGAACCGGATATAACGCAAACGGCTTCAAGCTGTTAGAATCTCGCGCGGTTTGGGATGCTGCTGGCTAATAGCCTGGCTGGCAGACATCGCTCCCGAACCTGGCGACCCCAACCGTGAAGGGGCTACGCTGCCGCCGCCTGAGGAGAAAATTAGAAATGACCTTCGTCGTCACCGACAACTGCATCAAGTGCAAGTACACCGACTGCGTAGAAGTCTGTCCGGTGGACTGCTTTTACGAAGGCCCGAACTTCCTGGTGATTCACCCGGACGAGTGCATCGACTGTGCCCTGTGCGAACCGGAATGCCCGGCCGTCGCGATTTTCTCCGAGGACGAAGTTCCGGAGGATATGCAGGAGTTCATTCAGCTGAACGTTGAATTGGCTGAAATTTGGCCGAACATCACCGAGAAGAAAGAATCGCTGCCGGATGCCGAAGAGTGGGATGGCGTCAAAGGCAAGATCAAAGACCTCGAACGCTGATCTGTCGCGCGTTACCAAAAGGCCCCTTGCGGGCCTTTTTGCTTTTTCGGATTTTACTTTTCTACAGGCAAAAAAAGGGGCGGTTTGACCCGCCCACATTTTTTCCCTATTCCCTGTATTCCTTTTCATCGTCCTGATGAATCGCGTCCTGCGATGTCCGTTCCCCTCTTCCTTGAAGGGCGTGTCTGTCCGTCGACACAGTGCTGATACTAGAGAGTTCCCTGCCGAGAGCAATCGGCCCGGCGGGGTGAAAGTCGCTGTAATAAGCACTTCATATTAAAAAATAAGCATATAAATCAATTGGTTAAAAACGACTCTCGGCAGAAGTCGACGTCTACCGTCCTGCAAAAATGGGGAACGCTTACGAAAGAGTAAGCCAAGGCTTACACCGCAAGACTACAAACGATGGAAATGCTGACCATTTGTCCGGCAATGAACTTTGTGGCGAGGGAGCTTGCTCCCGCTTGAGTGCGCAGCGCTCATGAACCTTTAGGGTTGCTGCGCAACCCGGCGGGAGCAAGCTCCCTCGCCACAGACAGTCATCAGCCAATATCCGAGCAATAAAAAAGCCCCGAACCAGTCGGGGCTTCTTGCAGCAGGCGTGTGAGGCGCTTACTGAAACAGCGACTCGCTCGACAGGCCATTCTTCTCGAGGATTTCGCGAAGGCGCTTGAGGCCTTCCACCTGGATCTGCCGCACCCGTTCACGGGTCAGGCCGATCTCCAGGCCTACGTCTTCCAGCGTGCTGCTCTCATGGCCGCGCAGGCCGAAGCGGCGTACGACCACCTCGCGCTGCTTGTCGGTCAGTTCCGAGAGCCATTGATCGATGCTCTGCGACAGGTCGTCATCCTGCAGCAGTTCACATGGATCGGTCGGACGGTCATCCGTCAGGGTGTCCAGCAGGGTTTTATCCGAATCCGGACCCAGCGAGACATCGACCGAAGAAACCCGCTCGTTCAGGCCGAGCATGCGCTTGACCTCGCCCACCGGTTTTTCCAGCAGGTTGGCGATTTCTTCGGGTGAGGGTTCGTGATCGAGCTTTTGCGTCAGCTCCCGTGCCGCCCGCAGGTACACGTTGAGCTCCTTGACCACATGGATCGGCAACCGGATGGTCCGGGTCTGATTCATGATCGCGCGCTCGATGGTCTGACGGATCCACCAGGTCGCGTAGGTCGAGAAGCGGAAGCCACGTTCGGGATCGAACTTTTCCACTGCGCGGATCAGGCCGAGATTACCCTCTTCGATCAGATCCAGCAGCGACAGCCCCCGATTGACGTAACGCCGGGCAATCTTCACGACCAGCCGCAGGTTACTTTCAATCATGCGCTTGCGCCCGGCAGGGTCGCCACTTTGCGACAGACGCGCAAAATGAACTTCTTCCTCCGGGGAGAGCAGTGGTGAAAAGCCGATTTCGTTGAGATACAGCTGCGTGGCATCGAGTGCCCGAGTGTAGTCGATGTACTTGTGTTGTTTAAGTGAAGCGGATTGTCTGGATTTGGAACGAACGGAAGGTGGAGCAGCCCCTTCATCATTCGACATCGAAGATTCCGAATCGATGCCGGCCTCCATAAGGAGAACCTCATCCTCGATGTCAAACTCCGGCACTTCTTTACTGAGAGCCATTGTTATAGTCCTTTGGTGAGTTCGACCCCAAGCTCAAGCGACGCCTTTATCCTTGGCAGCGCTGGAGCCTGTCCCCTCTACGCGACGGAACAGGCTGGCCTCAAATCAACGTTTGGGCAGGAACTGCAGCGGATCTACAGGTTTACCTTGGCGGCGAATCTCAAAATGCAGTTTCACCCGGTCTGTACCCGTGGACCCCATTTCGGCAATTGTCTGTCCGACCTTGACCTGCTGCCCCTCCCGTACCAACAGCCTGCGGTTATGTCCGTAGGCACTGACGTAGGTTTCGCTGTGTTTGATGATGACTAATTCGCCGTAGCCCCTTAAGCCACTCCCGGCGTAAACCACCGTCCCATCAGACGCAGCTAAAACAGGCTGTCCCAAATCTCCGGCGATATCAATTCCTTTATTCAAACTACCGTTTGAAGAGAATTTTCCAATCAGAATGCCATTAGATGGCCATCCCCAGCCGGTCGGGGCCGGGCCCGGTGGAGGCATCGGAGCCGGAGCCGATTTGTTCGCGACGGACGGTGCAGCCCCCGCAGCAGCGGCTCCAGAGCCGGTCACGGTGGTGGTCGTCGTGCCATTCGCCTGGCGCCGGATTACCGTGGTTTTGCTAGACGATGATGGCGCGGAACTGCCGTTGCTCACCACCGCTGTCGGTGTTGAACCGGTGCGGCCGTCAAAGCGAATTGTCTGACCCGGGTGGATCGTATACGGCGTAGGAATATTGTTGCGGGCCGCGAGGGCTTTGTAGTCCCAGCCATAGCGAAAAGCGATGGAAAACAGCGTATCGCCCGGACGGACTACATACTGCCCGGTCGTGACGGCAGGACGCTGGGCCGCCGCGCTGTTGCGATCGACCACCCGCACGTTGCTCGATTTGGTGCTGGAGCAACCGACCAGCAAGGTGCTCAATACAAGGCCAGTCACCAGGCGCTGAAAGCTCGTGTTACCCATACGCTGCGCAATGACTGTGAGACTCACCCGCCGCTCCCTTTGTGGTGGCTGAAATATGTGGAATGCCGAATCGCGGCAAGTAGTGTCGCAAGTATAACGGGCCGAACCGGCTTTACCGTTAAAGATGCGAAAACGCTTCACGCACACGTTTGCCCTTGGACAATTCGTAGCGTTTAAACCATCGCTGCCGGTGTAAGACACAGGCCAGCGCGAGGAATTCAGCGTCCGCAAACAAATGCTCAGGCCAGCGGGCCATTGAGCAATGGCACGAAGCGCACAGCTCCCAATACGTGACGGGAAAAGCCGTGTTCTTCACGCACGATCAGCATCAGTTGCTGCACTTCCCCCGAGCCAACCGGAATCACCATCCGTCCACCCGGTGCCAGTTGATCGAGCAAGGCCTGCGGTACATCAGTCGCGACTGCGGTGACGATGATGCCGTTGTATGGCGCCAGCGCCGGCCAGCCCTCCCAGCCATCGCCCCAGCGGAACACCACATTGCGCAGGTTGAGCTCGACCAGGCGTTCCTTGGCCCGATCCTGCAGAACCTTGATGCGCTCGACCGAAAATACCCGCTCGACCAGTTGCGACAGCACGGCGGTCTGATAGCCCGAACCGGTACCGATCTCCAGCACCTTGTCCAGCGGCCCCGCCTCCAGCAGCAGCTCGCTCATGCGCGCCACCATATAAGGCTGAGAGATGGTCTGGTTGTGGCCGATCGGCAGTGCGGTGTCTTCGTAGGCACGATGCGCCAGCGCTTCATCGACAAACAGATGACGCGGCGTACGGCGGATCACTTCCAGCACCTTGGCGTTGGACAGGCCTTCTTCATACAGGCGCTGGATCAGACGTTCACGGGTGCGCTGCGACGTCATGCCGATGCCACTGCGCAGTCTGTCTTCGTGTTCACGAGCCATCAGCGCAGTTCCTCCAGCCAGCCGTCGAGACTTCTGAAGGCATCATTGAAAGTGCGATCGAGCTGCAACGGCGTGATCGACACATACCCCTGCATCACCGCATGAAAGTCGGTGCCCGGGCCGCCGTCTTCGGCATCACCGGCCGCAGCAATCCAGTAGCCGGCCTTGCCACGCGGGTCGACCACTTTCATCGGCGCCGCAGCACGGGCGCGATGGCCCAGACGGGTCAGTTGAATGCCACGAATATGATCGATCGGCAGATTGGGAATGTTCACGTTCAGCACCGTGCGCGGCGGCAGGTCCAGCCCGGCGTGGGCCTCGACCAGTTTGCGCGCGAAATGTGCGGCTGTCGCCAGGTTGTCCACCTGTCGTGAGCACAGCGAGAACGCAAACGAAGGGCGCTCGAGAAAGCGCCCTTCGAGGGCAGCCGCCACGGTGCCGGAATACAGCACGTCATCGCCCAGATTGGCACCGAGGTTGATCCCGGAAACCACCATGTCCGGCTCGCGCTCCAGCAGGCCGTTGAGGCCCAGGTGCACACAGTCGGTCGGCGTACCGTTGAGGCTGATGAAACCGTTTGCCAGGTATTGCGGGTGCAACGGACGGTCGAGCGTCAGCGAACTGCTGGCGCCGCTTTTGTCCTGCTCCGGGGCGATAACCACGCACTCGGTGTAATCCGCCAGCGCAGCATAAAGCGCGGCGAGACCGGGTGCGGTTACCCCATCGTCGTTAGAAATCAGAATACGCATGGGCTGTCCGTCTGCCCCACCGGCACCAGATCAACGAGTTCGCGCACCAATACGGTGGCGAAGCATCCGGCCGGGAGGACGAATTCCAGTTGCAGAATGTCAGGCTGGGGATAATGCCACGACAACCCGCCAATGGGCAGCCGCAGGATGCGACGTTCGTGGCTCATTCCGGCATTGATCAACCAATCGCGCAGATCCGCTTCACGCTCGGCAATCCCCTGCTCCAGATCATGGACAGCGCCAGCGGCGGGTGAGTCACCTTCGCCCCACTGCGGACCGGTCGGGTGCAGGTCGAGAATCGCCAGGCGCGGATCGCTGCATTCGGCCTCACCGGCCGGGAAAAAACTGCGGCTGTCGGTGAACGCCAGCAGATCGCCGACTTGCGCCTGCTGCCAGGTGCCATCGGCAACCCGAGCGGCCAGTACCTGATTGAACAGAAAACTGCGCGCCGTCGATAGCAGCCGCGAGCGCACATTGCGCTGCTCCGGTAGCGCCTTGCGCGCCGCCCAGGCACGCGCATCAACGACGTTACCGCCGTCATGGCCGAAACGCTGGGCGCCGAAATAATTGGGAATGCCTTGCTTGGCGATCAGTTGCAGACGCTGCTCGATCGCATCCTTGTCGCCGGCAAACTGGGTCAGGCGCAAGGTGAAGCCGTTCGCCGAATGCGCGCCGCGTTGCAGCTTGCGCTTGTGGCGCGTGGTCTTGAGGATCTTCAGCGTGTCGTTTTCCGCCGCCGAGAGATCCGGATCAGCCTTGCCCGGCAGTTGCACGCTGAACCACTGACGGGTCAACGCCTGACGATCCTTCAGCCCGGCATAACTGACGGTGCGCAACGGCACGCCGGCGGCCTTGGCAATTCGGCGCGCTGCTTCTTCGGTATTCAGGCCACGTTTTTCGACCCAGATCCACAGGTGCTCACCATCGCCGCTGAACGGGATGTCGAGCACTTCATCGACCTGAAAATCTTCGGCAATGGCTTTCAGAACCGCAGTGCCGAGTGGTTCGCCATAGGCCCGCGGGCCAAGCAATTGCAGTTCGTTCATGCGCGCAGCAACAAGGCAACGGAATGCACGGCGATGCCTTCTTCGCGACCGACAAAGCCGAGCTTTTCGGTGGTGGTAGCTTTCACGTTCACTTGATCCAGTTCAACTTGCAGATCGGCGGCGATCAACGCGCGCATCGCTTCGATATGCGGGGCCATTTTCGGTGCCTGAGCGACGATGGTGTTGTCGACGTTGCCGACTTTCCAACCCTTGGCGTGGATCAGCGCGACCACATGCCGCAGCAGGACACGGCTGTCGGCGCCCTTGAATTGCGGGTCGGTGTCCGGAAAGTGCTTGCCGATATCGCCCAGCGCGGCCGCGCCGAGCAAGGCATCGCTCAAGGCGTGCAGCAGAACGTCACCGTCGGAATGAGCGAGCAGCCCGAAGCCGTGTGCAATACGCACGCCGCCCAGAGTAATGAAATCGCCTTCAGCGAAACGGTGAACATCGTAGCCGTGGCCAATACGCATAAAAAAACGCCCCGATTTTTGTCAGGGCGTGATTCTACCTGCATTAACCGCGCAGGGCGCGTGCGTGATGCTGCAAGTGGTCGTCAATGAAGCTTGAGATGAAGAAATAGCTGTGGTCGTAGCCCGGTTGCAGGCGCAGCGTCAGCGGATGACCCGCTTGTTTTGCAGCTTGTTGCAGGGCTTCGGGTTTGAGCTGCGTGGCGAGGAAGTCATCGCGATCCCCCTGATCGACCAGCAACGGCAGTTTCTCGTCGGCTTCAGCAATCAGCGCGCAGGCATCCCATTCTTTCCACTTGGAACGGTCTTCGCCCAGATAGCGGGAGAATGCTTTCTGCCCCCACGGACAATCCATCGGGTTGTTGATCGGCGAAAACGCCGACACCGACTGATAACGCCCCGGATTGCGCAGCGCGCAGACCAGTGCGCCGTGACCGCCCATGGAGTGGCCGCTGATGCTGCGTTTGTCCGACGCCGGGAAATGCGCTTCAACCAGTGCAGGCAATTCCTGCACGACATAGTCATGCATCCGATAGTGCCGCGACCATGGTTCCTGCGTGGCATTCAGATAGAACCCGGCGCCAAGGCCGAAATCCCAGGCGCCATCTGGATCACCCGGCACATCCGGGCCGCGCGGACTGGTGTCCGGCGCGACGATGATCAGACCGAGTTCGGCGGCCATGCGCATCGCCCCGGCCTTCTGCATGAAGTTCTCGTCGGTGCAGGTCAGACCGGACAGCCAGTACAGCACCGGCAGCTTGCCACCCTGCTCCGCTTGCGGCGGCAAATACACGGCAAACACCATGTCGCAGCCGAGCACGTCGGAACGGTGGCGATAGCGCTTGTGCCAGCCGCCGAAACTTTTCTGACAGGAGATATTTTCCAGACTCATGTAAAGACTCCTACGCGGCCCCGGCTATAAACCTTCAAGGTCTGTAGCCGTGGCGTCGCGAATGATCAGAAATGAATGACGGTACGGATGCTCTTGCCTTCGTGCATCAGGTCGAAGGCCTTGTTGATATCTTCCAGACCCATGGTGTGGGTAATGAAAGTATCCAGCGGAATCTCGCCGCTCTGCGCCATGTCGACATAGCTTGGCAGCTCGGTACGGCCACGCACGCCACCGAACGCCGAACCACGCCAGACGCGACCGGTCACCAGTTGGAACGGACGGGTCGAAATTTCCTGACCGGCACCGGCAACACCGATGATCACCGATTCGCCCCAGCCCTTGTGGCAGCATTCCAGCGCCGCGCGCATCAGTTGCACGTTGCCGATGCACTCGAAAGAGAAATCGACGCCGCCGTCGGTCATGTCGACGATCACTTCCTGGATCGGACGATCGAAGTCTTTCGGGTTGACGCAATCGGTGGCGCCCAACTGCTTGGCGATCTCGAACTTGGCCGGATTGATGTCGATGGCGATGATCCGCGCAGCCTTGGCTTTCACTGCACCGATGACGGCCGACAGACCGATGCCGCCGAGACCGAAGATCGCCACAGTGTCACCCGGCTTGACCTTGGCGGTGTTGATCACCGCACCGATACCGGTGGTTACACCGCAACCGAGCAGGCAGACCTTTTCCAGCGGCGCATCCTTGGCGATTTTCGCCACGGAGATTTCCGGCAGTACGGTGTATTCCGAGAACGTCGAAGTACCCATGTAGTGGAAAATCGTTTGGCCCTTGTAGGAAAAGCGCGAAGTGCCGTCCGGCATCAGGCCTTTGCCCTGAGTGGCTCGAATCGCCTGGCACAGGTTGGTCTTGCCCGACTTGCAGAATTTGCACTGGCCGCATTCCGGGGTGTACAGCGGAATCACGTGGTCACCGACGGCGACCGAGGTGACGCCCTCGCCGATGGCTTCAACGATCGCGCCACCTTCGTGGCCGAGGATCGACGGGAAGATACCTTCCGGATCCGCGCCGGACAGGGTGTAGGCGTCAGTGTGGCAAACCCCGGAAGCCACCACGCGCAGCAACACTTCACCGGCCTTGGGCATGGCCACATCGACTTCTACGATTTCCAGCGGCTTCTTGGCCTCGAAGGCAACGGCGGCGCGCGACTTGATCATGCTGACTCTCCAGTGAATCCAATGAATAAAAAACCAGACCGGCAGTGTAGTTCAGCGCCAACTGATTAATAATCCGGACAAATGCAAAATATTATTGCTGTACAGGGATAATCAAATGTCCGAAAACCGCTGGGAAGGTATCGACGAGTTCGTCGCCGTCGCCGAATGCAGCCAATTCACCGCTGCGGCCGAACGCCTTGGGGTTTCTTCCTCACACATCAGTCGACAAATCGTACGGCTGGAGGATCGATTACAGACGCGCCTGCTCTACCGCAGCACCCGTCGTGTGACCCTGACCGAAGCCGGTCAGACCTTTCTGCAGCATTGTCAGCGCCTGCAGGACGGTCGCGAAGAAGCTCTGCGCGCGGTCGGCGACCTGACCAGCGAACCGAAAGGCATGCTGCGCATGACCTGCGCCGTGGCCTATGGCGAGCGGTTTATCGTGCCGTTGGTGACGCGGTTCATGGGGCAATACCCGCAACTGCGCGTTGATATCGAGCTGAGTAACCGCCAACTCGATCTGGTGCATGAGGGACTGGATCTGGCGATCCGTCTGGGCCGATTGCAGGATTCTCGATTGGTCGCCACCCGCCTGGCGCCGCGTCGGATGTACCTGTGCGCGTCTCCTTCCTACGTGGAACGGTATGGCCGCCCACACAGCTTGTCGGAACTGAGCCGGCACAATTGCCTGATCGGCAGTTCGGACCTGTGGCAACTGGAACAGAACGGCCGGGAGTTTTCCCAGCGCGTACAGGGAAACTGGCGCTGCAACAGTGGGCAAGCGGTGCTGGATGCGGCGCTGCAAGGGGTCGGCTTGTGTCAGTTGCCGGACTATTACGTGCTGGAGCATTTGCACAGTGGTGCGCTGATTTCGCTGCTGGAGGCGCATCAGCCGCCGAATACGGCGGTGTGGGCGTTGTATCCACAGCAGCGGCATTTGTCGCCGAAGGTGCGCAAGCTGGTGGATTTCTTGAAGGAAGGATTGGCCGAGCGGCCGGAGTATCGGGGCTGAGTGATGGGTTGCTTGAACGATCGCCTTCGCGAGCAGGCTCGCTCCCAAAGGGGATCGGCGGTGCATGCACATTCGGGGTCAGGCGCAAATCAAATGTGGGAGCGAGCCTGCTCGCGAAGGCAATCTGACAGGCTCCACAGCAATCAGCGACGGTTAGCCCAACGTTGACGCAACCACTCCAGGTCTTCCGGCCGGGTGACCTTGAGGTTGTCCGCCCGCCCTTCGATCAGACGCGGCGCCAGACCGGCCCACTCCATCGCCGAGGCTTCATCGGTAATCACCGCATCCGCCACCAGACTGTCAGCCAACGCCCGATGCAAGGCACCGAGACGGAACATCTGCGGCGTATAGGCTTGCCAGATCACGCTGCGATCCACGGTTTCAAGCACACGACCGTGCTTGTCGACCCGCTTCAGGGTATCGCGCGCCGGCACGGCCAGCAGACCGCCGACGGCATCATCCGCCAGTTCAACCAGCAACTTGTCGAGATCGTCGCGACTCAGGTTGGGCCGTGCCGCATCGTGCACCAGCACCCAGTCATCGTCATCGGCACCCTGCGCATGCAAATGCAGCAAAGCGTTCAGCACCGACCCGGAACGCTCCGTGCCGCCCTCGACCCGCTGAATCCGCGAGTCGCTGGCGCAAGCCAGGTTTGGCCAATAAGGATCATCAACAGCCAGACTGACCACCAGCCCCTTGAGGCTCGGGTGATCAAGGAAACAGCCGAGGCTGTGTTCGAGAATTGTGCGCCCGCCCAGTTGCAGATATTGCTTGGGACGGTCCGCGGCCATTCGGGCACCGACGCCCGCGGCAGGAATCACGGCCCAGAAGGCCGGCAGGGAATCGATCATTGCGCGAGCTGGTAAAGGGTTTCACCGTCCTTGACCATGCCCAGCTCATGGCGAGCCCGTTCTTCAACGGTCTCCATGCCTTTCTTCAACTCGCTGACTTCGGCGTCCATCACCCGATTGCGCTCCAGCAGGCCTTCGTTCTCGGCGTGCTGATCAGCAATCTGCTGCTTCAGCTCGGCGACCTGCGCCAGACTGCCATTGCCCACCCACAGGCGGTACTGCAGACCGGCCAGCAGCAAGAGCAAAACGAGAAACAACCAGTAAGGACTGCGCATCGAATATCAGGTATCCAGTGAAAAAAGACAGCCACGCCAAAACTTTGAAACGTCTGATAGCACGAAGCCTGGAAGATCCAGGCTTGTGCATGTAAGGCATCAGATTAGTGGCAAATCCATCGCTGTCACGACTTTTCCGACACAATCCGGTGTCTTTTTACCATCTACTGCTTAACCGCGGAACTCGGAGCGACCGTTGTACTTGGCTTTGCCATTCAACTGCTCTTCGATACGCAGCAGTTGGTTGTACTTGGAAACGCGGTCGGAACGGCACAGCGAACCGGTCTTGATCTGGCCAGCCGAAGTGCCCACGGCCAGGTCGGCGATGGTCGAATCTTCGGTTTCGCCCGAACGGTGCGAGATCACCGCGGTATAACCGGCAGCCTTGGCCATCTGGATGGCTTCCAGGGTTTCGGTCAGGGTGCCGATCTGGTTGAACTTGATCAGGATCGAGTTGGCGATCTTTTTATCGATCCCTTCTTTCAGGATCTTGGTGTTGGTCACGAACAGGTCGTCGCCGACCAGTTGGGTCTTCTCGCCGATTTTGTCGGTGAGGATCTTCCAGCCAGCCCAGTCGGACTCGTCCAGACCGTCTTCGATCGAGATGATCGGATAACGTTCGGTCAGGCCTTTCAGATAATCGGCGAAACCTTCAGCGGTGAACACCTGGCCTTCGCCGGACAGGTTGTACTTGCCGTCTTCGTAGAATTCGCTGGCTGCGCAGTCCAGTGCCAGGGTCACGTCGGTGCCCAGCTTGTAACCGGCGTTGGCCACGGCTTCGGAGATCACTTTCAGCGCGTCTTCGTTGGACGCCAGGTTCGGTGCGAAACCGCCTTCGTCGCCAACGGCGGTGCTCAGGCCACGGGCCTTCAGCACTGCTTTAAGGTGATGGAAAATCTCGGTGCCCATGCGCAGACCTTCCGAGAACGTCTTGGCGCCAACCGGCTGCACCATGAATTCCTGGATGTCGACGTTGTTATCGGCGTGCTCGCCACCGTTGATGATGTTCATCATCGGAACCGGCATCGAGTACACACCCGGGGTGCCGTTCAGATTGGCGATGTGTGCGTACAGTGGCAGATCCTGGTCCTGTGCAGCCGCTTTGGCCGCAGCCAGGGAAACGGCGAGGATGGCGTTGGCGCCCAGGGTTGCCTTGTTTTCGGTACCGTCGAGCTTGATCATCGCGTGGTCGAGGGCTTTCTGGTCGCTTGGGTCGGTGCCCAGCAGCAGATCGCGGATCGGACCGTTGATGTTGGCTACCGCCTTGAGCACACCTTTGCCCAGGTAACGGCTCTTGTCGCCATCACGCAGCTCGAGCGCTTCACGCGAGCCAGTGGATGCACCGGACGGCGCGCAAGCGCTGCCGATGATGCCGTTGTCGAGAAGCACGTCCGCTTCCACGGTGGGATTGCCACGGGAGTCGAGAACTTCACGACCTTTGATGTCGACGATTTTTGCCATTGTTGTAAACACTCCAAAGTTGACGAAAACGACGCAGCTAGAGGAAATCTTTTTACCGTCGGCAAGTGGTGTGCAGCGGGCAGCTTGCAGACGACAACGCACATGCCCGAGGGCATGTGCGACAAATCGTGCGGTACTTTACCGGAGAAATGAGCTTTACGCGGTTTCTACCGTCGGAAAACTCTTCACCAGTTCGTCCAAAGCTTTGAGCTGGGCCAGAAATGGCTCCAGTTTGTCCAGACGCAAGGCGCAAGGGCCGTCGCATTTGGCGTTGTCCGGATCCGGATGCGCTTCGAGGAACAGACCGGCCAGCGACTGGCTCATGCCGGCCTTGGCCAGATCGGTGACCTGGGCGCGGCGACCGCCGGCGGAGTCGGAACGACCGCCAGGCATTTGCAGCGAGTGAGTCACGTCGAAGAATACCGGGTACTCGAACTGCTTCATGATGCCGAAGCCGAGCATGTCGACCACGAGGTTGTTGTAGCCGAAGCTCGAACCGCGCTCGCAGAGGATCAATTGATCGTTACCCGCTTCCACGCACTTGTTCAGGATGTGTTTCATTTCCTGAGGCGCGAGGAACTGGGCTTTCTTGATGTTGATCACAGCGTTGGTCTTGGCCATCGCCACGACCAGATCGGTCTGGCGCGACAGGAAGGCCGGCAGCTGAATGATGTCGCAGACTTCAGCGACGACCGCGGCCTGATCAGGCTCGTGGAGGTCGGTGATGATCGGCACGCCGAAGGCTTGTTTGATGTCCTGGAAGATGCGCATGCCTTCTTCCAGGCCAGGGCCGCGATACGAAGTCACAGAAGACCGGTTGGCCTTGTCGAAGCTGGCCTTGAACACGTAAGGGATACCGAGTTTCTCGGTGACCTTCACGTACTCTTCGCAAACCTGCATGGCCATGTCGCGGCTTTCCAGCACGTTCATGCCGCCGAACAGCACCATGGGTTTGTCATTGGCGATTTCGATGTCGCCGACGCGGATGATCTTCTGTGCCATCGGGTTACGCCTTCTTCTGGTGTTGAGCCAACGCAGCTTTCACGAAACCGCTGAACAGCGGGTGACCGTCACGTGGCGTCGAGGTGAACTCCGGGTGGAACTGGCAAGCGACGAACCATGGATGATCCGGCGCTTCGACCACTTCAACCAGCGCGGCATCAGCGGAGCGACCGGAGATTTTCAGGCCGGCTTCGATGATTTGTGGCAGCAGGTTGTTGTTCACTTCGTAGCGGTGACGGTGACGTTCAACGATCACGTCCTTGCCGTAGCAATCGTGCACCTTGGAGCCGGCTTCGAGCAGGCATTCCTGAGCGCCGAGGCGCATGGTGCCGCCCAGATCGGACGCTTCGGTACGCACTTCAACTGCGCCGGTGGCGTCTTCCCACTCGGTGATCAGACCCACGACCGGATGGCCGCTGGCGCGATCGAATTCGGTGGAGTTGGCGTCTTTCCAGCCCAGCACGTTACGGGCGAACTCGATAACCGCCACTTGCATGCCCAGGCAGATGCCCAGGTACGGAACCTTGTTCTCACGAGCGTACTGAACGGCAGTAATCTTGCCTTCCACGCCACGCAGACCGAAGCCGCCCGGTACGAGGATCGCGTCGACACCTTCGAGCAGTGCAGTGCCCTGGTTCTCGATGTCTTCGGAATCGATGTAACGCAGGTTGACCTTGGTACGGTTGGTGATGCCGGCGTGACTCATCGCTTCGATCAGCGACTTGTAGGCGTCCAGCAGTTCCATGTACTTGCCGACCATCGCGATGGTCACTTCGTGCTCTGGATTGAGCTTGGCATCGACGACCTTTTCCCACTCGGACAGGTCGGCGCCATTGCATTGCAGGCCGAAACGCTCGACGACGAAATCGTCCAGACCCTGAGCGTGCAGCACGGCCGGAATCTTGTAGATGGTGTCGACGTCTTCCAGGGAGATCACCGCACGCTCTTCAACGTTGGTGAACAGCGCGATCTTGCGACGCGACGACACATCCACCGGATGGTCGGAGCGGCAGATCAGCACGTCTGGCTGCAGGCCGATCGAACGCAGCTCTTTGACCGAGTGCTGGGTTGGCTTGGTTTTGGTCTCGCCAGCGGTGGCGATGTACGGAACCAGCGTCAGGTGCATCAGCATCGCGCGCTTGGAACCGACTTCCACACGCAGTTGACGGATGGCTTCGAGGAACGGTTGCGATTCGATGTCGCCAACGGTACCGCCGATTTCCACCAGGGCCACGTCGGCATCGCCGGCACCCTTGATGATGCGACGCTTGATTTCGTCGGTGATGTGCGGAATCACCTGGATGGTTGCACCCAGGTAGTCACCACGGCGCTCTTTACGCAGCACGTGCTCGTAGACACGGCCGGTGGTGAAGTTGTTGTTCTGGGTCATGGTCGTGCGGATGAACCGCTCGTAGTGGCCCAGGTCCAGGTCGGTCTCGGCGCCGTCGTGGGTGACGAACACTTCACCGTGCTGGAACGGGCTCATGGTGCCCGGGTCGACGTTGATGTACGGATCCAGCTTAAGCATGGTGACCTTAAGCCCCCGCGCCTCCAGGATGGCCGCCAATGAAGCCGAGGCAATGCCTTTCCCCAATGAAGAAACAACACCGCCCGTGACGAATATGTAGCGCGTCATGAAAAACCCTAGAAGTCTGCGTTAAAGCGGTACGAGCCGCCGGGGAAAGCGAAGGAAGGCCGAAGCCCCCGATCACCTGCATTAATCACAGTGCACCTTTCAAAAAAACCGCCGCGTTGGGACAGACCGGCAGATGAAACACCGGTACGTTGCTCGCTACACATTTTTTGGAATCGCCCAGCAAAGACTGCTTGGTAATCGGCAACTCCTGCAATTCAGGCGAATCCACAGAAGTTGTATCAAGAAGGGAGCGTAGTCTACCGGAATGCCCCTTTCATCTCAAACCTTGATCTTCGTCTGTTGGCTGCCAATGCAATGTCCAGCCGTCCGGCCCCTGCCCGTCAAGGCCCGGCAGGTTCGCCACGGCGAGCAATTCTGCGCCGCGAAACAGCAGCGGCAATCTGCCACGGACGAAGCCCGGCACCGCGCGCTCATTGAGCAGGCGCTTGAGATCGCGGTGGCCGCGCCCCGCCAGATGCATCAGCTCGCCGCCCTGCCGATAGCCAATGCGCAGCGGCTCGACGGGAGTCTGCCCGCTGAACATGACACGCCCGTTATTCGCCAAGCGTAGCGGCGTCGACGGGTCAGGCCACTCGACGCTGACCGCTGGCGCCCGCAGCCAGCCTCCGCTCAACCACCATACCCGGCCGGCGCTGCGATGCAGCTCACCGTCGGCCAGACGCCAGACCGGGGATGCATCGCTGGCAGCACCGCACAGGTCGTCCCAACCCGACCAATGGTCAGTGTCGGGCAACCGGGTCAGCGGTTCGAGCCAGTGGCTGAGTGCATTGCGCTGACGAGCGGCGGACAGACTCGTCAGCGGCGCCAGCTCCAGCGACGGCAGACCCAGCCATGAAAACTCGCTCGGCGTGGCGGCTTGCGCGAGATCTAGCTGCGCCAGCTCATCGAGCAGGCCTTGCGCCTCACGCAGGTGCGCCGCGCTGCGGGCCATGCTCGCCTGCGCCTGCGGCCAGCGCGCGGTGAGCAACGGCAGCACCTGATGGCGCAGGTAGTTGCGGGAAAATTGCCGATCTTCGTTCGACGGATCCTCGATCCAGTGCAATTGATGCGCGCGGGCGTAAGCCTCAAGCTCGGCGCGCGTCACGTCGAGCAATGGCCGCAGCAGCACACCCTGCCCCAACGGCCGCTGCGCCGGCATCGCCGAAAGACCGCGAACGCCCGCACCGCGCATTAAACGAAACAATAGGGTTTCGGCCTGATCATCACGGTGCTGACCTGTCAGAAGCAAATCCCCAGCCTCGGTCAGCGATGCGAACGCCGCATACCGCGCCTCCCGCGCCGCTCTTTCAAGACTGGCGCCGGGTTGCACCGTCACCCGCATCACGTGCAGCGGCACACCCAGCGCATCGCAGACCGACTGACAATGCGCCGGCCACGCATCAGCCGCAGCCTGGAGGCCATGGTGGATATGGATGGCGCTGAGCGCCGGCAGGGAATGGTGTTGGGCGAGATGGGCCAGCAGATGCAGCAGGACGGTGGAATCGAGACCACCGGAGAAAGCCACGCGCCAGGTCCTGGCATTGCGCCAGGCTGCAACGTTCAGCAGAAGCCGGGACGGCAGATCACTCACGGACTGACCCCTATCTAACTGTTTGCCCAAATCAAATGTGGGAGCGGGCTTGCTCGCGAAGGCGTTTCAACAATCAACACATCTGTCGACTGTTATACCGCTTTCGCGAGCAAGCCCGCTCCCACATTGGGTATTGCGAGATCTGTCAGAGACCGTAGCTCATCAGACGATCGTAACGACGCTTGAGCAGCGCTTCGTTGTCGAACTTCTTCAGCATCGCCAGTTGCGAGCTCAGCTCGGCACGGATCGACGCAGCGGCAGCGGCCGGATCACGGTGGGCGCCGCCCAGAGGCTCGCCGATCACCTTGTCAACGATACCCAGACCTTTCAGGCGCTCGGCGGTAATGCCCATGGCTTCAGCGGCATCCGGTGCCTTTTCGGCGGTTTTCCACAGAATCGAAGCACAACCTTCCGGCGAGATCACCGCGTAGGTCGAATATTGCAGCATGTTCAGCTGATCGCAGACACCGATCGCCAGTGCACCGCCGGAACCACCCTCACCGATGACGGTGGCGATGATCGGGGTCTTCAGGCGCGACATCACGCGCAGGTTCCAGGCGATAGCCTCGCTCTGGTTACGCTCCTCAGCGTCAATGCCCGGGTAAGCACCCGGGGTGTCGATGAAGGTCAGGATCGGCATCTTGAAGCGCTCGGCCATCTCCATCAGACGGCAGGCCTTGCGGTAGCCTTCCGGACGCGGCATGCCGAAGTTGCGGCGTACCTTTTCGCGCACTTCACGGCCCTTCTGGTGGCCGATGATCATCACCGGCTGGTCTTCCAGACGTGCAACGCCGCCCACAATGGCCGCGTCGTCGGAGAAGTGACGGTCACCGTGCAGTTCGTCGAACTCGGTGAAGATGTGCTCGATGTAGTCGAGGGTGTACGGGCGTTTCGGGTGACGCGCCAGGCGTGCGATCTGCCAGCTGGTCAGCTTGCCGAAGATGTCTTCGGTCAGCGTGCGGCTCTTGTCCTGCAAGCGGGAGATCTCATCGCCGATATTCAGCGAATTGTCATTACCGACCAAGCGCAACTCTTCGATCTTGGCTTGCAGGTCGGCGATCGGCTGTTCGAAATCTAGAAAATTCGGGTTCATAGGCGTCCGTCTTGGGTCGTGTCCCAAATGAGCTTGGGCCGGCCGGTTGTCTATTCGCGCCCTACCTTAAGGGAGAGGCGCGCTGAGGTCGAGATTAAAAATTCAGGTTGTGGGCAAGCGCAATGATGGCACTTGCCGGTCAACGGTATTGGAGGAAGACGTTGTCTCGCCCGAACTGGTCACGCAGGGCTTGAATCAACGCATCCGCCGGGTCGATTCGCCAGGTCTCGCCAAACTGCAGCAAGGTCTTCGCATCGGGGCTGGTGTACTCCATAGTGATCGGGCACGCCCCGCGGTGACGCTTGAGCAGCTCACCCAACCAGCGTAGCTGATCGCCTTTCAAGTCCTGAGTGTGCAGCTTCAGGCGCAGGCTCTCGGCCAGATTGGTCCGTGCATCTTCCATGCTCATCACCCGTTTGACCCGCAGGCGCAGGCCGCCGGAGAAGTCGTCGTTGCTGACCTCGCCTTCGACCACCACCATCGCGTCGGTCTGCAGCAGTGACTGCGCGGAGTGGAACGCATCGGCGAACAGCGACGCCTCGATCCGCCCCGAGCGGTCGTCGAGGGTGATAAAGCCCATCTTGTCGCCCTTCTTGTTCTTCATCACCCGCAGGGCAATGATCATCCCGGCCACGGTTTGCGTGTCGCGGGCCGGTTTCAGGTCGATGATGCGCTGCCGGGCGAAACGGCGAATCTCGCCTTCGTACTCGTCGATCGGGTGACCGGTCAGGTACAGGCCCAGAGTGTCTTTCTCACCCTTGAGCCGCTCCTTGAGGGTCAGCTCCTTGGCCTTGCGGTGCGTCGCGTAGACGTCCGCATCTTCCTCGACAAACAGCCCGCCGAACAGGTCGGCATGGCCGCTGTCGCGGGTGCGCGCGGTCTGTTCGGCCGACTTGATCGCCTCCTCCATCGCCGCCAACAGCACCGCGCGGTTGCGGTCGATGTTGGCCTGATAAGCCTTTTGTTCATCGTGGAAGTACGGCCCGAGGCGATCCAGCGCGCCGCTGCGGATCAAACCGTCCAGCGTGCGCTTGTTGATGCGCTTGAGGTCGACCCTGGCGCAGAAGTCGAACAGATCCTTGAACGGACCGGCCTGACGAGCCTCGGTAATCGCTTCCACCGGACCTTCACCGACACCTTTGATCGCGCCCAGGCCGTACACGATGCGGCCTTCGTCGTTCACCGTGAACTTGAACTCCGAAGTGTTCACGTCCGGCGCGTCGAGGCGCAGCTTCATCGTGCGCACTTCCTCGATCAAGGTCACGACCTTGTCGGTGTTGTGCATATCCGCCGAAAGCACCGCTGCCATGAATGGCGCCGGGTAGTGGGCTTTCAGCCAGGCAGTCTGGTACGACACCAGGCCGTAAGCAGCGGAGTGGGACTTGTTGAAGCCGTAACCGGCGAATTTTTCCACCAGGTCGAAAATGTTACCGGCAAGATCCGCGTCGATATTGTTCGACGCACAACCTTCAATAAAGCCGCCGCGCTGCTTGGCCATTTCCTCGGGTTTTTTCTTACCCATCGCCCGACGCAGCATGTCCGCACCACCGAGGGTGTAACCGGCCATGACCTGGGCGATCTGCATCACCTGTTCCTGATACAGAATGATGCCGTAAGTCGGCGCCAGTACCGGCTGCAGGCCTTCATACTGGTAATCCGGATGCGGATAAGCCAATTCGGCGCGACCGTGCTTACGGTTGATGAAGTCATCCACCATGCCCGATTGCAGCGGGCCCGGACGGAACAGGGCCACCAGTGCGATCAAGTCTTCGAGACAGTCAGGCTTGAGCTTTTTGATCAGCTCTTTCATGCCCCGGGATTCGAGCTGGAATACCGCGGTGGTTTCAGCTTTTTGCAGCAACTGATAAGTCGGTTTGTCATCCAGCGGGATAAACGCGATATCCAGCGGCGGCTCGTTGACCTTGGCGCGGTCACGGTTGATGGTTTTCAGCGCCCAGTCGATGATCGTCAGGGTCCGCAGGCCGAGGAAGTCGAACTTCACCAGACCGGCCGCCTCGACGTCGTCCTTGTCGAACTGGGTCACCAGACCATCGCCAGCCTCGTCGCAATAGATCGGCGAGAAGTCGGTCAGCTTGGTCGGGGCGATTACCACACCTCCGGCGTGCTTGCCGACGTTACGCACCACGCCCTCAAGCTTGCGCGCCATCTCCCAGATTTCCGCCGCTTCCTCATCGACCTTGATGAAGTCGCGCAGGATCTCCTCCTGCTCGTAGGCTTTTTCCAGGGTCATGCCGACTTCGAACGGAATCATCTTCGACAGACGATCCGCCAGGCCGAATGACTTGCCTTGGGCCCGCGCCACGTCGCGCACCACAGCCTTGGCGGCCATGGAACCGAAGGTGATGATCTGGCTTACCGCGTTGCGACCGTATTTCTCGGCCACGTAGTCGATCACCCGGTCACGACCGTCCATGCAGAAGTCGACGTCGAAGTCGGGCATCGAGACCCGTTCCGGGTTAAGGAAACGTTCGAACAGCAGGTCGTATTCCAGCGGATCGAGGTCAGTGATCTTCTGCACATAGGCCACCAGCGAGCCGGCACCCGACCCACGGCCCGGGCCCACCGGCACGCCGTTGTTCTTGGCCCACTGGATAAAGTCCATCACGATCAGGAAATAACCGGGGAAGCCCATCTGGATGATGATATCCAGCTCGAAATTCAGCCGGTCGACATAGACCTGACGCTTGGCCTCATAGTCTTCGGTGGTGTCCTTGGGCAGCAATACGCTGAGGCGGTCTTCCAGACCGTCGAACGACACCTTGCGGAAATATTCGTCGATGGTCATGCCATCGGGAATCGGGTAGTCGGGCAGGAAGTGCTTGCCCAGCTTCACGTCGATGTTGCAGCGCTTGGCGATCTCGACGGTGTTTTCGATCGCGTCGGGAATGTCGCTGAACAGCTCGGCCATTTCCTCGGCGCTTTTGAGGTATTGCTGGTCGCTGTAATTCTTCGAACGCCGCGGATCGTCGAGGGCACGGCCCTCACCGATGCACACGCGGGTTTCGTGAGCGGCGAAGTCTTCCTGCTTGATGAAGCGCACATCGTTGGTCGCCACCAGCGGCGCGCCGAGCTTGTCGGCCAGGGCCACGGCACCGTGCAGTTGCTCTTCGTCGTTGGGACGATTGGTGCGCTGGATCTCCAGATAGAAACGATCCGGGAACACCGCCATCCATTCGCGCGCCAGCGTTTCGGCTTCGTCCGGGTTGCCACTGATCATGGCCATGCCGATCTCGCCTTCTTTGGCGGCGGACAGCATGATCAGGCCTTCGTTGGCCTCGGCGACCCATTCACGCTCGATGATGATCATGCCGTTGCGCTGGCCGTCGATGAAGCCGCGCGAGATCAGCTCGGTGAGATTGCGATAACCCTTGGCGTTCATCACCAACAGGCTGATCCGGCTCAATGGCCCGTCCGGATCCTTGTTCGACAGCCACAGGTCGGCACCGCAGATCGGCTTGATGCCGGCGCCCATGGCGTTTTTATAGAATTTGACCAGGGAACACATGTTGTTCTGATCGGTGACCGCCACGGCCGGCATGTTCATGCCGGTCAGCGCCTTGACCAGTGGCTTGATCCGCACCAGCCCGTCGACCAGGGAGTATTCAGTGTGCAGGCGTAGATGAACGAATGAAGCCGGCATAGTGATCCTGTCCAGTTACATAGAGACAACAAGGCCCGGATTGTACCGGGCCTCGAACAAAACATCAGCCTTGCGCCTAAACCTGCGTCAGGCCTTCGAGCGCCTCGTAAGCCTGACGCACCGGGGCGAAGGAGCGCCGGTGAATCGGGGTCGGGCCAAGGCGCACCAACGCTTCCAGATGAACGGGCGTCGGGTAGCCTTTATGACCGCCGATGCCGTACCCCGGGTAGATCAATTCGAATGCAGCCATTTCACGGTCGCGGCTGACTTTGGCCAGAATCGACGCGGCAGCGATGGCCGGTACCTTGCCGTCACCCTGCACCACCGCTTCGGCGCGCATCGGCAGTTTCGGGCAGCGGTTGCCGTCGATCATCGCCAGTTTCGGCTGAATATGCAGCCCGGCCACTGCGCGTTGCATGGCGAGCATGGTCGCGTGGAGGATGTTCAGCTCGTCGATTTCCTCGACTTCGGCGCGTGCAATGCACCAGCTCAGGGATTTCTCGATGATCTCGTCGTAGAGCTTCTCGCGCTTGGCTTCAGTGAGTTTCTTCGAGTCGTTGAGGCCGAGGATCGGCCGGTTCGGATCGAGGATCACCGCCGCCGTCACCACTGCGCCGCACAACGGGCCACGACCGACTTCGTCGACACCGGCCACCAGTTCTTCGACTTCGGCGACCAGGGTGAAATCCAGGCCCATCTGCATCGTCTTGCTCATTGTTTCTGACCGATCAGGTTGAGGACGGCATCCGCCGCCTGATTGGAAGCATCCAGCCGCAGGGTGCGGTGGATCTCGTCGAAGCCTCGGGTCTGCTCTTCGCCGCCTTCGATCAATGGCAACAGTGTCTGGGCCAGGGCCTCGACTGTCGCATCATCCTGCAACAATTCCGGCACCAACAGACGCTGGGCCAGCAGGTTCGGCAGCGACACGTACGGGCTCTTGACCATGCGCTTGAGAATCCAGAAGGTCAGCGGTGCCAGGCGATACGCGACGACCATTGGCCGCTTGTACAGCAACGCTTCCAGCGTCGCCGTGCCCGAAGCGATCAGCACCGCGTTACACGCCGCCAAGGCCAGATGCGACTTGCCGTCGAGCAGGGTTACTGGCAAGTCGCGGCCAACCAGCAACTCTTCGAGCTGAGCGCGACGCTCGGCATTGGCGCACGGGATGACGAAGCGCAGCCCGGGGCGCATGGCCCGCAGACGCTCGGCCGTATCCAGGAACAGCGCACCGAGACGGCCGACTTCGCCACCGCGACTGCCGGGCATCAATGCCACCAGCGGCCCGTCGGGCAAGCCGAGTTCGGCACGCGCTGCGGCGCGATCGGCCTGCAGCGGAATGGTATCGGCCAGCGTATGACCGACGAACCGCACCGGCACGCCCTTCTCTTCGTAGAATTTTGCTTCAAACGGCAACAGGGTGAGCATCAGATCGCAGCCTTCGCGAATCTTCAGCACACGCTTCTGGCGCCACGCCCACACCGAAGGGCTGACGTAATGCACGGTCTTGATCCCGGCCTGACGCAGCTTGAGTTCGATGTTGAGGTTGAAATCGGGAGCGTCGATGCCGATGAACACATCCGGTTTCTCGGCGATCAGCGTGGCGATCAGGTCCTTGCGGCGCTTGAGCAATTCGCGCAGCCGCCCAAGGACTTCCACCAGCCCCATGACCGACAGACGTTCCATGGGGAAATAAGACGTCAGGCCCTCGGCCTGCATCAACGGACCGCCGACACCGATGAACTCGACTGCCGGATGTTGAGCCTTGAGGGCGCGCATGAGGCCGGCGCCCAGAATGTCGCCGGAAGCTTCGCCCGCCACCAGCGCAATACGCAGACTGGCCATGATCAGCGGGTGATGCCGCGAGTCGACGACTGGATCGAGTCACGAAACAGCGCAACTTCCGGGAACTGCGCAGCAGGTTCGGCCAATTCGGCCAACGCTTGCTCCACGGTCAGGCCCTGGCGATACACGGTCTTATAAGCGCGGCGCAGCGCGTGAATCGCGTCTTCGCTGAAACCACGACGGCGCATGCCTTCGAAGTTCATGCTGCGCGCTTCGGCCGGGTTGCCGAACACGGTGACGAACGCCGGAACGTCCTTGCCGATGGCAGTGCCCATGCCGGAAAAACTGTGGGCGCCGATGTGGCAGTACTGATGCACCAGGGTGAAACCGGAAAGGATCGCCCAATCGTCAACGTGCACATGCCCGGCCAACGCGGTGTTGTTGACCAGGATGCAGTGGTTGCCGATGACGCTGTCATGCCCGATGTGGGCATAGGCCATGATCAGGTTGTGATCGCCCAGCGTGGTTTCCGAACGGTCCTGCACGGTGCCACGGTGAATCGTCACGCCTTCGCGAATGACGTTGTGATCACCGATCACCAGACGGGTTTCTTCGCCTTTGTACTTCAGATCCGGCGTGTCTTCGCCTACCGAGGAAAACTGGTAGATGCGGTTGTGCTTGCCGATGCGGGTCGGGCCTTTGAGGACCACATGCGGTCCGATCACAGTACCCTCGCCGATTTCCACACCTGCGCCGACGATCGACCACGGGCCGACCTCGACGCCATCAGCCAGAACGGCCGACGGATCGATGATTGCGCGAGGGTCAATCAAACTCATAGCTTGCGTTCCGCACAGATGATTTCAGCCGAGCAGACTGGCTTGCCGTCGACCGAAGCCTGGCATTCGAATTTCCAGATCTGGCGCTTGCAGCTGATGAACTTGGCTTCCAGGATCAGCTGGTCACCCGGCAGCACCGGCTGACGGAAACGCAGCTTGTCGGAACCGACGAAGTAGTAAAGGGTGCCATCGGCCGGTTTCACGTCGAGCATTTTGAAACCGAGAATCCCGGCAGCCTGGGCCATCGCTTCGATGATCAGTACGCCCGGCATGATCGGGTGCGCCGGGAAGTGGCCGTTGAAGAATGGCTCATTGATGCTGACATTCTTGTAGGCGCGAATGCGCTTGCCTTCAGTGTCCAGTTCCACCACCCGGTCCACCAGCAGGAACGGGTAACGGTGAGGCAGGTATTCGCGAATCTCGTTGATGTCCATCATTTCGGGGGGAAGCCTATGTAAAGATTGGGAGCGCGACTGACGCGCACTCCTCTAGCAAATCAAGGAGGCAGTCTAGAGGCTGTGCACACTTGATATGGAAATGGTATCAGCCATCAGATGAAGCATTGCTGCCGGGGGTCACTTCTCCGACGCGCTTTTCCAGCTGCTTCAAACGTCGCGCGAGGTCATCGAGCTGACGGATGCGGGCCGCGCTTTTGCGCCATTCGGCCGCCGGTTGCATGGCTGTGCCGGAAGAATAGGCGCCTGGCTCGGTAATCGAGTGGGTCACCATGGTCATCCCGGTCAGGAAAACGTTGTCGCAAATATCGATGTGCCCCACCAGGCCGACACCACCGGCGAGCATGCAGTGCTTGCCGATTTTGGTGCTGCCGGAGATACCGACACAGGCCGCCATGGCGGTGTGATCACCGACCTGGACGTTGTGCGCGATCTGGATCTGGTTGTCGAGTTTCACGCCGTTGCCGATCACGGTATCCGCCAGCGCGCCACGGTCGATGGCAGTGTTCACGCCGATCTCGACATCGTCGCCGATGGTCACGCCGCCGATCTGGGCGATCTTTTGCCAGATACCTTTCTCGTTGGCAAAACCGAAGCCTTCACCACCGAGAACGGCACCGGACTGGATCACTACACGCTTGCCGATGCGCACGTCGTGGTACAGCGTCACCCGAGGAGCGAGCCAGCCGCCCTCGCCGATTTCACTGCGGGCACCGATGACGCAATGGGCGCCCAGGGTGACCTGCGCACCGATGCGCGCACCGGCCTCGATCACCACAAACGGACCGATGCTGGCGCTTGGATCAACCACCGCATCCGGTGCAATCACCGCCGTGGGATGAACACCCGCAGTGGCTTTCGGTTTGGGATCGAACAGATGGGAGATACGGGCGTAAGCCAGATAAGGATCCGGCACCACCAGCGCGTTACCGGCAAAACCTTCGGCGTCGGCTTCCTTGAGCAATAGCGCAGCCGCCTGGGAACTTGCCAGGTATTTACGGTATTGAGGATTTGCCAGAAAGCTCAACTGAGCTGGGCCAGCCTCCTGCAAGGTGGCTAGCCCAGTAATTTGCTTCTCGGGGTCGCCACGCAGGGTGGCGCCGAGGAACTCGGCCAACTGGCCGAGCTTGATAGTCACGGTCATGGGTTACTTCAGCTGATTCATGCGCTCGATAACCTGGCGCGTGATGTCGTACTGAGGTTTGACATCGATCACTGCGCCACGCTCGAACACCAGGTCAAAACCACCTTTTTTGATGACTTCTTCCACTGCGCTATCCAGTTTCGGCTTCAGTTGCTTGAGCATTTCGCGGTCGGCAACTGCCTTGGCTTCGTTCAGCTCCTTGGACTGAAACTGGAAGTCACGGGCCTTTTGCTTGAATTCCAGCTCCAGACGCTCACGCTCGCCCTGCTGCATCTTGTCGCCACCGGCCATCAGACGGTCCTGAATGCCCTTGGCGCTGCTTTCCAGCGTCTTGAGCTTGGTCAGTTGCGGACCGAACTTCTTCTCGGCATCCACGGCGTATTTCTTGGCCGCATCGGATTCCAGCAATGCCATCTGATAGTTCAGAACGGCGATTTTCATGTCGGCGAACGCCGGGCCTGCCACCAGTACGGAGGCCAAGAGAACCAATTGAGTCAACTTACGCACGATGCACTCCTACAAAATCCATTGTCGTTATCTTGGGTCAGACGCTTAGAACGTCTGGCCGAGGGAGAATTGGAACACTTGAGTTTCAGCGTCATCCGGTTTCTTGATCGGCATGGCCAACGCGAAGCTCAAAGGCCCCAGTGCGGTTACCCACGTCACGCCCACACCGACGGAACTGGCCATGTTGCTCAGGCTGATGTCGTTGCACTGAGTGTTGGCTTTTGTACCGTCAGCGTTGCTGGTCGACTTGCAAGTCGAATCGAACACGTTACCCACATCCCAGAATACCGAGGTGCGCAGGGAGCGTTGATCTTTCACGAACGGCAGCGGGAACAGGACTTCAACACCACCCTGAATCAATACGTTGCCACCGAACGGCAGTGGATCCTGATCCGGGTCGGCGATAGTGCCAACATTACCAGTCTTGTCGAAACCGCGACTCGGGGTACTGCGAGGACCCAGCGTACTGTCCTTGAAGCCACGTACCGAGTTGAAACCACCAGCATAGTAGTTTTCATAGAACGGCAAGCCGTCGGTCGAACCATAACCGTCGCCATAACCCAGTTCGGTGTGCAGACGCAGGGTGTAGTTTTCGGTGATCGGCTGGAACAACTGACCACGGTAGTCGAGTTTGTAGAACGACAGGTCGCTGCCCGGGATCGTGGTTTCCAGCGTCAGGCTCTGCGAACGGCCACGGGTCGGCAGCACGCCCTTGTTCAGGGTCGACTCGGACCAGCCGGCCGAAGCCTTGAAGTTCAGGTAGTTGTCGCCTTCCTTGTTAACGAAGTCGAAAATCTCGTCAACGGTGTATTGACCGGTCTTGATCTTGTCCTGCTGAGCGGACAGACCGAAGGTCAGACGCGAAGTCTCGCTGATCGGGTAGCCAACGTTGACGCCGGCACCCAGGCTGTCGACCGCATAGCTCGCTACGTCGACGTCGAGGTCTTTGTAGTCGGTGGTGCGATAGAACGCGTTGTAACCCAGGCTCACGCCATCGGCGGTCCAGTAGGGGTCAACGTAGCCGAAGTTGTAGCGACTCTGGTATTCGCTGCGAGTAAGGCCCACGCTCACACGGTTACCGGTACCGAGGAAGTTGTTCTGGGTGATCGAACCACCGAGGATCAGACCGGCACTCTGCGCGAAACCGACACTGGCAGTGATCGAACCGGAAGCTTGTTCTTCAACGGCGTAGTTCACGTCAACCTGGTCGTCGACACCCGGTACAGCCGGCGTTTCAACGTTCACTTCCTTGAAGAAGCCCAGACGCTCCAGACGGGTCTTGGACTGGTCGATCAGGTAGGTAGAAGCCCAGCCACCTTCCATCTGACGCATTTCACGACGCAGCACTTCGTCCTCGGACTTGGTGTTGCCACGGAAGTTGATGCGATTGACGTAGGCACGCTTGCCCGGATCGACGGCGAACAGGATGTCCACAGTGTGATCGTCGTCATGCGGCTGAGGTACGCCGTTGACGTTGGCGAAGGTGTAACCCTCGTTACCCAGACGGCGGGTGATCAGTTCGGAGGTGGTGGTCATCAGCTTGCGCGAGAACACCTGGCCTTTCTGCACCAGCAACAGCGACTTGACCTGGTCTTCAGGCACTTTCAGGTCACCGCTGAGCTTGACGTCACGAACGGTGTACTTCTCGCCTTCGGTGATGTTGACGGTGATGTAGACGTGCTTCTTGTCCGGGGTGATGGACACCTGGGTCGAAGCGATATCCATGTTGATGTAGCCACGGTCCAGGTAGTAGGAACGCAGGCGCTCCAGGTCACCGGAGAGTTTTTCACGGGCGTACTTGTCGTCGTTCTTGAAGAACGACAGCCAGTTGGTGGTTTTCAGCTCGAACAGGTCGATCAGATCGTCATCAGGGAAGACCGTGTTACCCACCACGTTGATGTGCTGGATGGCCGCCACGGTGCCTTCGTTGATCTTCACTTTCAGCGCGACGCGGTTGCGCGGCTGCGAGACCACTTCGGTGTCGACGGTCGCCGAGTAACGGCCTTGGGCAACGTACTGACGTTGCAGCTCGTTACGGACACCTTCGAGGGTGGCGCGCTGGAAGATTTCACCTTCGGACAGACCGGACTGCTTGAGGCCCTTCATCAGGTCTTCGGTGGAGATCGCCTTGTTGCCTTCGATCTCGATACTGGCGACCGACGGACGTTCGACGACCGTGATCACCAGAACGTTGCCTTCGCGGCCCAGCTGGATATCTTGAAAGAAACCGGTTTTGAACAACGCACGAGTGGATTCCACCAGGCGACGATCATCCGCCTGCTCGCCGACGTTCAACGGCAAGGCACCAAAGACGCTACCCGCGGAGACCCGCTGGAGGCCATTGACGCGAATATCAGAGATAGTGAAGGACTCGGCGTGAACTTCGGCGATCATCAATACGGTGAGAACCGCAGTTAGCAGCAGACGTTTCATGAAGTCCTTTCTTATTCCAACTGGCAATAAACAAACTGCCGCAAAATGCGGCAGATTCGCAATTCAGCGAAGCTTTACAGTCGACCCAGATCATTGACCAGAGCAAGCAACATCACTCCGACCACCAAACTGATACCGATCTGCACCCCCCAACCTTGCACCCGATCCGACAAGGGGCGACCACGCACCCACTCAATCAGATAAAACAACAAATGCCCCCCATCCAGTACAGGAATGGGCAGCAAATTCAGAACCCCCAGGCTAATACTCAGATAAGCAAGGAAATTCAGGAAATCAGCAACGCCCGACTGGGCAGAAGCGCCCGCCACTTTAGCAATGGTTATCGGCCCACTCAAGTTTTTTACCGAGAGCTCGCCAAACAGCATTTTCTTCAGTGAGTCCAGCGTCAGGATGCTCATGGTCCAGGTACGCCGGGCACCCTCGCCAATTGCGGCCAACGGGCCATAACTGACCTCGCGGATCATTTCCGGCGGCCAGTCCACTGCTTTCACGCCAGCACCCAGATAACCGCTCGGCGCCTTGCTTTCGCCACGCGCAGCCAAGGTCACCGGGACGTCGATTTGAGCACCGTCGCGATCGACGCGCAGCAAGATTTTGGTATCAGGACGCGTACGAACGGTATCGACCACTTGCTGCCAGTCACCCAGCGCCTGGCCATCGAGCGACAACAGGCGGTCGCCGGTTTTCAGACCAGCGGCCTGCGCCGGACCTTTTGGATCGAGCTCGGCCAGCACCGGCGGCAAGGCCGGGCGCCATGGGCGAATACCCAGCGAGCGAATCGGATCGGGTTCATCAGCCCCTTTGAGCCAGTGATCCAGCGCCAGTTCGCGCGGCGTGTCAGCGGTAGAGCCCTGCTCTCGCACGAGCAATTGCAGGGAACCGCTTTCCCCAAGACGACGGACCAGCTGCAAATTGACGGCCGCCCAGCCGGAAGTCGGCTCGCCATCGATGGCGACGATCTCCTGACCGGCATTCAAACCGGCCTTGGCCGCGATGCTGCCGGACTCGACGGCACCGATGACCGGACGGATCTGCTCACTGCCGAGCATCGCCAGCACCCAGAAAAACACCAGGGCCAGCAGGAAGTTGGCGATCGGTCCCGCCGCGACAATAGCGATGCGCTGCCGAACCGATTTGCGATTGAAGGACTGATGAAGCTGATCGGCTGGCACCTCGCCTTCACGCTCATCGAGCATTTTGACGTAGCCACCCAGCGGAATCGCGGCGACAACAAATTCAGTGCCCTGCTTGTCGTGCCAGCGCAGCAGGGGCATGCCGAAGCCTACGGAAAAACGCAAAACCTTGACGCCACAACGACGCGCGACCCAGAAGTGGCCGAATTCGTGAAAGGTGACCAGTACACCCAAAGCGATCAGGGTGCCGGCAATCATATAGAGCGCGCTCATCTACTTTCTCCGCAATCCTGTTCAGTGCCGCGTGACGCCATGGTTCTGCAACGGCTATCGGCCGTGACGATCAAGCCATTGTTCCGCCAGAATCCGCGCTTTCGCGTCTGCGGTAAACACCGCATCCAGATCCTCAAGCGCAACCACTGGCTCGAGGTTCAGCACGTCCTCGATGATACTCGCGATTTCCAGATAACCAACGCGTCCGTCGAGAAACGCCGCGACTGCCACTTCGTTGGCCGCATTGAGCATGGCCGGTGCGCTGTTGCCGGTTTCCGCCGCCTGTCGCGCCAGGCGCAGGCAGGGGAAGCGCTGCTCGTCCGGTGCCTCGAAATCCAGGCGCGCAACGGCAAACAGATCCAGCGGCGCCACACCCGAGTCGATCCGCTCAGGCCAGGCCAATGCGTTGGCAATCGGCGTGCGCATGTCAGGGTTGCCCAACTGTGCCAATACCGAGCCATCCACATAGTCGACCAGCGAGTGAATCACACTCTGCGGATGAATCACCACCTCCACCTGCGACGGCTTGGCATCGAACAGCCAGCAGGCCTCGATCAACTCCAGGCCCTTGTTCATCATGCTGGCCGAGTCCACCGAAATCTTGCGACCCATCGACCAGTTCGGGTGCGCACACGCCTGATCAGGCGAAACATGCGCCAGCTCGCTCATCGGCGTCTGCCGGAAAGGACCGCCCGAAGCCGTCAGCAGAATCCGCCGCACGCCGACCGCACCCAGTCCACGGGCAAAATCCTGCGGCATGCACTGGAAGATCGCGTTGTGTTCGCTGTCGATCGGCAGCAACACCGAACCGCTCTTGTGCACGGCCTGCATGAACAGCGCGCCAGACATCACCAGCGCCTCTTTGTTGGCCAGGAGAATTTTCTTCCCGGCCTGCACCGCCGCCAGCGTCGGGCGCAGGCCCGCGGCGCCGACAATGGCCGCCATCACAGCATCGACTTCAGGGGCGGAGGCAACCTGGCACAGGCCCTCCTCGCCGACCAATACACGAGTGGACAGACCGGCAGCCCGCAAGTCGTCCTGCAGACCACGCGCCGCCGCCACTTCAGGCACTACCGCGAATTGAGGCACATGGCGAACGCACAAGGCGAGCAACTCGCTCAGGCGCGTGAAACCGCTCAGGGCGAAAACCTGATAACGCTCGGGATGCCGAGCGATAACGTCGAGGGTGCTCAGGCCAATCGAACCGGTAGCCCCCAGAACAGTGATCTGTTGCGGGCGGCTCACGGTGCAGCCATCCACAGCAGTACGGCAAAAATCGGGATCGCAGCGGTCAGGCTGTCGATGCGATCAAGCACACCGCCATGACCGGGCAGCAGGTTGCTGCTGTCCTTGATGCCGGACTGGCGCTTGAACATACTTTCGGTTAGGTCGCCCACCACCGAAATGAACACGATCAACGCAGCGCCGATCAAGCCCTTGAGCAGTTCGGCCACGGTCCAGTCACGCACCAGGCCGACGATCGCGGTGATCACCAGACTCAGCGCCAGACCACCATAAACGCCTTCCCAGCTCTTACCCGGGCTGACTTGCGGCGCCAGCTTGCGCTTGCCGAAAGCACGGCCGGAGAAGTAAGCACCGATGTCGGCACCCCAGACCAGCACCATCACCGCCATGATCAGCCAGTTACCCAGCGGGTACTGTTTGATCTGCACCAGCCCTTGCCAGGCCGGCAACAGGATCAGCAAGCCGATCACCAGTTTGGTGGCCGCCGTAGACCAGTGCTCGCTCGAGCGCGGGTACGTCAGCACCAGGTACGTCGCTACCGCCCACCACAACACCGAAGCGCCCAACACCCAAGGGGCGAGGCCCGGCAGGACGTACATGACGAACAGCATCAGCGCGACGACAGCGGCATAGCCGACACGGAACGACTGTGCGGTAAAGCCAGCCAGGCGCGCCCATTCCCAGGCGCCCAGACTTACGACCAGACCGATGAACAGCGCGAAACCGGAGCCTTCGAGCAGGAAAAACCCGCACAGGGCGATCGGCAGCAGGATCAGCGCAGTGATGATTCGTTGTTTAAGCATTAAACCCGGGCTCCAGCTTCAACCTGTTCGCTCGTTTTACCGAAGCGACGCTGGCGTGAAGCGAAATCGGCCAGCGCAGTGCGCATGGCTTCGTGTTTGAAGTCCGGCCAGAACAGGTCGGAGAAGTACAACTCGGCATACGCCAGTTGCCACAGCAGGAAGTTGCTGATGCGGTGCTCGCCACCGGTGCGGATGCACAGGTCCGGCAGCGGCAGATCACCGGTGGCCAGACAGGTTTGCAGCAGATCCGGGGTGATGTCCTCCGGACGCAGATGCCCGGCCTGGACTTCACGCGCCAGACGCTGCGCCGCCTGGGCAATATCCCACTGACCGCCGTAGTTGGCGGCGATCTGCAGGATGAAACGGTTGGCACCGGCGGTCATGGCTTCCGCTTCGCGCATCGCTGCCTGAAGCTCAGGATGGAAACGCGAGCGATCGCCAATGATGCGCAAGCTGATGTTGTTGTCGTTCAGACGCTTGGCCTCACGACGCAGCGCCTTGAAGAACAAATCCATCAAGGCACTGACTTCATCGGCCGGGCGCTGCCAGTTTTCACTGGAAAAGGCGAACAGGGTGAGCACTTCGACCTTGGCCTCGGCGCACACCTCGATCACTGCCCGCACAGCATCCACGCCGGCCTTATGCCCGGCGACACCCGGCATAAAGCGTTTTTTCGCCCAGCGATTATTGCCATCCATGATGATCGCGACATGGCGCGGCACCGCGGACGGCGCAGACTGCTTGGTCTTGTCCATTAAAAGCTCGACCCTTATACGGCCATCAGGTCTTTTTCTTTCTCGTCCGTGGCCTTGGTGATCTGGGCCTCGGATTCTTTGGTCAGCTTATCGATATCAGCGATGGCACGACGCTCTTCGTCTTCACTGATTTCCTTGTCCTTGACCAGCTTTTTAAGCTCACCCAATGCGTCACGACGAATGTTGCGCACGGCAACGCGCGCGTCTTCCGCTGCGCTACGAGCCTGCTTGGTGAAGCCCTTGCGCGTTTCCTCGGTGAGGGCAGGCATCGGGATCAAAAGCAACTCACCCAGGTTGGTCGGATTGAGGTTCAGACCGGCGCTCTGGATCGCCTTGTCGACGGCAGCGAGCATATTGCGCTCGAAGGCCACGACTTGCAGGGTACGCGAATCTTTCACGGTGACGTTGGCCACGCTGCTCAGCGGGGTGTCAGTGCCGTAATAAGGCACCATGACGCTGCCGAGGATGCTCGGGTGAGCCTTGCCGGTACGAATCTGGCCGAACGCGTGGTTCAGAGATTCCAGGGATTTCTGCATACGCGCTTGGGCGTCTTTCTTGATTTCGTTGATCATTGTTGGCCTTCCTCGATCAAAGTCCCTTCAGCGCCGCCGTGCACAATGTTCAGCAGGGCGCCGGGCTTGTTCATGTTGAATACGCGCAGCGGCATCTTGTGATCGCGGCACAGGCAGATAGCAGTCAGATCCATTACACCCAGCTTGCGATCCAGCACTTCATCATAAGTCAGATGATCGAACTTCTCGGCATGCGGGTCTTTGAACGGGTCTGCGGTGTAAACGCCATCAACCTTGGTCGCTTTCAGCACGACGTCGGCATCGATTTCGATGGCACGCAGGCAGGCTGCCGAATCCGTGGTAAAGAACGGATTACCGGTACCGGCGGCGAAGATCACCACGTCCTTGGAGTTCAGGTGGCGCATGGCTTTGCGGCGATCATAGTGATCGGTCACGCCAACCATGGAAATGGCCGACATCACGATGGCCGAGATATTGGCACGTTCCAGCGCATCGCGCATGGCCAGGGCGTTCATCACAGTGGCCAGCATGCCCATGTGGTCGCCTGTCACCCGATCCATGCCAGCCTTGCTCAAGGCCTCGCCACGGAACAGGTTGCCACCGCCGATCACCAGACCGACCTGTACGCCGATGCCGACCAGTTGGCCGACTTCCAGCGCCATCCGATCCAGCACTTTTGGATCGATCCCGAACTCTTCCGAGCCCATCAGGGCCTCGCCGCTAAGCTTGAGTAGAATGCGTTTATAGCGAGCCTGATAACCACTGCCCTGCTGAGCCATTGCGAATCTCTCCTGCGGCGTATTTAAAAAATTCTGTGCAAGCTGTTTTACAGCTGCCGTTCACTCTAGCTTGGCGCTGCTTCAGCGCCATCGGAACCTGGCTTTGTAAGTCAGTTCCCAGTGGAAACCAATTAAAAAATGGTAACCCCATCTGAAAAGAGGCTGCGCGCGTGAGCGGGCAGCCTCTTTCGGGCGACAGTTGAAAAACCGTCTTATTGCTTGGCGGCAGCCAGCTGGGCAGCAACTTCTTCAGCGAAGTTGTCGACCGGCTTCTCGATGCCTTCGCCTACTTTGAAGTAGGTGAAGGAAACGATTTCTGCGCCGCCTTTCTTGGCCAGCTCGCCAACCTTGATTTCAGGGTTCTTGACGAACGCCTGCTCAACCAGGCTTGCTTCTGCCAGGAACTTGCTGATACGGCCTTTGACCATGTTCTCAACAATGTTTTCTGGCTTGCCTTTGATCTTCTCTTCGTTCAGCTGCAGGAACACAGCTTTTTCACGCTCGATCGCTTCAGCCGAAACTTGCGAAGGCAGCAGGAACTCAGGGTTGCTGGCAGCTACGTGCATCGCGATGTCTTTGGCCAGCTCGACGTCACCGCCTTTCAGAGCCACAACCACGCCGATCTTGTTGCCGTGCAGGTAAGAACCGACAACGTCACCTTCGATACGGGCCAGACGACGGATGTTGACGTTCTCGCCTACTTTGGCAACCAGTGCTTCGCGAGCAGCTTCTTGCGAAGCGATCAGCGGAGCAGCGTCGGTCAGCTTGTCAGCGAAAGCTTTTTCAACGCTGGCAGCGACAAAGTTTTTGAAGTCGTCTTGCAGGGCCAGGAAGTCGGTCTGCGAGTTCACTTCCAGGATAACGGCAGCTTTACCGTCGTCCTTGATTGCGATTGCGCCTTCAGCGGCAACGTTGCCAGCCTTTTTCGCAGCCTTGATCGCGCCCGAAGCACGCATGTCATCAATGGCTTTTTCGATGTCGCCGTCAGCCTTTTCCAGGGCTTTCTTGCAGTCCATCATGCCTTCGCCGGTACGCTCGCGCAGTTCTTTAACCAACGCTGCAGTAATTGCTGCCATTTTCAAATTCCTCTTGGATAGGTTTTCAACCATTCCACCCGATCGAACGGGCGTTCAATTCTTCCCGAAACACCTTGTAGCTGCTGCACGTTACAAATGCAGGAGGTGCGCTGCCACAAGTGGGCGCCAACAAACGGTTTTCGAGGTGGCAAAAAGGGGGCCAAGCCCCCTTTTTGCTTACTGAGTCAACGCCAGGGCGTCGATTACTCAGCTGCAGCCTGAGTTTCTTCAGCTGCGAATTCAACAGTGCCGCCAGCAACATTGTTGCGACCACGGATCACTGCGTCAGCCATCGAACCCATGTACAGCTGGATAGCGCGGATTGCGTCATCGTTGCCTGGGATGATGTAGTCAACGCCTTCCGGGCTGCTGTTGGTATCGACAACGCCGATGACCGGGATGCCCAGCTTGTTGGCTTCGGTGATCGCGATGCGCTCGTGGTCAACGTCGATCACGAACAGTGCGTCTGGCAGACCGCCCATGTCCTTGATGCCGCCCAGCGAACGATCCAGCTTTTCCAGGTCACGGGAGCGCATCAGCGCTTCTTTCTTGGTCAGCTTGGCGAAGGTACCGTCTTCGGCTTGAACTTCAAGGTCACGCAGACGCTTGATGGAAGCACGAATGGTTTTGAAGTTGGTCAGCATGCCGCCCAACCAGCGGTGATCGACGTACGGCGAACCGCAACGTGCTGCTTCTTCAGCAACGATCTTGCCAGCGGAACGCTTGGTGCCGACGAACAGAATCTTGTTTTTGCCCTGGGCCAGACGCTCTACGAAAGTCAGAGCTTCGTTGAACATTGGCAGGGTTTTTTCAAGGTTGATGATGTGAATCTTGTTACGCGCGCCGAAAATGTACTTACCCATTTTCGGATTCCAGTAACGGGTTTGGTGACCGAAGTGCACACCGGCCTTCAGCATATCGCGCATGTTGACTTGGGACATGATAGTTCCTTAATAAGTCGGGTTTGGCCTCCACGTATCCCAATGACCAACCAGTGGCATAAAGCCAAAAGCACCCAGGTCATCGTGTCGACACGTGTGTGGATTTAAGCTTTTCGGGGTATCCCCGGAAAGCGGCGCATTTTATACCACAGGGTGCACAGAAACGGAACCCGGAATCTGCAATCGCGCCAGGGACATGGGCGCAGCCCCCTTGGAATCGCCTACAAGCGCACCATTGTATAGACAGACGCGATGCACGCAGGCGCGGATTTGCTCCTTTCGTCTGGTAGAATCGCGTTTTTCAGGGTCGCAAATCCCACACCTGCCACCCTATCCGTATCAGCAAGCGCCGCCGAGCGCAGAGAGAGCCTGTATGACCGTCAACCTCAAAACCCCCGAGGACATCGCTGGCATGCGTGTCGCCGGCAAACTGGCCGCCGATGTGCTGGAAATGATTGCCGAACACGTCAAACCGGGCGTGACCACCGATCAACTGAACCAGATCTGCCACGACTACATCGTCAACGTGCAGCAGGCCATCCCTGCCCCGCTCAACTACAAAGGCTACCCGAAGTCGATCTGCACCTCGATCAATCACGTCGTCTGCCACGGCATCCCGAATGACAAGCCGCTGAAGAATGGCGACACGCTGAACATCGACGTCACCGTGATCAAGGACGGCTACCACGGCGACACCAGCCGCATGTTCCACGTTGGCGAAGTGCCGGTCTGGGCCGAACGCCTATCGCAGGTCACTCAGGAATGCATGTACAAGGCGATCGAAATCGTCAAACCTGGCTGCCGCCTCGGCGACATCGGTGAGATCATCCAGAAGCACGCGGAAAAGAACGGCTTCTCGGTGGTTCGCGAGTTCTGCGGCCACGGCATCGGCAAGGTGTTCCACGAAGAGCCGCAGATCCTGCATTACGGTCGCGCCGGCACCGGCATGGAACTGAAGGCCGGCATGACCTTCACCATCGAACCGATGATCAACCAGGGCAAGGCCGACACCAAGGTACTGGGCGACGGCTGGACCGCCATCACCAAGGACCGCAAACTCTCGGCGCAGTGGGAACACACCCTGCTGGTGACCGACACTGGCTACGAGATTTTCACCCTGCGCGCCGATGACACCATCCCGCGCGTCTCGGCCTGATCCCAAGAACGCTCCCAGCCTTATAGAAGGAAAGCCAATCGATGCCGCAGGTGGATCCCGAACTCTTCGACCGCGGCCAGTTCCAGGCTGAACTGGCCCTGAAAGCGAGTCCCATCGCGGCGTTCAAGAAGGCGATCCGCCAGGCGCGCGAGGTCCTCGACACGCGTTTTCGCAGCGGCCGCGACATCCGCCGACTGATCGAAGACCGTGCATGGTTCGTCGACAACATCCTGCAAAAAGCCTGGGAGCAGTTCAACTGGAGCGAAGACGCCGATATCGCGCTGGTCGCGGTCGGCGGCTACGGCCGGGGTGAGTTGCACCCCTATTCCGACATCGACCTGCTGATCCTGCTGGACAGCGCCGATCACGAAGTCTTCCGCGATTCCATCGAGCGCTTTCTGACGCTGCTGTGGGACATCGGTCTGGAAGTCGGTCAGAGCGTACGCTCGGTCGACGAATGCGCCGAAGAGGCCCGCGCCGACCTGACAGTGGTCACCAACCTGATGGAAAGCCGCACCATCTGCGGCCCCGAACGCCTGCGCCAGCGCATGCTCGATGTCACCAGCACCGCGCACATGTGGCCGGCCAAGGAGTTTTTCCTGGCCAAACGCGCCGAACAAAAGGCCCGTCACCACAAGTACAACGACACCGAATACAACCTGGAACCCAACGTCAAAGGCTCGCCCGGTGGCCTGCGGGATATCCAGACGATTCTGTGGGTGGCCCGGCGTCAGTACGGCACCCTGAACCTGCGCGCCCTCGCCGGTGAAGGTTTCCTGGTCGAGAGCGAAAACGCCCTGTTGGCGTCGTCCCAGGAACTCCTCTGGAAAGTGCGTTACGCCCTGCACATGCTCGCCGGGCGCTCGGAAGACCGCCTCTTGTTCGATCATCAACGGACCATCGCCGGCCTGCTCGGTTTTGAAGGCGACGACGCCAAACAGGCCGTCGAAAACTTCATGCAGCAGTACTTCCGCGTGGTCATGAGCATCGCCCAACTCAGCGACCTGATCATCCAGCATTTCGAGGAAGTCATCCTCGCCCCGGAAGACGAAGCGCCGCCGCAACCGATCAACTCGCGCTTCCAGCTGCACGACGGCTACATCGAAGCACGCAACGACAACGTATTCCGCCGCACGCCGTTCGCCATGCTCGAGATCTTCGTGCTGATGGCCCAGCAACCGGAAATCAAAGGCGTGCGCGCTGACACCATTCGTCTGCTGCGCGAGAACCGGCACCTGATCGACGACAACTTCCGCAACGATATCCGCAACACCAGCCTGTTCATCGAGCTGTTCAAGTGCAAGATCGGTGTACACCGCAACCTGCGCCGGATGAACCGTTACGGCATCCTCGGGCGCTATCTGCCGGAGTTCGGTTTCATCGTCGGGCAGATGCAGCACGACCTGTTCCACATCTATACGGTCGATGCGCACACGCTGAACCTGATCAAGCACCTGCGTAAGTTGCAGTACACCCAGGTGTCGGAAAAATTCCCGTTGGCCGCCAAGCTAATGGCCAAATTGCCCAAGCCCGAACTGATCTACATGGCCGGCCTGTATCACGACATCGGCAAGGGCCGGCATGGCGACCACTCCGACATCGGCGCGGTCGATGCCGAAGCGTTCTGCCAGCGCCATCAGTTGCCGCTGTGGGACAGCCGCCTGATCGTCTGGCTGGTGCAGAACCATCTGGTGATGTCGACCACCGCGCAGCGCAAGGATCTGTCCGATCCACAGGTGATCCACGACTTCGCGCAGATCGTCAGCGACGAAACCCGTCTGGATTACCTGTATGTGCTTACCGTGGCCGACATCAACGCGACCAACCCGACGCTTTGGAATTCGTGGCGCGCCAGCCTGCTGCGCCAGCTCTACACCGAGACCAAACGCGCTCTGCGCCGTGGCCTGGAAAACCCGGTGGATCGCGAAGAGCAGATCCGCCAGACCCAGAGTGCGGCGCTGGACATCCTGGTGCGCGGTGGCACTGATCCGGACGATGTCGAGCAGTTGTGGGCACAGTTGGGCGATGACTATTTCCTGCGTCACACAGCCGGCGATGTGGCCTGGCACAGTGACGCGATCCTGCAGCAGCCGGCCGATGGCGGTCCGCTGGTGCTGATCAAGGAAACCACCCAGCGCGAGTTCGAGGGCGGCACGCAGATCTTCATCTACGCCCCGGACCAGCACGACTTCTTCGCCGTAACCGTGGCCGCGATGGACCAGCTCAACCTGAACATTCACGACGCCCGGGTCATCACTTCGAGCAGCCAGTTCACCCTCGACACCTACATCGTGCTCGACACCGACGGCGACTCGATCGGCGACAACCCGGCGCGGGTCAAACAGATTCGCGACGGCCTGACCGACGCCCTGCGTAACCCCGACGACTACCCGACGATCATCCAACGCCGGGTGCCGCGCCAGCTCAAGCACTTCGCCTTCGCGCCGCAGGTGACGATCCACAACGACGCCCAGCGTCCGGTGACAGTGCTGGAACTGACGGCACCGGATCGCCCGGGCCTGCTGGCACGGATCGGCGGGATCTTCCTCGAGTTCGACCTGTCGCTGCAGAACGCCAAGATTGCGACCTTGGGCGAACGCGTGGAAGACGTGTTCTTCATCACCGACGCCCACAACCAGCCGCTCTCCGACCCGCTGCTGTGCAGTCGCCTGCAGGACGCAATCGTCGAGCAACTGAGCGTCAATCAGGAACCGGATATCAAGCTTTCGCGCATCAGTATTTGATCCAGCAATTCCCCCCTGTGGGAGCGGGCTTGCTCGCGAAAGCGGTGTGTCAGGCAACACATCATTCACTGACACACCGCTTTCGCGAGCAAGCCCGCTCCCACATTGAACGAGGCCCCCATGAACAACGCTCTGAACCAGCTCCAGCCCTACCCGTTCGAAAAGCTCCGCGCCCTGCTCGGCACCGTGACCCCGAACCCGGACAAACGCCCGATCGCCCTGTCGATCGGCGAACCGAAACATCGTTCGCCAAGCTTTGTCGCCGAAGCGCTGGCGAACAATCTGGATCAGATGGCGGTGTATCCGACCACCCTCGGCATCCCGGCCCTGCGCGAAGCCATCGCCGGCTGGTGCGAACGTCGTTTTGGCGTACCGAGCGGCTGGATCGATCCGGCGCGCAATGTGCTGCCGGTCAACGGTACCCGCGAAGCGCTGTTCGCTTTCACCCAGACCGTGGTCAACCGTGGCGACGATGCACTGGTGGTCAGCCCGAACCCGTTCTATCAGATCTACGAAGGCGCAGCGTTCCTCGCCGGGGCCAAGCCGCACTACCTGCCTTGCCTGGACGAAAACGGCTTCAACCCGGATTTCGACGCCGTGTCACCGGACATCTGGAAACACTGCCAGATCCTGTTCCTGTGCTCGCCAGGCAACCCGACCGGCGCTTTGATCCCGGTTGATGTACTGAAAAAACTCATCGCCCTGGCCGACGAATACGACTTTGTGATCGCCGCCGACGAGTGCTACAGCGAACTGTACTTTGACGAACAGACCCCGCCGCCGGGCCTGCTCAGCGCCTGCGTCGAACTGGGCCGCAAGGACTTCAAGCGTTGCGTGGTGTTCCACAGCCTGTCCAAGCGCTCCAACCTGCCGGGCCTGCGCTCCGGGTTCGTCGCCGGTGACGCGGATATCCTCAAGGGTTTCCTGCTGTACCGCACCTACCACGGTTGCGCGATGCCGGTGCAAACCCAACTGGCCAGCGTTGCGGCGTGGAATGACGAAGTGCATGTACGCGCCAACCGTGCGCTGTACCGCGAGAAGTTCGACGCAGTGCTGGCAATTCTCAGCCCGGTGATGGACGTACAGCGTCCGGACGGCAGCTTCTACCTCTGGCCGAACGTGGCCGGTGACGATGCCGCATTCTGCCGCGACCTGTTCGAGCAGGAACATGTGACTGTCGTGCCAGGCTCGTATCTGTCGCGCGAGGTCGACGGCGTGAATCCGGGCGCCGGGCGCGTGCGCATGGCACTGGTTGCGCCTTTGGCTGAATGTGTTGAAGCTGCAGAACGGATCCGCGACTTCATCACCCGCCAACACTGAGTTTTTAATATCCGTGCCAGTCATCTGGCACGGACATACCCCTCAAGTTACATTTAAAACCACTTTACGACTACTCCAGACACTGCCCGAAGCTTAATCTCGCGCAGTGGTTTTTTGCATGCGCGAAACAACCAAAAAGACAAATCAAGGAGCAAGACAAAGCATGGACAACTTTCAATATTGCACGCTGCAAAAACCGGCTAAAGAACTCAAATCCAGCGCCCTTAACAACAGCCGAAAAAAACGCTCGTTGGTACACTACGACAAACTTTGGCCAAGCCGACACACTCTGAAAATAGCTTTCATGGATAACCCAACTCCGGAACACAAAGATAAAATCATTGCCGCCGCCGAAAAATGGCTTCCTTATATCAGTTTGAAGTTTGAGTTCGTTGAAGGCGTAGAGGGTGAGATCCGAATCGCCACCGAGGGTGTGGTGAACAGTTCATTTCTGGGTACCGATGCACTGGATATGTTTCCTGACACGCCAACCATGAACCTTGGCATCGACCCCGAACACGAAGACTTCGAGACGGTCGTCATCCACGAGTTTGGCCACGCACTCGGCGCGATGCACGAACACCAGCACCCCAAGGCGCAAATCCCCTGGAATAAAGAAAATGTTTACAACTACTACCAGAACAGACCGATGAATCCACTGTCGCGAGGCGAAGTTGACGACAATATATTTACGCCTTTTGACGATGCCGACGCGCTTTACTTGCCATACGATCGAAAATCCATCATGCACCATCCGGTTCCCAACAATTTGACGCTTGGCAATTGGGCGAATCCGATCAATCGCGAAATCAGTGATAAAGACAAACAGCTCATGCGGTTGATTTACCCACGTTGAATCACATCTTTACCGTGCCAGTTCTGTTGGCACGGTAACCCGTCATAAAATCGTACACATATCCAATTTACCTGTTCAGGCGCAGCAACTAGCATCCTTCATTCAAAGCGACTTTCCGGGAACAACAAGCAACCCGAGAAGTTAAATATGACGAACGAAAACATGGATGTTCAGTTATGCACTCAACCCGGCTTCAGCCAAACAAAAAAACCGAAACCACACGCACCTCCCGCAACATCAAATGCACTTCGGAGGTTCAGAAAAATGTGGGCTAAAAACAATCCGGCAAAATTCTGGACTCCCGGCAGCACTCTCCGCATCGCCTTCCTCAACGGTACGCAGGAATTCAAGGACGCGACCATTGCCGCTGCCAGCAACTGGTTGCCGCACATCAACTTGAAATTCGATTTCGTTGAAGGTGAAGTGGGCGACATCCGCATACTCAGTCAGGAAGGAACGTTTTCCTCCCGGATAGGTACGGATGCTCTGCTACACCCCGATGAGCCGACCATGACACTCTGGCCGCATCCACCCAGTCAGGCACGTTACTTCGCAGCCAATGTCATGCATGAGTTCGGTCACATGCTGGGCGCGGAGCATGAACAGACCAATCCCACGGCAGACATTCCCTGGGACAAACCAGCCATCTACGCACAATTTGGAATCACCGCCGACCCGGAAGAAGACGACTTCCAGGCGAGCGTGACGCGCAAACGCCTGCACGACTGGTACTTTGACCGCGGCAATCCCGACGAAAGCATTTATTCGGAATACGATCCAAAGTCGATCATGCACTATCGCATCAGCCAGTCCTGGACCATCGGAGACTTCCAGCTCTTCATCAATCTGGATCTCAGCGAAAAGGACAAAATCTTCATGGCGAACGCTTATCCCTTCTCCGCGAATGAGTGAGCGCATCAGGTCCGTGTCGGCTATTTGACCTGCCCCAGATTCGCTTCGCTTAAATCCAGGTCTGCCAAAACCTCGCGCAACACGTCATCACCGATCTGGTGCTGACGGCTGAGGCTATACAGCTCCAGGCGTTGCGCCCGCAACGCCTTCAAGCGCAATCGGCGTTCCAGCAGATCCATCTGGAACGCCAGCGCCTGGGCTTCGGCCGAATCATTGAACACGTCGAGCTGATGACGATACTCGGACATGATCCGCGCCTTGAGTTCCGCCGAGAGTGCGGCCTGCGCCGCATCCTGCGGGCCGACCTCTTCGGTTTCCAGCGCATGGATCGCCGCCTCGGCGGTCTTGCGCCAGGCGTCGCGCACTTCCTGGCGGCGCTTGTCGTCCGGGCTTTTCTCGATGCCGCGCAACAGCAACGGCAAGGCTATGCAGGCGCAAATCAGCGACAACAGAATCACCCCGGCGGCGATGAAGATCAGCAGATCACGCTCGGGGAACGCCTCGGCCCCCATCAACATCGGTACCGACATCACACCGGCCAGCGTCACCGCCCCGCGCACTCCGCCGACAGTCAGCAGCCAGCAGGATCGAGCGGTCGGCACTTGCGTCAGGTCGCCCTTGCCGCGCAGCCGTCGCAGCAGTACCGACAAACGCCAGATGCTCTGTACCCAGATAAAGCGCAATAGCACCAGTGCGAGGAAAATCGCCACCACGTCGAGGCCGCGATACATCAGCGTCGGCCACAACGTCGGTTCGTGGCTGACCACGGCCTTGATGATGTCCGGCAATTGCAGACCCAGCAGCAGGAAGATCAGGCCGTTGAAGGCAAATTCAAGCAGCGACCAGACGCTGCGATTGAGTAGCCGGGTGCTGGTCTGCCGCGGGAGCAGATCGAGCCAGCTCTGCATCATCCCCGCCGCGACAGCCGAAAGAATCCCCGAAGCGCCCAGGCGCTCGGCCAATACATAGGCGGCGAACGGCAGCAGCAACATGAACACCACGTGAGTGGCCGGATCGTCCCAGCCCCGGGCAATCATCCACGCGCGCAAGCGCCCGACCAGCCAGCTCAGCGCGACGCCGACGGCCAAGCCCCCGACCGCCACCAGTACGAACGTCAGGCTGGCATTGGCCAGCGAGAACACCCCGGTCACCGCCGCCACCAAGGCAAACTTGAACGTCACCAGACCCGAGGCATCGTTCATCAACGCCTCGCCTTGCAGGATGTGCATCAGCGGTGTCGGCAAGCGGTTCTGCGAGATCGCCGAGACCGCCACGGCGTCGGTCGGCGAGAGCACGGCGGCCAGCGCGAAGGCCACCGGCAGCGGAATGCTCGGCAACAGCCAGTGAATGAAGTACCCGGCGCCGACCACGGTGAACAGCACCAGGCCAACCGCCAGCGTCAGGATCGGCCCGCGCAGATGCCAGAACTCGCGTTTGGGCATGCGCCAACCGTCGGAAAACAGCAGCGGGGGCAGGAACAGAAACAGGAACAATTCGGGGTCCAGCGCGACGTGCAGGCCCAGTGTCGGCCAGGCCAGCAAGGCACCGGCGGCGATTTGCACGAGGGGCAGCGGCAGCGGGATGACCCGTCCGACCAGCCGGGAGACGCTGACCAGCATCAGCAGGATCAGGACGGTATAAGCGGTTTGCATAAAGCGGAAATCTCAGACAATCGACAGCGTTGAACTGCCATATTAGCCGCTTAGGATGCGTCTGGCGTTTGCACCTATGTCGCACTGCCCTTGTGGGAGCGAGCCTGCTCGCGAATGCGGCGTCTCCTTCAACAGAGATATTGCCTGTCATGGCCCCTTCGCGAGCAGGCTCGCTCCCACAGGTTTTGCAGCGTTACGACAACCGTGGCCGACGAAACCGTTTGGTCATGGCATAATCCGACACCATTTTTTTCCAGCACCTGTAAAGGGGGCGATTCCTTGACCGTTTCAAGTAAAACGTTGCACCTTTTCGGCATCAAAGCCTGCGACACCATGAAGAAGGCGCGCACCTGGCTCGATGAACACGCTGTCAGCTACGACTTCCACGATTACAAAACCGCCGGTATCGATCGTGAGCACCTGACCCAATGGTGTGACGAGCACGGCTGGCAAACGGTGTTGAACCGTGCAGGCACGACCTTTCGCAAACTCGACGACGAACGTAAAGCCGATCTCGACCAGTCGAAAGCCATCGAACTGATGCTCGCTCAACCCTCGATGATCAAGCGCCCGGTGCTCGATCTCGGTGACCGAACCCTGATTGGCTTCAAGCCAGACATCTACGCGGCCGCACTCAAGTAAGCAGCCCGTCACTTATTGCTAGAGGTATTCACATGTCCAACTCTCTGTTCAGCATCGCCTTTGGTGTCGGCACGCAAAACCGTCAAGGCGCCTGGCTGGAAGTGTTCTACGCTCAGCCACTGCTCAACCCGTCGGCCGAACTGGTCGCCGCTGTTGCGCCGATCCTCGGTTACACCGAAGGCAACCAGGCCATCACCTTCACCACTGCACAGGCTGCGCAACTGGCTGAAGCGGTCAAAGGCATCGACGCCGTTCAAGGCAAGCTGCTGACCCGTCTGGCCGAGAGCCACAAGCCGCTGGTTGCCACCCTGCTGGCCGAAGACGCACAGCTGACCTCGACGCCAGAGGCGTACCTCAAGCTGCACCTGCTGTCGCATCGTCTGGTCAAGCCACACGGCGTAAGCCTGGCCGGGATCTTCCCGCTGCTGCCGAACGTGGCCTGGACCAGCCAGGGTGCAATCGACCTGAGCGAACTGGCTGAACTGCAACTCGAAGCGCGTCTGCGCGGCGAACTGCTGGAAGTGTTCTCGGTGGACAAGTTCCCGAAAATGACCGACTACGTGGTGCCGGCCGGCGTGCGTATCGCTGACGCGGCACGTCTGCGTCTGGGCGCTTACGTGGGCGAAGGCACCACCGTAATGCACGAAGGCTTCATCAACTTCAACGCCGGCACCGAAGGCCCGGGCATGATCGAAGGCCGCGTTTCCGCTGGCGTATTCGTCGGCAAGGGTTCGGACCTGGGCGGCGGCTGCTCGACCATGGGCACCCTGTCGGGCGGCGGCAACATCGTGATCAAGGTGGGTGAAGGCTGCCTGATCGGCGCCAACGCCGGTATCGGTATCCCGTTGGGCGACCGCAACACCGTCGAGTCGGGCCTGTACGTGACCGCCGGCACCAAGGTGGCGCTGCTGGACGAGCACAACAACCTGGTCAAGGTTGTGAAGGCGCGTGAACTGGCCGGTCAGACTGACCTGCTGTTCCGTCGCAATTCGGAAACCGGTGCCGTGGAATGCAAAACCCACAAATCGGCGATCGAGCTGAACGAAGCGCTGCACGCTCACAACTAAGTGCCGCAGGCACTTGTGGGAGCGAGCCTGCTCGCGAAGGCGTCCTTGAGGTCGCAAAAAGCTTCGCGAGCAGGCTCGCTCCCACAGTGTCTTGTGTACACCCCGCCCAAGTTCACAGGGCTGAACAGATGATGATTCCCTCCCCCTGGCGCGCCGACTTTCCGGCCATCGCCGCCCTGCAACGGCAAGACCAGACCTATCTGGACAACGCCGCCACCACGCAAAAACCCCAGGCCCTGCTCGACGCACTGACGCATTACTACGCCAACGGCGCAGCCAATGTGCACCGTGCGCAGCATCTGCCCGGCGCGCACGCGACGCAGGCGTTCGAAGACAGTCGGCTCAAGGTTGCCCAGTGGCTGAATGCCGGTGACAGCGGGCAGATCATCTTCACCCATGGCGCCACCAGTGCGCTGAATCTCCTGGCCTATGGCCTGGAACATCTTTTCCACCCGGGCGATGAAATTGTCATCAGCGCCCTGGAGCATCACGCCAACCTGCTGCCGTGGCAGCAACTGGCACAGCGTCGCGAGCTGAAACTGGTGATCCTGCCGCTGGACGCCGACGGCGTGATCGACCTCGGCGCCGCTGTGCGTCTGATCACCCCGCGCACTCGCTTGCTGGCGGTCAGTCAGCTGTCCAACGTGCTCGGTGCCTGGCAACCGTTGCCGGCGCTGCTGGCGATGGCCAAGGCGCACAACGCGCTGACCGTGGTCGATGGCGCCCAGGGTGTGGTGCATGGTCGCCACGACGTGCAGGCGCTGGGTTGCGACTTTTATGTGTTTTCCAGCCACAAGCTGTATGGCCCCGACGGCCTCGGTGTGCTGTTCGGGCGCAACACCGCACTTGAGCAACTGCAGCCGTGGCAGTTCGGCGGCGAAATGGTGCTGGAAGCCAACTATCACGATGCACGCTTCCGCCCTGCCCCGCTGGGTTTCGAGGCGGGCACGCCGCCGATTGCCAGCGTGATCGGCCTCGGCGCAACCCTCGACTATTTGGCCGGGCTGGATCAGGACGCGGTGTCGGCCCACGAAGCGGCGCTGCACGCTTACCTGCTGCAAGGCCTGGCCGCGCGCAACGGCATTCGTCTGCTGGGCAAGCCGCAATTGGCGCTGGCGAGTTTCGTCGTCGAGGGCGTGCACAACGCCGATCTGGCGCACTTGCTGACCGAGCAAGGTATCGCCGTGCGCGCCGGGCATCACTGCGCCATGCCGTTGCTGAAAAGCTTCGAACTGGCCGGGGCTATTCGCGTGTCACTGGCGCTGTACAACGACTCGGAAGATCTCGAACGTTTCTTCGAGGCGCTGGATCAGGCCCTGGAGTTGCTGCGATGAGTCTGCCGCTCGCCGCCGCCGAAGCATTGTTGACCTTTCAGAACGCTGCCGGTTGGGAACAACGGGCGCGATTGCTGATGCAGTTTGGCGATCGTCTGCCGCCGCTGGATGACGCGGACAAATGTGAAGCCAATCGCGTGCATGGCTGTGAGAGCCAAATGTGGCTGGTGGGTGAGTTGCAGGACGGTCACTGGCAGTTCAGCGCTGCCAGCGATGCGCGGATGATTCGTGGGTTGGTGGCGTTGCTGCTGTTGCGGGTCAACGGCTTGAGCGCTGCCGAGTTGCGGCAGGTGGATTTGCCCGAGTGGTTCAATCAGCTGGGACTTTCGCGGCAGTTGTCGCCGTCGCGCAGTAATGGCTTGAATGCCGTGCTCCAGCGGATGAATGAGTTGGCTAAATAAAGCGGCTGCTTCGCAGCCATCGCGAGCAGGCTCACTCCTACAATTGGAATGCGTCCCCCTGTAGGAGTGAGCCTGCTCGCGATGAGGCCATCAGCCCCAGAATCAAACCTTAGGCTTGACCCGATCCGCCGGGCGCCGCACACCCGCCACAATCTTGTCCACCGCCTTGGTCGCCGCGACCATGCCGAACGTCGCCGTGACCATCATCACCGCGCCAAACCCGCCGGCGCAGTCGAGCTTCACCCCGTCGCCGACAAAACTCTTCTGCAAACAGATGCTGCCGTCCGGTTTCGGATAGCGCAGTTGTTCGGTGGAGAACACACACGGCACGCTGTAATGGCGAGTCACGGTACGCGAGAAGCCATAGTCGCGACGCAACGTCGAACGCACTTTCGAGGCCAGCGGGTCGTTGAACGTGCGGTTGAGGTCGCAGACCTGAATCAGCGTCGGATCGATCTGCCCACCCGCACCGCCGGTGGTGATGATCTGGATCTTGCGGCGTTTGCACCAGGCGATCAGCGCAGCTTTGGCGTTGACCGCGTCGATGCAGTCGATCACGCAATCGATGTTCGGCGTGATGTATTCGGCCATGGTGTCGCGCGTCACGAAGTCCGCCACCGCATGCACGGTGCAATCCGGATTGATCCCGCGCAGGCGCTCGGCCATCACTTCGACCTTGGGTTTGCCGACGGTGCTGTCCAGCGCGTGCAACTGGCGGTTGGCGTTGCTGACGCAGACGTCATCGAGGTCGAACAGCGAAATCTCACCGACGCCACAGCGGGCCATGGCTTCCGCCGCCCAGGAACCGACGCCACCGACGCCGACAATCGCCACATGGGCCGCACGCAGGCGCTCGAGGCCCTCGATGCCATACAAACGGGCGATGCCTGCAAACCGCGGATCTTCTGTACTCATGACCATTACCCCAAAAACCGGCGCGCATTATAGGGCCGTCGGCGGCCAAGAGCATCTTTGACGCTATGAACGGTGAACGCAGCCGTTTTGCGCAAGCCTTGTGGCGAGGGAGCTTGCTCCCGCCGGGTCACGAAGCGGCCCTTTGAAAGCAGCCTGCTTCGCAGTCCAGCGGGAGCAAGCTCCCTCGCCACTGGGAATTGCTATAACTGAATAACAAAGTTTTCTCTTACAAGCTGTTACTAAAGAACTTAAATCAGGTTGGACTGCCCAATGTCGGGCATTTTCCTGCCCGGTGTACGAGCAGTGAACTGCCGGTGTAGGATTCGCGCCCTTTTGGCGTAAGCCGATCCGTTCCTTCGTTCCACAGCCTTTGGAACCCGAAATAGCTATGTCATCGCGTAAATTTGGTCTCAACCTGGTGGTGGTTCTGGCAATCGCCGCCCTGTTCACCGGTTTCTGGGCGCTGATCAATCGCCCGGTCTCCGCGCCCAACTGGCCGGAGCAGATCTCCGGTTTCTCTTATTCGCCATTCCAGCAGGGCCAATTCCCACAGAAGGATCAGTATCCGACTGACGACGAAATGCGCCGTGACCTGGAGATCATGAGCAAGCTGACGGACAACATCCGCATCTACTCGGTCGACGGTTCGCTGCAGGACATCCCGAAACTGGCGGAAGAGTTCGGTCTGCGCGTGACCCTCGGGATCTGGATCAGCCCCGATCAGGAACGCAACGAGCGCGAGATCCAGCGCGCCATCGAACTGGCCAACACCTCGCGCAGCGTGGTTCGTGTGGTGGTCGGTAACGAGGCGATCTTCCGCAAGGAAATCACTGCCGAGCAACTGAGCGTGCTGCTGGATCGGGTGCGCGCGGCGGTGAAAGTGCCGGTGACCACCTCCGAGCAGTGGCACGTCTGGGAAGAACACCCGGAACTGGCCAAGCACGTTGACCTGATCGCTGCGCACGTCCTGCCGTACTGGGAATTCATCCCCGTGGACAAGGCCGGACAGTTCGTCTTCGACCGCGCCCGTGACCTGAAAAAGCTGTTCCCGAAAAAGCCGTTGCTGCTGTCCGAAGTCGGCTGGCCGAGCAACGGTCGCATGCGTGGTGGCGCCGATGCGTCGCCGGCGGATCAGGCTATCTATCTGCGTACGCTGGTCAACAAACTTAACCGTCAGGGCTTCAACTACTTCGTGATCGAAGCCTTCGACCAGCCGTGGAAGGCCAGTGACGAAGGTTCGGTGGGCGCCTACTGGGGCGTGTTCAACGCCGCGCGCCAGCAGAAATTCAACTTCGAAGGCCCGGTCGTCGCCATCCCGCAATGGCGCGTGCTGGCCATCGGTTCGGTGGTGCTGGCGCTGCTGTCGCTGACCCTGCTGATGATCGACGGCTCGGCCCTGCGCCAGCGTGGCCGCACCTTCCTGACCTTTATCGCGTTCCTTTGCGGTTCGGTGCTGGTGTGGATCGGTTACGACTACAGCCAGCAATACAGCACGTGGTTCAGCCTGACGGTGGGTTTCCTCCTGGCACTGGGTGCGCTCGGGGTGTTCATCGTGCTGCTGACCGAAGCGCATGAACTGGCCGAAGCGGTCTGGACCCACAAGCGCCGGCGTGAATTCCTGCCGGTGGTGGGCGATTCGGACTACAGACCGAAAGTCTCGATCCACGTACCGTGCTACAACGAGCCGCCGGAGATGGTCAAACAGACCCTCGACGCCCTGGCCGCCCTCGATTACCCGGACTATGAAGTCCTGATCATCGACAACAACACCAAAGACCCAGCCGTCTGGGAACCGGTGCGCGACTACTGCGCCACCCTCGGCCCGCGCTTCAAGTTCTTCCACGTATCACCGCTGGCCGGGTTCAAGGGCGGTGCGCTGAACTACCTGATTCCGCACACCGCCAAGGACGCCGAAGTGATCGCGGTGATCGACTCCGACTACTGCGTGCATCCGAACTGGCTCAAGCACATGGTGCCGCACTTCGCCGATCCAAAAATCGCCGTGGTGCAGTCGCCGCAGGACTATCGCGACCAGAACGAAAGTACCTTCAAAAAGCTCTGCTACGCCGAATACAAAGGCTTCTTCCACATCGGCATGGTCACCCGTAACGACCGCGACGCGATCATTCAGCACGGCACCATGACCATGACCCGCCGTTCGGTTCTGGAAGAGCTGGGCTGGGCCGACTGGTGCATCTGTGAAGACGCCGAGCTGGGTCTGCGCGTGTTCGAGAAAGGTCTGTCGGCAGCGTATTACCACGACAGTTACGGCAAGGGTCTGATGCCGGACACCTTCATCGACTTCAAGAAGCAGCGTTTCCGCTGGGCCTATGGCGCGATCCAGATCATCAAGCGCCACACCCGCAGCCTGCTGCGCGGCAAGGACACCGAACTGACCCGTGGCCAGCGTTACCACTTCCTCGCGGGGTGGCTGCCATGGGTCGCGGACGGCATGAACATCTTCTTCACCGTCGGCGCCCTGCTGTGGTCGGCGGCGATGATCATCGTGCCGCAACGGGTCGATCCGCCGCTGCTGATTTTCGCAATCCCGCCATTGGCGCTGTTCGTGTTCAAGGTCGGCAAGATCATCTTCCTCTACCGTCGCGCCGTGGGCGTGAACCTCAAAGATGCGTTCTGCGCCGCACTGGCTGGCCTGGCGTTGTCGCACACCATCGCCAAAGCGGTGCTGTACGGCTTCTTCACCAGCAGCATTCCGTTCTTCCGCACGCCGAAAAACGCCGACAACCATGGTTTCTGGGTGGCGATTTCCGAAGCGCGGGAAGAGCTGTTCATCATGCTGCTGTTGTGGGGCGCGGCGCTGGGGATCTACCTGGTGCAGGGCATTCCAAGCAACGACATGCGCTTCTGGGTCGCAATGCTGCTGGTGCAGTCGCTGCCATACCTGGCCGCGCTGATCATGGCGTTCCTCTCGTCGCTGCCAAAACCTGCGACAGCGCCTGAACCGGCGCCTGTCGTCTAATTCCTCTTTGATCCACTAAACGGCGGCCAATGGTCGCCGTTTTGCTTTAAGATAACCGCCATTTTGCGGGGCACTCCTCTAATCCCTGTGGGAGCGAGCCTGCTCGCGAAGGCTTTGTAACATTCACCGATTATGTTGACTGACACACCGCATTCGCGAGCAGGCTCGCTCCCACATTGTTAGTCCGCGCCCACATTCATGACTCCGGAGTTTTCCATGACGGCCCACGCCGACCTTTCGCCGACCCTCCAACTCGCCATCGACCTGATCCGCCGTCCGTCCGTGACGCCGGTCGACGCCGATTGCCAGAAGCAGATGATGCAGCGCCTGGGCGATGCCGGTTTCACCCTCGAGCCGATGCGCATCGAGGACGTGGATAACTTCTGGGCCACCCACGGCAACGACGACGGCCCGGTGCTGTGCTTCGCCGGCCACACCGACGTGGTGCCGACCGGTCCGGTGACCGCCTGGCAGATCGACCCGTTCAACGCGGTGATCGATGAACACGGCATGCTCTGCGGTCGCGGCGCGGCGGACATGAAAGGCAGCCTGGCGTCGATGACCGTCGCCGCCGAGCGTTTTGTCGCCGACTACCCGAACCACAAGGGCAAGGTCGCGTTCCTCATCACCAGCGACGAAGAAGGCCCGGCGCACCACGGCACCAAAGCGGTGGTGGAACGTCTGGTGGCGCGCAAGGAACGTCTGGACTGGTGCATCGTCGGCGAACCGTCGAGCACCACGCTGGTCGGTGACGTGGTGAAAAACGGTCGTCGCGGCTCGCTGGGCGCCAAGCTCACCGTGCGCGGCGTGCAGGGTCACGTGGCCTACCCGCACCTGGCGAAGAACCCGATCCACCTCGCCGCCCCGGCCTTGGCCGAACTGGCCGCCGAGCACTGGGATCACGGCAACGATTTCTTCCCGCCGACCAGTTTCCAGATTTCCAACCTCAACTCGGGCACCGGCGCGACCAACGTGATCCCGGGTGATCTGGTGGCGGTGTTCAACTTCCGCTTCTCCACCGAATCCACCGTCGAAGGCCTGCAGAAACGCGTGGCCGATATCCTCGACAAACACAGTCTGGACTGGCACATCGACTGGGCGCTGTCCGGTCTGCCGTTCCTCACCGAGCCGGGCGCGCTGCTCGACGCGGTGTCGTCGAGCATCAAGGACATCACCGGCCGCGAGACCAAGGCGTCGACCAGCGGCGGTACCTCCGACGGCCGTTTCATCGCGACCATGGGTACCCAAGTGGTTGAGCTGGGCCCGGTCAACGCGACCATTCACCAGGTCAACGAACGTGTGCTGGCGGCCGATCTCGACGTGCTGACCGAGATCTACTACCAGACCCTGATCAAGTTGCTCGCCTGATGCTCGCGTGCCCGATCTGCAGTGAACCGCTGAACAGCGTCGACAACGGCGTGGTCTGCCCCGCCGGCCACCGCTTCGACCGTGCGCGTCAGGGCTACCTGAACCTGTTGCCGGTACAGCACAAGAACAGCCGTGACCCTGGCGACAATCAGGCGATGGTCGAGGCGCGCCGCGACTTCTTGAACGCCGGGCATTACGCGCCGGTGGCCAAGCGTCTGGCCGAGCTGGCGGCAAGTTATACGCCGGCACGTTGGGTCGATATTGGTTGCGGTGAGGGTTACTACACCGCACAGATTGCCGATGCCCTGCCGGACGCCGATGGCTACGCGCTGGACATCTCCCGCGAGGCGGTGAAACGCGCCTGCAAACGCAACCCGGTAATCACCTGGTTGATCGCCAGCATGGCCCGCGTGCCGTTGGCGTCGGGCAGTTGCCAGTTTCTGGCGAGCGTTTTCAGTCCGCTGGACTGGGCAGAAGCCAAGCGTCTGCTCAGCGTTGGCGGCGGCCTGATGAAGGTCGGCCCGACCAGCGGCCACCTTATGGAACTGCGCGAACGCCTGTACGACGAAGTGCGCGAGTACACCGACGACAAGCATCTGGCCCTGGTGCCCGAAGGCATGGCGCTGGCGCACAGCGAAACCCTGGAATTCAAACTGACGCTGGACAAGCCCGAGGATCGCGCCAACCTGCTGGCGATGACGCCCCACGGCTGGCGCGCCAGTGCCGAACGCCGCACCGCCGTGATCGAACAGGCCGAGCCGTTCGTGACCACCGTGTCGATGCGCTACGATTATTTCGTTCTTCAATAACTTTTGGTCTCGGGCAAGTGCCCGGGGCCGGCTAAATCCGCGAATGGATTTTTCAGACCCGCAGTGAGGACATCCATGCGCCAACCGGATATCGAGATTTACCTGAAAGACGCCGACGTCGACCACAAGGCAATTTCCGCCTGGCTCGGTGAGGCTCTGGGCCCGTGCAGCGACTGGGTACAGAAAGGCCAGACCTACAAGTGCAAGGCCGGCAACATCCCGGTGACCTGGTTGCCGAAAGCCGTGGGCAAATGGAACAGCTTGTACCTGGAAAGCGATGCGACCCCTTGGGACGACGACATCGCCTGCGCCCGTGCAGCCTTTGCCGCGCTGAACGTCGAAGTGCGTTGCGCACCGGGCACGTGGGTCGAGGAAGAAGGCGAAGAGACGGCGGATCGCTGGATTCGCATCAGCGCCGACGGTGAAGAAGAAATCACTTGGAAAACCGCGTAATCCCGGACAACGCATATCCAAATGTGGGAGCGGGCTTGCTCGCGAATGCGGTGTATCAGCTACAGTTGTGCTGAATGACACGACGTATTCGCGAGCAAGCCCGCTCCCACATTGGTTTTGGGATGTTTTGGAGGGTTGTGTTACAGACCGACCACATCCTCAGCCTGCAATCCCTTCTCGCCAGTAATCACCGCATACTCAACCTGCTGACCTTCAGTCAGCGAGCGATGCCCTTCGCCACGGATCGCGCGGTAGTGCACGAACACGTCCACCCCGTCGTCGCGCTGAATGAAGCCGTAGCCCTTGGCGTCGTTGAACCACTTCACATTGCCGGTTTCACGTGTTGCCATCTGTTCATACTCCTTTTTTATTATTGAACAGGCTTTTCGCAGGAAAGCCTTTGCGGAACGTCAGCCTGCGCCCGACGTCCATAAAGGGCCCCGGCGACAGATTGCCGAGTATATGACAGGCGCAAAAAGTCTCAACAGGAGATTACTTCGCCGCTTTTTTGCCGATTTTCGACTAATACGGCAAACTGTCGACCGCCCGAGCAAACGCTCGGTTTTATTCACTCACGCAGAAGCCGTATGACCCGTTCCCCGTTCCGCCGTCTTGTGTTTGGCACCTTGCGCCGACTGTTGTACCTCTGGGTTCGCTCGGAGACGATCAACCAGTCGTCGTTCACCCTCAACCTCGACCGCAGTCGTCCGGTGTTCTACGTCCTGCAAAACCCCTCGCTCACCGATCTGGCGGTGGTCGACACCGAGTGCACCAAGGCCGGTCTGCCGCGTCCGGTACTGCCGGTGTCGGTGGGGCCGTTGATCGAACCGGCGGCGTTTTTCTATCTGACGCCAGATCCGGACTGGCTCGGCCGTCAGGACAAGCGCGGTGCGCCGCCGACCCTGACCCGACTGGTCAGCGCCCTGACGCAAAACGCCGCCGAAGACGCGCAGATCATTCCGGTCAGCGTTTTCTGGGGCCAGTCGCCGGACAGCGAAAACAGCCCATGGAAGCTGCTGTTCGCTGACAGCTGGGCGGTCACCGGGCGCCTGCGCCGGCTGCTGAGCATCATTGTCCTGGGGCGTAAAACCCGTGTGCAGTTCTCGGCGCCGATCCACCTGCGCGAACTGATCGAGCACAACAAGGGCCACGAACGCACCGTGCGCATGGCCCAGCGCATCCTGCGCGTGCACTTCCGCAATCTGAAAGCCGCCGTCATCGGCCCGGACATCTCGCACCGTCGTAATCTGGTCAAAGGCCTGCTCAACCAGCCGCTGGTCAAGCAAGCGATCCTCGACGAAGCCGAGCGCGAAAACATCTCCCCGGAAAAAGCCAAGGCCCAGGCCCTGCGCTACGGCAACGAGATCGCCTCGGACTACACCTACACCGCGATCCGCTTCCTCGAAGTGGTGCTGAGCTGGTTCTGGAACAAGATCTACGACGGGATCAAGGTCAACCACATCGAAGGCGTGCAGAAGGTCGCCCAGGGTCACGAAGTGATCTACGTGCCGTGCCACCGCAGCCACATCGACTATCTGTTGCTGTCGTACTTGCTGTTCCGCAACGGCCTGACACCGCCGCATATCGCCGCCGGAATCAACCTGAACATGCCGGTGATCGGCAGCCTGCTGCGCCGTGGCGGCGCGTTCTTCATGCGCCGCACGTTCAAGGGCAATCCGCTGTACACCTCGGTGTTCAACGAATACCTGCACACCCTGTTCACCAAAGGTTTCCCGGTCGAGTACTTCGTCGAGGGCGGCCGCTCGCGCACCGGGCGCATGCTGCAACCGAAAACCGGGATGCTCGCGATCACGATGCGCAGCTTCCTGCGTTCGTCGCGGATGCCGATCGTTTTCGTGCCGGTGTACATCGGTTACGAGCGCGTGCTGGAAGGCCGCACCTACCTCGGCGAACTGCGTGGCGCGAGCAAGAAGAAAGAGTCGATCTTCGACATCTTCAAAGTCATCGGCGCGCTCAAGCAGCGCTTCGGTCAGGTCGCGGTGAACTTCGGCGAGCCGATCAAACTCGCGGAATTCCTCGACAGCGAACAGCCAGACTGGCGCCAGCAGGAACTCGGCCCGCAGTACAAACCGGCGTGGCTCAACGAGACCACCAACCGCCTTGGCGAGAAAGTCGCGCAGCACTTGAACGAAGCAGCGGCGATCAACCCGGTCAATCTGGTGGCGCTGGCGCTGCTCTCGACCACCCGCCTGGCACTGGACGATCGGGCCATGGCGCGGGTGCTGGATCTGTATCTGGCGCTGCTGCGCAAAGTCCCTTACTCGCCGCACACGACCCTGCCGGAAGGCGATGGTCGCGCGCTGATCGAGCATGTGAAGGACATGGATCTGCTGTCCGAGCAGAACGATGCGCTGGGCAAGATTCTCTATCTGGACGAGCAGAACGCTGTCCTGATGACCTACTACCGCAACAACGTGCTGCACATCTTCGCCTTGCCGGCGCTGCTGGCGAGCTTCTTCCAGAGCACCTCGCGCATGAGCCGCGAACAGATCCTGCGTTACACCCGCGCGCTGTATCCGTACCTGCAGGCGGAGCTGTTCATTCGCTGGTCGCTGGAGGAACTGGACGGCGTGGTCGATCAATGGCTGGAAGCGTTCGTCGAGCAAGGCCTGCTGCGTTTCGAGAAGGACGTGTACATGCGCCCGGCGCCAAGTTCGCGGCACTTTGTGTTGCTGACCCTGCTGTCGAAAAGCATCGCGCAGACCCTGCAGCGCTTCTACATGACCGTGTCCCTGCTGCTCAACAGCGGCCAGAACAGCATCAGCGCCGAAGAGCTGGAGGACCTGTGCACGGTCATGGCCCAGCGCCTGTCGATCCTCCACGGTTTGAACGCCCCGGAGTTCTTCGACAAGAGCCTGTTCCGCCACTTCATCCAGACCCTGCTCGACCTCGACGTGCTGCGTCGCGACGAAGCCGGGAAGTTGAGCTACCACGAACTGCTCGGCGAACTGGCCGAAGGCGCTGCCAAACGCGTGTTGCCGGCGGAGATTCGTCTGTCGATTCGTCAGGTGGCTTTGCATCGCAGTGAAGATGCCGCCGAAACAGCGGATACACCACAAGTCTGAAACTTGCTGACAACTAACGGGCGCGCACTTCAATGGCCCCGTTAGTTGATTCATGGATTAATAGGCTCACTCCACCAATCACGATACGGATATCGAGATGAGCCTGTTAACCGAAGAAACTTGCGCAGTAATCCTGGACTTCCGTCTACCGCCCGAATTCCACGCGCCTGCCGATGGTGTCAATGAAACCATTGTCAGCGTCAAAGTTTTCAATTCCCAATCGCCTGTAAACATCAAGGACTGGCACCGTGCTGCGATCTTCGACGCCGGCTGGAAATTTGACTTCCCTCATCACTACGGCGATGTAGGCGTCAGGTACCAAGTCAATGTGCAGATCCTTCATGACCAAATACCCTTGCTGATCGAGCAGGACTACTTCGTCACTGTCAACAACACTCCCCATCGCCAAACCCTGCACCTGAGCCCGATCGGTTTTCTATATGTCGAGGCTCAAGAAGCCGAAATTGTTGCGCCAGAAGAAGCGGTCACCATCAGTCTGCATGAAGCAGAGTCTCCCGAAGTTGAGCTGGTAAGTGTCAAACAGGACGAACAGTCAGTCTCCGGGTTTTATCTGAAATATGATCCTGACAGCGTTATACCCGGTAAACGCTATGCACTGACGGGTATTGAAAACCGCTACCATCAACGTCTTGTGATCTCGCCTGAACAAGTCGAACTGGCTCCCGCGGTGCCCAGTACCCGCGCGCTGTCGTTTCAGAAATTAATGCAGTGGCTGGAAAAACCCTTACGTTTGTTCACTGACGCTGGCACCAAAATCCGCTAGATTTCCTTCGGCGCCGGGATTCTTCCGGCGCAACCGTCTCAGAGGTCCCGATGAAAAAACTCACCCTTCTCGCCGCAGCCACCCTGTTGAGCGCCTGCCAGTCGACCACCCCCGCCGGCAAAGTCGGCCTCGACGGCGAAGTGTTCTACCTGCAACGCATCGCCCTGCCACCAAGCGCGACCCTGAGCGTGAGCCTGCAGGACGTGTCGCTGGCCGACGCACCGGCGGTGGTTCTCGACGAACAGAAAGGCCCGGTCAAAGGCCAGGTGCCGCTGCCGTTCCACTTGAGTTACGATCCGGCCCAGGTCAAACCCGGCCACCGCTACTCGGTCAGCGCGCGCATCGAAGTCAACGGCGAGTTGATGTTCATTACCACCGAAAACCACGCCGTGCAACTGGACGGCAACGATCCGCAGCCGCTGAAAATCCGCGTCGACGCCATTCGCTAATTGTCTTTCAAGGAAGCTGCCATGCTCCGCCCTACCCTTCGCTTCGCCGGCCTATGCGCGGGCTTGATGATCTCTGCCAGCGCTCTGGCACTGTCGCTCAGCGACCTCTCGCAACAAGACGCCACCGGCGGCCTCAAGGACGCCCTGACCCAAGGCGCGCAAATCGCCGTCAAACAACTCGGCACCCCGGGCGGCTTCAGCAACAACCCGGAAGTGAAAATCGAACTGCCGGGCAAACTCGGCAAAGTCGCCGGCAAGATGAAAGCCTTCGGCATGGGCGCCCAGGTCGACGAACTCGAAACCGCGATGAACAAGGCCGCAGAAAGCGCCGTGACCCAGGCCCAGCCGATCCTCGTCGACGCCGTGAAGAAAATGACCGTGGCCGACGCCAAAGGCATCCTCAGCGGCGGCACTGACTCGGCCACCCAATACCTGGACAAAACCAGCCGCGAACAGATCCGCGCCAAGTTCCTGCCCATCGTCAAACAAGCCACCGACAAAGTCGGCGTCGCACAAAAGTACAACGCCTTCGCCGGCCAGGCCGCGACCCTGGGCGTGGTGGATGCGAAAAGCGCCAACGTCGAAAACTACGTCACTGAACAAGCGCTCAATGGCCTGTTCGAAATGATCGGCAAACAGGAACAAACCATCCGCAAGAATCCGGCTGCTGCAGCGACGGGGCTGGCGAAGAAAGTGTTCGGCACCTTGTAATTTTTGCCGCGGCACGAAAAAGCCCGCTGAACCGGTGAAGGTCAGCGGGCTTTTTATTGTGGGTCAGCCTTGCGGATCCACCTGATCGAGGACGCGGTTAACCGACAGCTCCGCGAGCGAAATCATCTGCTGAATGCCAAGCAGCTGACTGCACGTCGGGCCGCTCAGGGTAAACGCCAACTCACTGGCCATGACATTGGCCGAGGCCAGCGTTTCACAGGCATGGGCCAGCAGGGTTTCGGAATCGACTTCGGGGAGAACAGTGAAGATTGTGCTGGGCTGAGTGACGGGTTTGGGCTGTTTTTCAGGCTGGGGCAGGAGGTAGTGATCGAGCGCACGCAGGGCTGCGTCGTGGAGCTTGCGCGAATCGAGGAAGGCGTAGGGGGAGACGGGGTCGGTTGATCGGCCAGGGGTGGCTTCTGGTGCGGATTCGGGAGGATTCGGGGTGTGTTTGAACATGGTGGAACTCCTAACTATTCAAGTGGAGCTACCACCATCACTTGCAGATGACGGGTGGCAGCTGTGCACGGGTCTGCAAGACCGAGTTGTTAGGCCCTCGGCATACCCGAAGGTATCCCGCACACAGCCACCATAAAACGATGGCCGCTAAAAAGCGCCACGATTATAGGGGCGCTGATCAGTACCTAACAAACTATCGGCGGGCTTGCAGACCCGGTCGCTGAATTGGCAACGACAGACTCAGGCTAGAGATCGCGCTTCCGACGGGCAACCTGAAAACCTTGTGGGAAGGTTCTGGTTATCTGGAACATTTTTAAACAGACCAGAGAGGTTGGGTGGCTGGGCGGGCCTCTTCGCGAGCAAGCCCGCTCCCACAGTTGGATTGAGTGCAGGCAGTTGGAGAGTGGTCGGCTACTAGGCCGCCATCGCGAGCAGGCTCACTCCTACAGTGGGATTGGGTGTGGGCAGTTGGAAACTGGTCGGCTGTCAGGCCGCCATCGCGAGCAGGCTCACTCCTACAGTGGGATTGGGTGCAGGTAGTTGGAGATTGGTCGACTGTCAGGCCGCCTTCGCGAGCAAGCCCGCTCCCACATTTGGATTGGGTGCAGGCAGTTGGAGATTGGTCGGCTACTAGGCCGCCATCGCTGGCAAGCCAGCTCCCACAGTGGGATTGGGGACGGTCAGTTGGAGATTGGTCGGCTGTCAGGCCGCCATCGTGAGCAGGCTCACTCCTACAGTGGGTTGGGTGAGTCAGTTAGAGCCTGGTCGGCTGTCAGGCCGCCATCGCTGGCAAGCCAGCTCCCACAGAAAAGCAAAGCAGTCCAGACAGACCACATGCTTTTCACCACTCAACAGGATGAGCGCAAGCTCGGCTGCAGCTCTTGATCTTGCCGTGCCGGCCCCTTCGGCAGGCTGAGTGGAGGGGTTTATCCGGGGGTGGGAGCGCAGCGACCGTTTGGCGTAGCCAAATGCATCGAGAGGAGGTGCAGCGAAGCAAACCGGAGGCGATGCGCCCGGATGAACCACGCAACGAAGGAACCCGAGCCTAAGCGAGGGCCGTACGCCGGGGCCCAGCGTTTTGGTTACTTTTGGGCGTCTGCAAAAGTGACTCGCCGTAAGGGCGAAACCGCCAGCCGCAGCACCCGAAGCAACGGATATAAACCCAAAACCCCAAGAACCTGGTCGGCCCAAAGGCCGCCAAGTCCAAAACCATCAAGCGTCGCGACGCACTCGGAACCAGGCCGCATACAAAGCAGGCAAAAACAAAAGCGTCAAAGCCGTAGCCACAATCAACCCCCCCATGATCGCCACCGCCATCGGCCCGAAAAACACACTGCGCGACAAAGGAATCATCGCCAGCACCGCCGCCAAAGCCGTCAAGACAATAGGCCGAAACCGCCGCACCGTCGCCTCGATAATCGCCTGCCAAGGCTTGAGACCAGAGGCAATATCCTGCTCGATCTGATCCACCAGAATCACCGAGTTGCGCATGATCATCCCCGACAGCGCGATCGTCCCCAGCATCGCCACAAACCCGAACGGCTGGCGGAACACCATCAGAAACAACACCACCCCGATCAACCCCAGCGGCGCCGTCAGAAACACCATCGCCGTACGCGAGAAACTGCGCAATTGCACCATCAGCAACGTCAGCACCACCACAATGAACATCGGCACCCCGGCATTCACTGACTTCTGTCCACGCTCCGAATCTTCAACCGTACCGCCAACATCCAGCAGATACCCGTCAGGCAATTCGGCACGGATCGGATCCAGCGTCGGCTCGATCTGCTTGACCAGCGTCGCCGGCTGCTCCTTGCCATAAATGTCGGCACGCACAGTCACGGTCGGCAGACGATTACGGTGCCAGATGATCCCTTCCTCAAACCCGTATTCCAGCGTGGCAATCTGCGACAGCGCCACACTGCGACCGTTATCGGTCGGCACCGCCAGACTCGGCAGCAACGTCAACTCGGTGCGCTCATGCACCGTGCCGCGCAGCAGAATCTCGATCAACTCGTTGTCCTCGCGGTACTGGCTGACACTCGAGCCGGTCAGCGAACTCTGGAGGAATTTCGCCAGATTGGCCGTGCTCACACCGAGCGCCCGCGCACGATCCTGATCGATGTTCAGGTACACCACTTTGCTCGGCTCTTCCCAATCCAGGTGCACGTTGACCACATGCGGGTTTTCGCGAACCTTGGCTGCCACTTTACGCGCCAGCGCACGGACTTCCTCGATGTGCTCACCGGTGACGCGGAACTGCACCGGATAGCCAACCGGCGGACCGTTTTCCAGACGCGTGACCCGCGAACGCAGGGTCGGGAATTGCTCGTTAAGGGTCTCGATCAACCAGGTGCGCAGGGTCTCGCGCTCTTCGATGTTTTTCGCCAATACCACAAACTGAGCGAAGCTCGCCGCCGGCAGTTGTTGATCCAGCGGCAGGTAGAAGCGCGGCGAACCGGTGCCGACATACGCCACATAGTTATCGATGCCGGCGTGATCCTTGAGCATCGCCTCCAGGCGTTTGACCTCGGCCGTGGTGTTGGCCAGCGACGCCCCTTCAGCGAGTTTCAGATCGACCATCAATTCCAGTCGATTGGAGGCAGGGAAGAACTGCTGCGGGACGAAACGGAACAGCATCACCGACGCAATAAACAGCCCCACTGTCAGCACAATCACGGTTTTGCGGTGCGCCACGCACCACTCCACCAGACGTCGAACCCGTTGATAAAACGGCGTGCCATACGGGTCGGCCTGGCCGTCAGTTGTGCCGTGTTTGGCCGCATGAATTTTCGCCAGATCCGGCAGGAGTTTTTCCCCCAGATACGGCACAAACATCACCGCCGCCACCCATGAGGCGAGCAACGCGATGGTCACCACCTGAAAGATCGAACGGGTGTATTCGCCGGTACCGGACTGCGCGGTGGCGATCGGTAGAAAACCCGCGGCGGTAATCAGCGTACCGGTAAGCATCGGGAACGCAGTGCTGGTCCAGGCGTAGCTCGCGGCCTTGATCCTGTCGAAGCCCTGTTCCATTTTGATCGCCATCATTTCCACGGCGATGATTGCGTCGTCCACCAGCAAGCCCAGCGCCAGCACCAGCGCGCCGAGCGAGATCTTGTGCAGACCGATACCCAGGTAATACATGCAGGCGAAGGTCATCGCCAGCACCAGCGGAATGGTCAGCGCGACCACCATCCCGGTGCGCACGCCAAGGGAGAAGAAGCTCACCAGCAACACGATTGCCAGCGCCTCGACCAGCACCTGGACAAACTCGCCCACACCGGTTTTCACCGCCGCCGGTTGGTCGGACACCTTGCGCAGTTGCATGCCGGCCGGGAGGTTTTTCTGCAGGCGCGAGAACTCGCCTTCCAGCGCTTTGCCCAGCACCAGAATGTCGCCGCCGTCCTTCATCGCTACTGCGAGGCCAATGGCATCTTCACCCATGAAGCGCATGCGCGGCGCCGGTGGATCGTTGAAACCGCGATGCACATCGGCGACATCGGAGATGCGGAACGTCCGGTCACCGACGCGGATCGGGAAGTTCTTGATCTCCTCGACCGTCTGAAAATTCCCCGAGACCCGCAGTTGCACACGCTCGTTGCCGGTTTCAAAGAACCCGGCGGTGGACACCGCGTTCTGCTCTTGCAGCGCTTGCTGCACGGCCGCCAGTGGCAAACCGAGGGTGGCGAGTTTGACGTTGGACAACTCGACCCAAATCTTCTCGTCCTGCAAACCGAGCAGATCGACCTTGCCGACATCTTTGACTCGTTGCAGCTGAATCTGGATACGGTCGGCGTAATCCTTGAGCACCGCGTAGTCAAAACCGTCGCCGGTCAGCGCATAGATGTTGCCGAACGTAGTGCCGAATTCATCGTTGAAGAATGGCCCCTGAATATCCGGCGGCAAGGTCTGACGAATGTCACTGACCTTCTTGCGCACCTGGTACCAGAGGTCGGGGATTTCCTTGGAATGCATCGAATCGCGGGCAATAAACGTGACCTGCGACTCACCCGGGCGGGAGAACGACACGATGCGTTCGTACTCGCCGGTTTCCATCAGTTTCTTTTCGATGCGTTCGGTGACCTGGCGCGAGACTTCCTGCGCGGTCGCCCCCGGCCAGCGGGTCTGAATGACCATGGCCTTGAAGGTGAACGGCGGGTCTTCGCTCTGGCCGAGCTTGGTGTAGGACAAGGCACCGACGATGGCCAGCAAAAGCATCAGGAACAGTACGATCTGGCGATTACGCAGCGCCCATTCGGAAAGGTTGAAGCGCATCGGGACTTACTCCTTGTCCGCCAGATTGACCACTCGGTTGGAGCGATCCACAGGCCGCACCTGCTGACCTTCGAGCAATACGTGAACACCGGCGGCCACCACCCAGTCGCTGGCATTCAGGCCTTCGAGCACCGGCACGCTTTTCTCGCCGAACGGGCCGATGCGCACCGGGGTCTTTTTCAAGGTGTTGTTGGCGTTGACGACCCAGACGTAGGTCGCGCCGTTCTCGGCAGTCAGGGCCGAAAGCGGCACCGACAGCGGCACAGCATCCGCCAATTGCACGAACACCCGGGCGCTCTGCCCGAGCTCAGCCGGGACTTTGCCGCTGGTGAACGAGATGCGCGCGGCGAAGGTGCGGGATTTCGGGTCGGCTGCCGGCGACAGTTCACGAATCTGCCCGGCGAAGCGCTGGTTCTGTTGGGTCCACAGTTCAACGGTGACTGGCTGGCCGACCTTGAACCGTCCGAAGCTCTGCTCCGGCAGGCTGATCGACACTTCACGCTCGCCATCGGTGGCGAGGGTGAACACGGTTTGCCCGGCGGCAACCACTTGCCCGACTTCCACCGAACGCTTGGCCACCACGCCGTCCTGCGGCGCGCGCAACACGGCGTAACTGGCCTGGTTGGTCGAGACGTTGAATTCGGCCTTGATCTGCTTGAGGCGCGCCTCGCCGGAACGGTAGAGGTTTTCTGCGTTGTCGTAGGCCGAACGACTGACCATCTGCCGCTCCATCAAGGTTTTGTAGCGGTCACGCTCGGCGCGTACCAGATTCAGATTGGCTTCAGCGGCGGCGACCTGTGCGCGGGTGGCTTCCAGTTGCAGGCGCACATCCTGCGGATCGAGCTCGGCCAGTGGCTGATCGGCCTTGACGCGCTGGCCTTCCTCGACCAGTCGTCGGCTGACTTTGCCGCCAATGCGGAATGCCAGATCCGGTTCGTAACGGGCGCGCACCTCGCCCGGATAACTTTCCATCGCCTGCGCTGAAGGCTCTGGCTGCACCACCATGGCCGGTCGAATGCTGACTTGCGTCGCCTCTTCCTGACCGCATGCGGACAATAAAACAGCCAGGCTGACTGGCACGGCAAACGACAACGCATGGCGGAACATGGTGACGGACCTTTCGCTAATGGTGCTTGGAATATTTATACTGGCCGGTATGGTATTAATAGCAAACTCACCAGTCCAGTATTAAAAGCGAAGAATGTCGAACAATCTTGCAGCTCCAAACGGCCCGGGCCGTCCGAAGGATCCGGCCAAGCGCCGGGCGATCCTCGACGCGGCGAAAACCCTGTTTCTGAGTCACGGCTACGCCAACACCAGCATGGACGCAGTCGCCGCTGAGGCTGGCGTGTCGAAACTGACGGTTTACAGCCACTTCAACGACAAGGAGACGCTGTTCTCCTCCGCAGTGATGGCCAAATGCGAGGAGCAGTTGCCGCCGCTGTTCTTCGAATTGCCCGCCGGAATCCCCGTGGAAAATGTGTTGCTGAACATTGCCCGAGGCTTTCATCAGCTGATCAACAGCGACGAGTCGGTGAATCTGCACCGTTTGATGATGGCGCTGGGCACGCAGGATCCGAAGCTGTCACAGATTTTCTTCGAGGCCGGCCCCGAGCGCATGGTGCAAGGCATGGAGCGGCTGCTGAAACGCATCGACGAGACCGGCGCGCTGAGCATCGACCTGCCGCGTAATGCGGCCGAGCATTTCTTCTGCCTGATCAAGGGCGCAGGGAATTTTCGTTTGCTGTATTGCTGCGGTGAGCCGCTGAGCGAAGAGGCCTCAGAGAGTCATGTGCAGGAGGTAGTGGGGTTGTTCATGCGGGCTTACAGACCCTAGAGACCTGGTGATTGGTCTACCCCCCTTCGCGAGCAGGCTCGCTCCCACATTTGAAATGCATTCCAATGTGGGAGCGAGCCTGCTCGCGAAGGCGGCGACGCGGTCTCAGGGTTTGAGTGCTTTCTTCGGGTAGATGTCATACCGGCTCGACTTGCCATCCAGCGCATGGCTCGGCTTCGGCCCCTCGATGCACGGTGCCTTGCGTGGGCGCTTGACCACCACCCGGTGCGTCGCCAACGCCAGCGCCGCTTCGAGCAATGCCGGCGCATCCGGATCATCCCCGACCAGTGGCCGGAACAGGCGCATTTCCTTCTTCACCAGCGCGGTTTTCTCGCGGTGCGGGAACATCGGGTCGAGGTAGATCACCTGCGGCGGCTCGCCCTCCCAGTTGCGCATGACCTCGATCGAGTTGCCCTTGAGCAGCTTCATCCGCGCGACAATCGGCGCCACATCGAAATCTTCCGCCGCCCGCGCCAGACCATCCTCCAGCAACGCGCCGATCAACGGCTGACGCTCGATCAGGCTCATCTCGCAACCCAGACTGGCCAGCACGAACGCATCCTTGCCCAGCCCCGCCGTGGCGTCCAGCACCCGTGGGCGCACGCCTTGAGCGATGCCGACCGCCTTGGCGATCATCTGCCCGCTGCCGCCACCGTACAGACGCCGATGCGCCGCGCCACCCTCGACAAAGTCCACCCGCACCGGCCCTGGTGCATCCGGGCCGAGCTGCTGCAGCTGCAAACCCTGCTCGCCGACCTGCAAGGCGAACTCGCCGCCGTCCACCTGCAGCGGCAGGCCCAGACGCTCGGCCCACTGCTCGGCTTGCGCTTCAAACGTCGGGCCGAGGGCCTGGACATGGATGCGGCAGGCCGCGGGTTGCTCAATCATGAAAACACGCTCAAAAAAGTTAAGGATCGGCAAAAAGTGGCCGATAAACCAATCAACGCGCATTTTGCCAGAGCTGAGCGTCAACCGAAAAAAATGTCAGGCATTCTTCCCACATCGATTGGCTACATTTCGCCCAAGGGCGACTTCAGCCGTCATAACACTCAAGCATTGGGCGGCGTCAGTCACCTGTGGCAGGATTTCTTTGCCCAGGCTCTGGCCGAACAGACGAGTGATGTGGTGCCGGCCTGTGGCACCTTTCCACCGGTTGACCTGAACAGCCCGGAAGAACCTACCCTGGGCAGCGAGCTGCACGCGCACATCGTCGAGCAGCGTCAGTGCGACGTGGTCGACACCGAAGTGCGTCCGCCGGAGCCGCTGTTCCTGCCGATCGCCGAGTTCGAAACCGATCTGCTGGACAAGCCGTTCCCACCGTTCCCGCCAGAAGAACTCAAGGCTCAGCAAGAGCAGCAGGACTTCGACAGCAGCTGGGTCCGTCCAATCGTGATCAACAATGGTCAGCCGCTTCCCGAGCCTGGCCCGGCGCCGCAGAAGAAGCCGCTGTACCTGCCAATTGCCGAATTCGACCTCGATCTGCTGCAAAAACCTTATCCGCCGTTCCCGCCGGAAGAAATCGTCGAGCAGCAGAAGGCTTTGGACTTCGATAACGGTTGGGCGCGCCCGATCGTGTTGCAGAACCTGCGCCTCGCCGCCTGATCCCTCAGCGACACACGCTCCAGCGCCCGACATCGACATGAAAGTGATTGCGGTGGGCGGCGTTGTAATCCGGACTCAAGACCACACTGAACGCCTCACAGGCGCCATCGCGCACCTGCCGCAGAAACTGCGCATCCTGATTCTGCTTCGGCCAGTCCTTGAGCACGCTGATGCTGCGCCCGTCCGCCAGCCGAAAACCGCTGATGTCCAGCGCATCGGCACTGGCATGCCGGCTAAGCGCCCCGCTCTCGCGGTTATAGACATTGCGACAGGCAAAGCTGCCGAGGTGATCAAGCCGCGCCACCCTCTGCCCGTAAACAGATTGCGCGGCGGGTTGCAGGCTATGCCGTTCAAACATCGCGTAAGCCACCGCCAGCGGGCAACTGGCGAGGAAGCTGCTGCTCAGCGCCACCTCGCCGCCCTGCACGCGCACGGTGCCGATCAGCGGGCACTTGGCATCGGGACTGTCGGCTTGCGCGGTGACGCGCAGACCCGAGTTGCTCAGGACTTGTGAGCATAATTCGGGATTGCCGCGCAGGCGCATCAGCTTGAAACCGGTCAACCAGTTCGGCGCGGCCTTCACGTCCAGCGGCGCCCACGGGTTCCACTCGGCCGGGACGTCGAGCCAGCCGCGCCAGACGCTGAGCACGGCACCCGCGATGATCAGCAGTAACGACAGCGCGATCCAGCGACCCATGCTCAGCCTTTGAAAAACTGATTGGCCTTGGCGTACGGCATCGATTGCGCAGTGAAGCCGAAGGTGCCGTGCTGCTGGATCTCTTCAGCCGCGCGGAAGAACTCGCCGAACGCTGCCAAGGCCAGCGCCGAGCCGGTGCTGATCCTGCGTACACCCATTTCTTCCAACTCCTGTACGGTCAGTTTCAAACCGCCGGACATGAGCACGTTGACCGGTTTTGGCGCCACCGCGCGCACCACCGCCAACACCTCTTCGGCGCTACGCAAACCCGGCGCATACAGCACGTCGGCGCCCGCCTCGGCAAAGGCTTGCAGGCGGCGAATGGTGTCGTTGAGATCGGGATTGCCGTGCAGGTAGTTTTCCGCGCGGGCGGTCAAGATGAAGGGAAATGGCAGCGTGCGCACCGCAGCGACGGCGGCTTCGATGCGTGCCACGGCGTGTTCGAAGCAGTAGATCGGTGCGTCGGCACGGCCCGTGGCGTCCTCGATCGAACCACCCACCGCGCCGGCCTCGGCCGCACGCAGCAAGCTTTTGGCGCACTCGGCCGGGTCATCGGCGAAACCGTTTTCCAGATCCACCGCCACTGGCAGATCGGTCGCCGCGACAATCGACCGGACGTTGGCCAGGGTGTCATCGAGACTCAAGGCGCCATCGGCCTTGCCCTGGGAAAACGCGTAACCGGCACTGGTGGTTGCCAGTGCCTGATAGCCCAGACTGGCGAGCATCTTCGCCGAGCCGGCATCCCACGGGTTGGGAATCACGAAAATCCCCGCACCTTCATGCAGGGCCTTGAAGGCCTGGGCTTTGCGGGTTTGTTCTTGAAGGGCGTGGGCGTCCATCGGCAGGCTCCTGGGCAGGGGAAAAATCCGCCTTCAGAGCAAGCCGAGTTGCTCGGCGGCGGGTTCTCTGTATAGCTCAGGCAGGGATGGCAGGCCAGGCAAACGTTGCATCAATTGTGCGTGAAAACGTTGCGCCAGCTTCGCCGCCATGACGTTGTCGGCGGTGTGCAGGAAGATGTACGGCGTGCGGCCCTCTTCGATCCACTCGGCGATTTTCGCCACCCACGGCACCAGAAACGGATCGTTGGCTTCCAGCTCCGGGTGGCCGATGAAGCGCACCTGCGGGAACTGGGTAAACGCCGCCGGCCGCGTCGGCACCCGGGGCTTTTTCGATTGCGCGTGGATCACCGAAGACTCGGTCGACAGGCAACTGAACAGCGCCCGTGGATCGAGGCAGATGCGCTCCACGCCACGGTCGAGCAGCAGGCGATTGAGCAGACGCTCGCTCTCGCCCTTGGCGAAGAACTGCTCGTGGCGCACTTCCACCGCCAGTGGCCGGTCCAGCGCGTCGATGAACGCGGTCAGCTCCGGCAGTCGATGCGGGGTGAAGCTTTTCGACAATTGCAGCCACAGCGGCGAAACACGTTCGCCGAGCGGGCTGAGGAGGTTTACGAAGGTTTCGGCGGCGGTCAGTTGATCGCGCAGATCACCGCTGTGGCTGATGTCGCCGGGAAACTTGGCAGTGAAGCGAAAGTGTTCGGGCATGGTCTCGGCCCAGCGCTGCACGGTGGCCGGCGAGGGGCTGGCGTAGAAGGTCGTGTTGCCTTCGACGGCATTGAATACTTGGGAGTAGAGAGCGAGGAAGTCGGAAGTCTTGGCGTCTTCGGGGTACAGATACTCGCGCCAGGCGTTTTCACTCCAAGACGGACAACCGAGATAGTAAGGCAGATCCATCAGATGTACAGGTCGAGGCCCAGCACATCCGCATCCCAATCGACAAAACCGGCGGTGCTCAGGTAGCTGGCCAAGGCCATCGCTACGCTTTTGCTCATGGCACGGTGATAAATCATGTCTTGCTGACGGGCGGGCAGATTGGCCAGGCGTTGTGCGGAGGCTTTGGCAGCGCGGGCGGCCAGTTGCTCTTCAGTCGGGAATTCCAGCTCGCCGTCGATATCGTCGACGGATTCATCCAGCGCCACATTGCCTTTGCGAGGCTTGCGCTTGATGGGGTAGGACTGAGAGGAGAGGCCGTCTATACGCATAATTTCATGCTCGGTATCGATGATGGCAATTTAGCGGCACTTGACCGACTTAGCAAATTGCCGAGTGATAACTAGAACACATAAAGCGCAAAAGGTTTAAAGCGCGGGGTTGGAAACTGACGATTGGCAGAATTTGGAATAAGACACGGAGTTTGTGGAGGGCTTTTGTGGTGAGGGGATTTATCCCCGATCGGCTGCGAAGCAGTCGCCGATTTTGGGGCCGCTTCGCGACCCATCGGGGATAAATCCCCTCACCACAGAAGCTTCCCCGCCAGAAGTCAGGCCTCAGCGAGCCTTGGGGGTGGCGACTTTGTCGCGCAGGTAAACCGGTTGCGCATCATCGGCAGGGATCGACTCGCCGCGTTCCCAGGCAAACCGCGCCAGGGTCAGCAGGTCTTCGGCGTGAGGCAGCATGCCGGCATCGGAGCCGGTGAGGTTGACCGCGATCCGCTCGCCATAGCCCCAACCGGTACCTGCACCGAACCACTCACCGCTGGCATCGCCCGGCAGCGCTGCCACTTCCGGCGGCAGTACCGCCTCGACGCCGACCAGACGCATCTCGCCAGCCGTCTCGCGGTAGCAGCCCCAATACACTTCATCCATCCGCGCATCGATAGCCGCTGCGACCTGGCTCACGCCGTGTTCGCGATATGCACGTTGCGCCAGGACGGCGAGGTTGGACACCGGCAGCACCGGACGATCCAGCGCGAACGCCAGCCCCTGCACCACGCCGATGGCAATCCGCACACCGGTAAACGCACCCGGCCCACGACCGAACGCGATGGCGTCCACCGCTTGCAGCGTGGTGCCGGCATCGGCCAGCAGTTGCTGGATCATCGGCAGCAGCTTCTGCGCGTGCAGACGCGGGATCACCTCGTAATGGCTCGTGACCTTGCCGTCATGCAGCAAGGCAACGGAGCAAGCTTCGGTCGCGGTGTCCAGGGCCAGCAAGGTGCTCATCGATGTATCCAAAACAGGTGGGGGAAAAAGTGCGTCAGTATAAACAACTACGGCCCGCAAGCGGGCCGTGGATGATGCAGCCGATCAGCTTTTTCAGCTCAGCGCTTCGAGCACCTTGGCGGTGATCGCTTCAACCGAACCTACGCCCGGAATATGGCTGTACTTCGGCTTGCCGTTGGCAGCGGAGAGCTTCTGGTAGAAATCCACCAGCGGCTTGGTCTGCGAATGGTAGACCGACAGGCGATGACGCACGGTTTCTTCGGTGTCGTCCTTGCGCTGCACCAGATCGTCGCCGGTAACGTCGTCTTTGCCAGCCACTTTCGGCGGGTTGTAGACGATGTGGTAAACGCGGCCACTGGCCTCGTGAACGCGACGACCGGCGATACGCTGAACGATTTCTTCGTCTTCAACAGCGATTTCAACCACGGCGTCCAGCTCGACACCGGCAGTTACCAGCGCTTCGGCCTGTGGAATGGTGCGCGGGAAACCGTCGAACAGAAAGCCGTTGGCGCAGTCTGGTTGAGCGATGCGATCCTGCACCAGCGCGATGATCAGGTCATCCGACACCAGGCCGCCGGCATCCATGATGCTCTTGGCTTGAACGCCCAGCGGAGTGCCAGCCTTGACCGCTGCACGCAGCATGTCGCCGGTGGAGATTTGCGGAATGCCGAATTTCTCGGTGATGAACTTAGCCTGAGTACCTTTACCGGCCCCGGGAGCTCCCAGCAGAATGACGCGCATCGATGTGCTCCTCAATTTTTTATATAGAAAACAACGGGATTCGCCTCTTTGGGCCAATCTCAAAAAAACGGGTCGTGGCCGCACAAACGGCCAAAGGCTGATCAAGATACACAGCAGGCTGCGCCCACACAAGACGCCAAAAGTCGGAGAAACCGGCGCCCGCCGCGACCTTGCGACGCGGTAACCCAAGTCGCAACCCCATCACTAACTGTCGCCTGACCGCACTTTCTCCCTGTGTACAAAGCGGCACCCGGCCTGTGCACCGGGTGCCTGATGCCACCGCAAAAACCTTAGCCGGTATTGCGCAACCCGGCGGCAATCCCCGCCACAGACACCAGCAGCGCCTGCTCCACCGGGCTGCCCTGCTCGACATTCTGCTGCCGTGAACGGGCCAACAGCTCGGCCTGCAATAGATGTAGCGGATCAAGATAAGTGTTGCGCAGACGGATGAATTCCAGGGTGTCCGGGCTATGTGCCAGCAGCTGCGACTGCCCGGTCAGACCAAGCACCACCGCACACGCCTGCGACAATAGGTCGCGTAACTGCGCGCCCAACGGCAGCAAGTCCGGCTCGACCAGACGCTGGTCGTACGACAGCGCGATGTCGGCGTCGGCCTTGGCCAGGACCATTTCCAGCATGTCGATACGGGTTCGGAAGAACGGCCACTGTTCGCGCATCTGCCCGAGCAGTTCGCCTTCGCCGCGCTCCAGCGCCTTGCTCAGCGCAGTTTCCCAGCCGAGCCACGCCGGCAGCATCAGCCGCGTTTGCGTCCAGCCGAAGATCCACGGAATCGCCCGCAGGCTCTCGATCCCACCGGCACGGCGCTTGGCCGGACGGCTGCCAAGGGGCAAGCGCCCCAGTTCCTGCTCCGGCGTCGATTGGCGGAAATACTCGACGAACTGCGGATTTTCACGCACCACGGCGCGGTACGCGGCGACGCCATCGGCGGCCAGTTCATCCATCAGGTGTCGCCATTCGGGCGTCGGTGGCGGTGGTGGCAACAACGTCGCTTCCAGCACGGCGGCCAGATACAGATTGAGGTTCTGCTCGGCGATGTCCGGCAGGCCGAATTTGAATCGAATCATTTCGCCCTGCTCGGTGGTGCGGAAGCGCCCCGCCACCGACCCCGGCGGCTGCGACAGGATCGCCGCGTGCGCCGGACCGCCGCCACGGCCCACGGTGCCACCGCGACCGTGGAACAACAGCAGTTCGACTTGCTGCTCGCGGCAGATTTCCACCAGCCGCTCCTGCGCGCGATATTGCGCCCACGCCGCCGCGGTGGTGCCGGCATCCTTGGCCGAGTCGGAATAACCGATCATCACTTCCTGCGGGCCTTGCAGCCTTGCGCGGTAGCCCGGCAACAGCAACAGACGCTCCATCACCGGCCCGGCGTTGTCGAGGTCGGCGAGGGTTTCGAACAGCGGCACCACGCGCATCGGCCGCAGCACGCCGGACTCTTTCAGCAGCAGTTGCACCGCCAGCACGTCGGAGGCGGCGCCCGCCATCGAGATCACGTAGGAACCCAGCGAGGCGCCCGGTGCGGCAGCGATTTCCTTGCAAGTGGCGAGCACTTCAGCGGTGTCGGCGGACGGTTTGAAATGCGCCGGCAGCAGTGGCCGACGATTGCTCAATTCGCGGGTGAGGAAGCTGATGCGCTGCTCTTCGTCCCAGTCTTCGTAGCGACCGAGGCCGAGGTAATCGGTGATTTCGGTCATTGCCGAACTGTGCCGCGTCGAATCCTGGCGCACGTCGAGGCGCACCAGGAACAGGCCGAAGGTTACCGCCCGGCGCAGGCAATCGAGCAACGGCCCATCGGCGATCACGCCCATGCCACATTCGTGCAGCGAGTTGAAGCACAGCTCCAGCGGATCGAGCAGATCGCGGTTGTTGTGCAACACGTCGGCTGGCGCTGGCGTTGTTGCGCTCAGCGAGGCGTGCGCCCAGTTGCGCGTGGCGCGCAGGCGTTCGCGCAATTGCTTGAGCAACGCCCGGTAAGGTTCGGCGCTGTCGCCGGCCTTGGCCTTGAGCGCATCGCTGGCCTGCTGCATCGACAGCTCGGCCGCTAGGTGATCGACATCGCGCAGATACAGGTCGGCAGCCATCCAGCGCGCCAGCAACAGCACTTCGCGGGTCACTGCGGCCGTGACATTCGGGTTGCCGTCGCGGTCGCCACCCATCCACGAGGCAAAGCGAATCGGCGCCGCCTCCAGTGGCAAGCGCAGGCCCGTCGCTTCATACAGCGCCTTGTCGGCCTTGCGCATATGGTTGGGAATCGCCTGCCACAGCGAATGCTCGATCACCGCAAATCCCCATTTCGCTTCGTCGACCGGGGTCGGCCGAGTGCGGCGGATTTCTTCAGTGTGCCAGGCTTCGGCGATCAGCCGCTGCAGGGTGTTCTGGATCTGTTCGCGCTCGGCGCTGGTCAGATCGCGATGATCCTGGGCGGCCAGTTGCGCAGCGATCGCGTCGTACTTCTGAATCAATGTGCGCCGCGCCACCTCGGTCGGGTGGGCGGTCAGCACCAGTTCGATTTCCAGTCGCGCCAGTTGCCGGGCCAGGGATTCGGCGCTGTGGCCTTCATTGCGCAGGCGCGCTAGCAGTTCCGGCAGCACGCGGGACTCGAACGGCGCCGGTTGCGACTCTTCGCGGCGATGAATCAATTGATACTGCTCGGCGATGTTCGCCAGGTTGAGAAACTGGTTGAACGCCCGCGCTACCGGCAAAAGCTCGTCTTCGCTCAACTGATTGAGGCTGGCGCTGAGTTCGGCGTCCATCGAGCCACGGCGGTCGGCCTTGGCGCCCTTGCGGATCTGCTCGATCTTGTCGAGAAATTCCTCGCCGTACTGGTCGCGGATGGTATTGCCCAACAGCTCACCCAACAGGTGAACGTCCTCGCGCAAGCGTGCATCAATATCGGTCATCAGCAGTTCTCCAGCGTTAATCGGGACGGCGCAGAAACGAATGCTTTGCCCAGAGAGTGCCGCTCTACGGCGCTTCTTACAAGCAGACGACGAAGGGACTTTAAACCTTGGGGCTTGAAGCTAGTCTCAACAGTAAGCCGTACAACGGCTTGCCGCCGGCCCCGCCGGACACTCACCCAGGCCTGCCACGAGCAGGCGCGAAATGAGGTCATCATGAAAATTCGTGAACTCGCCCAGCATTGGGAAGAAAACGCCAAGGGTCGCCTGACCGACACCGGCTACACGATTCATCTGGACGTCGAGGCCGCTGCGCGGCTGGCGGCGATCGCCGAGATGTACCCCAAACGCCACCCGGAAGAACTGCTCGGCGAACTGATCGGCGCCGCGCTCGAAGAGTTCGAGGCGAGCCTGCCGTATGTGAAAGGCTCGACGGTGGTGGCGACTGATGAGGAAGGTGATCCGCTGTATGAAGACGTCGGGCCGACACCGCGTTTTCTGGCGCTTTCTCGCCGGCATCTGCAGGATTTATCCGCCGCTGCCGGCAAGCAAAAACATTGACACAACATAGATCAAACTGTAGGAGTGAGCCTGCTCGCGATAGCGGTGTATCTGTAGTTTTTGATGCTGACTGACACAATGCTATCGCGAGCAGGCTCACTCCTACAGGGTCGTGTTTCCTTTTGAAAAGTTGTCTGACTTTTCCCCGCGCGTACCTCTCCCCGCCTCCAAAGTTCCCGGTTTAGAGCCTTGTCCGTTTGGTCAAAAAAAATTTGGCGATAGGCCATCTTTTCTGAACTTTTGAAAAACGCCTCCGGTCGGAAGCTGTAACCACGCCTGGAACGAGCGTTTCAAAAACGCGCTTTTACACGACGCTTGCGGCTCCTCGACCAGGATGGATTTTCGGTTTTATCAGGAGTTAAACAATGGAGTTGAAGACCATGAAGACCCAAACCTCGTTCTCCCACCTGCGCGGCCTGAAACTGGCTGCTCTGGCTATCGGTACCAGCTTCGTTCTGGCCGGTTGCGCCGGTAACCCGCCGACCGAGCAGTACGCCGTGACTCAATCGGCCGTCAACAGCGCCGTCAGCGCCGGTGGTACCGAGTTCGCTGCTGTGGAAATGAAGCAGGCTCAGGACAAGCTCAAGCAAGCCGAAATTGCCATGCACGACAAGAAGTATGAACAGGCTCGTACCCTCGCCGAGCAAGCCGAATGGGACGCTCGCGTAGCAGAACGCAAGGCTCAGGCTGCCAAGGCCGAACAGGCTGTGAAGGATTCCCAGAAAGGTGTTCAGGAACTGCGTCAGGAAAGTCAGCGCACCGTGCAGTAAGCGCGCATCCCGAATCGCAAAGCTGAAACTTTTATCGATAGAAAGGACGACAAATTATGCGTAAGCAACTGATGATCCCCGCTCTTCTGGCCGCAAGCGTTGCCCTGGCTGCCTGCTCCACTCCGCCTAACCCTAACCTGGAACAGGCGCGGACCAACTACGCCGGCCTGCAGGCCAACCCACAGGCGAGCAAAGTCGCTGCCCTGGAAACCAAGGACGCCAGCGATTACCTGGACAAGGCCGACAAGGCTTATCTGGACAAGCAAGACGCAGCCAAGGTTGACCAACTGGCCTACCTGACCAACCAGCGCGTGGAAGTGGCCAAGCAGACCATCGCCCTGCGCACCGCTGAAAACAACCTGAAAAACGCTGCCGCGCAACGTGCCCAAGCGCGTCTGGACGCTCGTGATCAGCAGATCAAACAACTGCAGCAGAGCCTGAACGCCAAGCAGACCGATCGCGGTACCCTGGTGACCTTCGGTGACGTGCTGTTCGCCACCAACAAGGCTGACCTGAAATCCAGCGGTCTGGTGAACATCAACAAACTGGCGCAATTCCTTCAGGAAAACCCTGATCGCAAAGTGATCGTCGAGGGTTACACCGACAGCACCGGCGCGGCTTCGTACAACCAGTCGCTGTCCGAGCGTCGTGCCACCTCGGTACAAGTCGCTCTGATCAAGATGGGCGTAGATCCTTCGCGTATCGTGGTTCAGGGTTATGGCAAGGAATACCCGGTTGCCGATAACAGCAGCGTCTCGGGTCGTGCGATGAACCGTCGTGTGGAAGTGACCATTTCCAACGACAACCAGCCAGTGATGCCACGTTCGGCGGTCAGCTCGAACTAAGCAACACGCGCTAGCGTAAAAGCCCCGCCTGAGTGATCAGGCGGGGCTTTTTTTGGCCTTACACATTCCCCCCTTGTGGGAGCGGGCTTGCTCGCGAAAGCGCTGGATCAGTCGGAATATAGAGTGACTGACACACCGCTTTCGCGAGCAAGCCCGCTCCCACAGTTTTTATCGGGTTATGGTTCGAGTTTTTGTGGGGTTTCCTGGCCCATGCAGCGCACGGCTTTTTTCTGCGCATTGATCAGCACCCCGGTCAGGCCTTTCTGCTCGGTGTCGAACAGCACCAGCACGCCATCGATGCACTGCGCCACTTGCGGCGCCGGGTCCAGTGAGACTTTGTAGTCTTCGCCCGGCACGGTCTTGAGCATGGTGAATTCGTTGAGCAGCAGCGCATCCTCGGGTTTGGCGAAGTGCAGGTAACCGTAGTACCACAGCGCCCCGACGGTGCCGAGGATGCTGCAGATACCGGTGATGATCAGCGGGATGGCGTTACGTTCTTCAGTCATTGCGGACTCTCATCTTCAGAATTCGGAGCTTGCGGATAATTCGGGATCTCGCCGAGGCGGCGCAGGCCGTTGAAATGTTCGGGATCTTCCAGATAGCGCAGCATTACCTGGCGCCAGACAGGGTCGCCGAAGGTCTGCACGTGGCCGCCGCGGGTCAGCTGTAGCACGCGCGGTGGCGGTGCAGCCTGATACAGGCGGATGGCGTTGGCCATTGGCACCAGCGGGTCATCGATGCTGTGAAAGATCAGTTTCGGCACCCCGTTGAGCTGCGGCATCGAGTTGATCGCGCTGTCGCTATCCGGCACCAGCCACGACAGCGGCACCTGAAACGGCCAGGTCAGCCATGAAGTGCTGAGGGCGTACTGGCCGACGCTGCGATAACTGGCGGGCACACCGTCGAGCACGAAGGCCTTGAGTTGCTTCTGCCGCTCCGGGTGCTGCACCAGCCAATGCACGGCCATCGAGCCGCCGAGGCTCTGGCCGAGGAGGATCAGCGGTTTGCCTTTGACCTCTGGCGCCTTGTCGAGCCAGGCGAACGCGGCGTCGATGTCCTGATAGATCGCCGGCAGGCTCGGCTTGCCCTCGGACAAGCCATACCCGCGATAGTCCACCAGCAGCACCTGATAACCATTTTTCGGCAACCACCAACTGCCGCCGAGGTGCATCGGCAGGTTGCCGCCGTTGCCGTGCAGGTGCAGGACTGTGCCTTTGACTTCGACGCCAGGTTTGGCCGGTAGCCACCAGGCGTTCAGCTTCAAACCATCCGCCGTGACCAATGTGACGGTGCGGTATTCGAGCTTGGCTTTTTCCGGGGTGAAGATCTGGCCCGGCTCGGGGTAGAACAACAACGAACTGCAACCACTGAGGGTTAGGAGCAGGCAAAGGATGCCGAGGATTCTCATCCGGTGAAACCTCGCGAAAAAGTGGAATTAACGCAATCAAATGTGGGAGCGAGCCTGCTCGCGAAAGCGGTGTGTCAGCCAACAATCATGTTGAATGTTAAATCGCATTCGCGAGCAGGCTAGCTCCCACAGGAAATATTGGTTGTTCAGAGGATATTGGAGTAATCCGCCTCGATCCGGTCCAGGCTCAGGTGATTGAGGAAGTTGGAGAAGCACATCCACGCCGACAGCGCGTTCATGTCGCGGAACTGTTCCGGCAAATATTTCGGCGGCACCACCAGACCTTCATCGACCAGTTGACGCAGGGTACGCATGTCCTCCAGCGTGGTCTTGCCGCAGAATAGCAGCGGTACCTGCTCAAGCTTGCCCTTACGCACGGCCAACTGAATGTAGTTGTAAACCATGATAAAGCCCTTGAGATAGGACAAGTCTTTGGTGAATGGCAGACCGGTCGGGGTCGAACCACGGAACACCCGGCTGGCGTTGCCGTAGCTTTCGGCCATTTCAAAGCCCTGTTCGCGGAAGAACTCGAACACCTGCAAAAAGTCCGCGCCCTCCTCGACCATGTGAATGGCGCGGGTGCGGTTGGTCAGTTTGCGCAGACGGCTTGGGTAGGAGGCGAAGGTGATGATTTCCATCAAGATCGCCAGGCCTTCCTGGGTCACCGTCGACGACGGTGGGCCTTTGGACAGGAAGGTGCAGATCGGCTGGTTCAAGCCATTGAGCGTGGTGCCGACGTGCACCAGACCTTCGTGGACTTCCAGTGCACGCACGTCGCGGTCGTTGAACAGCGCGTCAGTGCGGATCTTGATGTAGTCGGCGCCTGCCGCCGCGTCGGCGACGATGCCGTCGGACTCGAACACGCGGATGGTTTCCTCGGCCTCGCCGAACACCTTGTTCAACCGGGTTTGCAGCAGGTGCACGGCATCCTTGGCGGTGAGGATCTTCGGTTCGTCCTTCAGGTCGCCACGGCCATCGATGTTGTTCAGGTAGTCGGACATCATCAGGCCGAGGTCGGCCAGGGTCGGGTCACCGGCGTGGAACGCATCGGAGGCGGCGCCGTAGAGTTCCTGGGAGATCAGGCCGAAATCCTCGGTGCCGCGCGCTTCGAGCATGCGCACCACCATGCGGTATTCCTTGCACATGCGCCGCATGATCTGCCCGACCGGGTTGAACTGGCCGAGCTGGCGGGTGATGTCGCGCTCGATGTTCTGGAATTCCAGTTTGACCTTGCTCGAATCGAAGGACAGCGGCCGATTGAGGTAGTAGTCGCGATCCACCGCCGGCATTTCCTTGCCTTTGGCCTTGAGAAAACCCTTGCGGATGTTCTCGTCCCACTTCACCGCATCGAGCACGCGGATCGGCGTCTGCGCCAGCACAATGCGATCGGACAGCGTGCGTATCGTCTGCTGGTAATCGTCCACCCGAAACTCCTGTAGAAAACTGAATTATTTGGCGCGGGCCTGGCGCTGATAGCGCGCGGCCTCGACGAATACATCGGAATTGGCCGGATCGTCGAGGTAAGCAAAGACCTTGTCGAGGCTACTGTCGACTTGCACGCCGTCGCCATCGTCCTCGGTCTGGAAAGCCTTGCCGTCGAGGGCTTGCTGTTTGATCGCCTGATTGATCTGTTCGAGGTCGAGGTTGTACACCACCAGCTCGTGTTTGTCGGTGAGTTCGAAACCGGCGATGGTGTATTGCCCACCGTAACGCGCCGGCACTTTCGCCGACAGGTACCAGCGACTGCCATGGCGCGACACGGTGAACGGGTACGCCTCACGCTCGTGAGGCCGGGCCTTGAACCAGGTGATGGCCTGATAGCGATCATTGCCGACGCGGGTCAGTTCAAGGTTCATCGGCTCGCCCCAGGCATTGGTGCTCGACCACGTGCCCAGCAGGCCCTTGGGCGCCGGGTCACTGGCAGGCAGCGGGTCCTTGAAGGTCACCAGACAGCCACTGAGCAGCAGGAACGACAAGGCGATCAGCACGCCACGCCAGGCTTTCATTCAATACTCCCTATGAACACGCGTCGCCCTGATGATCGGCTCAGTCCCTTGTGGGAGCGGGCTTGCTCGCGAAGGCGGTGGGTCAGTCAACTGAAGCGTTGAATGTGATACCGCATTCGCGAGCAAGCCCGCTCCCACAGGGGATCTGCGTCGGCTATCAGACCGACGCCAGGACCAGATGCATGTACCGCGTCAGAATCCCGAGCATGTCCTGTTCGGCCAAAGGCTCGGCGTCGTTGAGCAGGCCCTGATATTCCATCCGTCCGATAATCGCCGTCAACACCTTGGCATCCTGCTGCGGTTCACGCGAGCCCAGCACCTGGAACAACTGGCAGGTGCCTTGCAGCAGAATCTGCTGATGCGAGCGCACCAGATCCGCCAGCCGCGGGTTGAGCAGCGCTTCCTGGCGGAACGCCTGCTCGGCCATCAGGTGTTCGCGGCGATTGACCAATTGCCGGTGCACATAGTCGGCCATCAGCCGCGCGATGTCGTCCGCCAGTTGCGAGCGCGACTCGGGGCTGCCGTCACCACTGACGACCATCTCGCGCAGCAGGCCTTCGTTGTTGATCCACAGCTTGGCCATGTAGGCCGCGCTGCGTTCGACGTACTGGGCGAAGGTATCGGTGAGCAGGTCATCGATGTCCTTGAAGTAATAAGTAGTGGCCGACAGGGGCACGCCGGCCTCGGCCGCCACGGCCCGGTGGCGCACGGCGCGCACGCCGTCACGCACGACAATGCGCATCGCCGCGTCGAGAATGTCCTGTCGACGCTGCTCACTGCCCTGTCGGCTGGCCTTGCGGCCTTGGTACTGAACACTTTCAGCGACCGCAGTGGCGATACCCGCTGCACCTTCTTGAGCGATTGCAACCATCACGACTGGACTTCCTCTGCTATTGCAAAATTAACCAATTGATACATTTGTACCAGACAGGCAATAAAAAGCCGCCTGTTTTAGGCGGCTTTTTAACTGAAACGTTTACGCTTGCGGTCGCATGTGCGGGAACAGGATCACATCGCGGATCGACGGCGAGTTGGTCAGCAACATCACCAGGCGGTCGATGCCGATACCTTCACCGGCCGTTGGCGGCATGCCGTACTCCAGCGCGCGCACGAAGTCGGCGTCGTAGTGCATGGCTTCGTCGTCGCCGGCGTCCTTGTCGGCCACCTGCGCCATGAAACGCTCGGCCTGGTCTTCCGCGTCGTTCAACTCGGAGTAGGCGTTGGCGATTTCACGGCCGCCGATGAACAGCTCGAAACGGTCGGTGACGTTCGGGTTCTCGTCGTTACGACGGGCCAGCGGCGACACTTCGAACGGGTACTGAGTGATGAAGTGCGGCTGCTCCAGCTTGTGCTCGACCAGCTCTTCGAAAATCATCACCTGCAGCTTGCCCAGACCTTCGAAGCCCAGCACCTTGGCGCCGGCCTTCTTGGCGATGGCGCGCGCCTTGTCGATGTCGTTCAGGTCATCGGCGGTCAGCTCAGGGTTGTACTTGAGGATCGAGTCGAACACCGACAAACGGGCAAACGGCTCGCCGAAGTGGAACACCTTGTCGCCGTACGGCACGTCGGTGCTGCCCAGCACCAGCTGTGCCAGTTCACGGAACAGTTCTTCGGTCAGGTCCATGTTGTCTTCGTAGTCGGCGTAAGCCTGGTAGAACTCCAACATGGTGAATTCAGGGTTGTGACGCGTCGAAACGCCTTCGTTACGGAAGTTGCGGTTGATCTCGAACACTTTCTCGAAACCGCCAACCACCAGACGCTTCAGATACAGCTCAGGCGCGATACGCAGGAACATTTCCATGTCCAGCGCATTGTGGTGGGTTTCGAACGGCTTGGCTGCGGCGCCGCCAGGAATGGTCTGCAGCATCGGCGTCTCGACTTCGAGGAAGTCGCGCTTCATCAGGAAGCTGCGGATGTGCGCGATCACTTGCGAACGCACGCGGAAGGTCTGGCGCACGTCTTCGTTGACGATCAGGTCAACGTAACGCTGACGGTAGCGCTGTTCGGTGTCGGTCAGGCCGTGATGCTTGTCCGGCAGCGGGCGCAGCGACTTGGTCAGCAGGCGCACGTTGGTCATTTCGACGTACAGGTCGCCCTTGCCGGAACGCGCCAGGGTGCCTTCGGCGGCAATGATGTCGCCCATGTCCCAGGTCTTGACGGCGGCCAGGGTGTCTTCGGACAGGGTTTTACGGTTGACGTAGACCTGGATGCGACCGGTCATGTCCTGGATCACCATGAACGAGCCACGGTTGAGCATGATGCGACCGGCAACCTTGACCGGGATTGCAGCCTCGGCCAGCTCTTCCTTGGTCTTGTCCGCGTATTTCTTCTGCAGATCTTCGCAGTAGTTTTCGCGGCGGAAGTCGTTCGGGAAGGCGTTGCCCTTGGCGCGCTCGGCAGCCAGCTTTTCCTTGCGCAGGGCGATCAGGGAGTTTTCTTCCTGTTGCAGGGCTTGCGGGTCGAGTTGTTGGTCGCTCATGTCTTCAGATATTCCATCAGGTTCGTTGCCCCCGGGCCTGGCGGCCCGGGAATCGCCAGCTGAGCTGGCTCCTACAGGGATCGCGTTGCATCAGCGACCCTGTGTGCGTCTTTTACAGCCCCGATTTCAGGCTGGCTTCCAGGTATTCGTCGATGTCGCCGTCGAGCACCTTGTCGCAGTCGCTGCGTTCAATGTTGGTGCGCAGGTCCTTGATCCGCGACGCGTCGAGCACGTACGAACGGATCTGATGACCCCAGCCGATGTCCGACTTGGTGTCTTCCAGCGCCTGGGAAGCGGCGTTGCGCTTCTGCATTTCCTGCTCGTACAACTTGGCCCGCAGCATTTTCATGGCGGTGTCCTTGTTGGCGTGCTGGGAACGCTCGTTCTGGCAGCTGACCACGGTGTTGGTCGGTACGTGAGTAATACGTACGGCCGAGTCGGTGGTGTTTACGTGCTGACCACCGGCACCGGAGGAACGATAGGTGTCGATCCGCAGGTCTGCCGGGTTGATTTCGATTTCGACCTTGTCGTCGATCTCTGGCGAGACGAAAACCGCCGAGAACGAGGTGTGGCGACGGTTGCCGGAGTCGAACGGGCTCTTGCGCACCAGACGGTGCACGCCGATCTCGGTACGCAGCCAGCCAAAGGCGTATTCGCCCTTGATGTGCACGGTCGCGCCTTTGATACCGGCGACTTCACCGGCCGACAGTTCCATGATGGTCGCGTCGAAACCTCGTTTGTCCGCCCAGCGCAGGTACATGCGCAGCAGGATGTTGGCCCAGTCCTGGGCCTCGGTGCCGCCGGAGCCGGCCTGGATGTCCAGGTAGGCGTTGTTCGGGTCCATCTCGTGGCTGAACATGCGGCGGAATTCAAGCTTGGCCAGTGACTCTTCAAGTCCTTGAAGCAGTTCAACGACGTCGTTTACCGCGCCTTCGTCGTTTTCTTCAACGGCCATGTCGAGCAGCTCGCGGGAATCGGCCAAACCGCTGGACAGCTCATCCAGGGTGTCGACGATCTGCGCCAGCGATGCTCGCTCGCGGCCCAGTTCCTGGGCGTATTCAGGTTTGTTCCAGACTGCAGGATCTTCAAGCTCGCGATTGACTTCGATCAGACGCTCATGCTTTTGATCGTAGTCAAAGATACCCCCGAATAGTTTCGGAGCGCTCGGACAGGTCCTTGATGGTGTTCAGGATCGGGTTGATTTCCATGACGGGCAGCACTCGTTGGCGAACTTTTGAAAGCCGGCGAGTATAACGTAATCACGCTGTCACGGCAGCCCGTCTGGCGGCTGTTAAGGCGATTCACTTGACATGCCGCCGATCCATTGTGGGAGCTTGCGTGGGCTATTCGATACCCACCTGATTACGCCCGTTGTTCTTCGCCAGGTACAACCCACGATCCGCCGCCGAAATCAGCAGCCGGCAATCGCTGCCCGCCTGCGGCACCATTGTCGCCAGACCGATGCTGATGGTCAGGCTCGCCCCGTCGCCCGGGGTGTTGTGCGGAATCTTCAGCGCCGCCACGGTCTGGCGCAGTTTCTCCGCCACCAGTCGTGCGCCGCCCGGCGAGGTGTTCGGCAGCACCAGGGCGAACTCTTCACCGCCGTAGCGGGCCGGCAGGTCCGACGGTCGGGCGCTGGCGTCGCGGATCGCTGTGGCGACCTTGCGCAGCGCCTCATCGCCTTCGACGTGGCCAAAACTGTCGTTGTAGGACTTGAAGTAATCGACGTCGATCATCAGCAACGACAACTGGCTCTGATCACGCAGCGAGCGGCGCCATTCCAGCTCCAGGTACTCGTCGAAGTGCCGGCGGTTGGACAGCCCGGTCAGGCCGTCAGAGTTCATCAGCCGTTGCAGCACCAGGTTGGTGTCGAGCAACTGCTGCTGGCTGACGCGCAACGCACGGTACGCCGCATCGCGCTGCAGCAGGGTCATGTAGGAGCGCGAGTGATAGCGGATGCGCGCCACCAACTCGATGGTGTCCGGCAGTTTCACCAGATAGTCGTTGGCCCCGGCCGAGAACGCCGCGCTCTTGATCAGCGGGTCTTCCTTGGTCGACAGGACGATGATCGGGATGTCCTTGGTCGCCGGATGATTGCGGTATTCGCGCACCAGGCTCAGGCCGTCGAGGCCGGGCATCACCAGATCCTGCAGAATCACCGTCGGCTTGATCCGTACCGCCTGGGCGATGGCCTGGTGCGGGTCGGAGCAAAAGTGGAAGTCGATGTTCTCTTCATTCGACAGCCCACGGCGCACGGCTTCGCCGATCATCGCCTGATCGTCCACCAACAACACCATGGCGGCGTTTTCGTCGGTTTTAATGTCGTCGATCTGTAAATCATTCATGGGCGGTCACCTGAGTACTGCGGGGGCCAGGATTGCGGAATAGCCTGTTCATTTGGGGAATACCTCCAGCAATCGTGGCGCTATCTTTTCCAGTGGACGGATTTCGACGGCCGCATCGATCGCCGCTGCTGCCTTGGGCATGCCGTACACCGCACTGCTTTGCTGATCCTGCGCGATGGTCAGATAACCCTGCTGGCGCATGAGCTTAAGCCCTTGCGCCCCGTCGCGTCCCATCCCGGTCAATAAAACCCCGATGGCATCACCGTTCCAATAACTGGCGACACTTTCGAAAAACACGTCGATCGAAGGCCGGTAGATCTCGTTGACCGGCTCGGCGGTGTAGGCCAGCGTGCCGTTTTTCAATAAACGAATATGGTGGTTGGTGCCGGCCAGCAGCACCGCGCCGGCCTGCGGTGGCTCGCCCTCGCGGGCCAGGCGTACATCGAGGCCACTGGCGCTGGCCAGCCATTCGGCCATGCCCGCGGCAAACACCTGATCCACGTGCTGCACCAGCACGATGGCGGCCGAGAAATGGCGTGGCAGGCCCTTGAGCAGCACTTCCAGCGCTGCCGGTCCGCCGGCGGACGAGCCGATCGCCACCAGCCGCTTGCACGACGCCGAACTGCGGTGGGGCGTCGGCACCGGGCGCGAGCGCGGGGTTTTCTCGCCGATCAGCCAGCCGATGTTGAGGATCTTGCGCAGCAACGGCGCCGCCGCCTCCTGCGCGTTCCCCGCACCAATGGCCGGGGTATCGACCACGTCCAGCGCGCCATGGCCCATAGCTTCGAAGACCCGGTGCACATTCTGCTGGCGGTCGACCGTGACGATAACGATCGCGCACGGGGTTTCGGCCATGATCCGTCGCGTGGCCTCGACGCCATCCATCACCGGCATGATCAGGTCCATCAGGATCAGATCCGGGGTGTTTTCGGCGCACAGACGCACCGCCTCGGCGCCGTTGTTGGCGACCCAGACCACCTGATGCGCCGGCTCGAAGGCCAGCGCACGGCGCAAAGCCTCCACCGCCAGGGGCATGTCGTTGACGATTGCGATTTTCATGCCCGCGCTCCTCCAATGAGCTCAACCACTGCATCAAGCAGGGCGTCGTCATGAAAACTGGCCTTGGCTAAATAATAGTCGGCGCCAGCGTCTAGTCCACGACGCCGGTCCTCTTCACGATCCTTGTACGAGACCACCATCACCGGCAGCGATTGCAGGCGGTTGTCGCGGCGCAACAGGGTGACCAGTTCGATGCCATCCATGCGCGGCATGTCGATGTCGGTGATCAGCAAATCGAAGTCCTCCGAACGCAGCGCGTTCCAGCCGTCCATGCCGTCTACCGCGACCGCCACGTCGTAGCCGCGATTGAGCAGCAACTTGCGTTGCAACTCGCGCACGGTCAGCGAGTCATCGACCACCAGAATCCGTTTGCGCGCCACTTCGGCGGCCTGATTGCCATGGCGGGCAATACGCTCGAGACGCCCGGTGTTGAGCAGTTTGTCCACCGAGCGCAGCATGTCCTCGACATCGACGATCAGCACCACCGAACCGTCGTCGAGCAGCGCCCCGGCGGAAATATCCTGAACCTTGCCCAGCCGCTCATCCAGCGGTAGCACCACCAGCGTGCGCTCGCCGATAAACCGCTCGACCGCCACCCCGTAGATCGCGTCACGCTCGCGGATCACCACGACCTTGAGGGTTTCGCCGCTGCTCTGACTGGCCGGACGATTCAGCAACTGACTGGCCGCGACCAGCCCGACATGCCGACCTTCGTGCCAGAAATGCTGACGGCCCTCGATCTGCACGATGTCCTGTGGCTCCAGATCGCACATGCGTTCGATATGCGCCAGCGGAAACGCATAAGCCTCCTCGCCGACTTCGACCACCAGACTGCGCACCACCGACAGGGTCAGCGGCACTTCCAGATGAAAGCGGCTGCCCTCGCCCGCCGTCTGCTCCAGCACCACCGCGCCGCGCAGTTGCCGCACCATGTGCTGCACCGCATCAAGACCGACGCCACGCCCGGACACTTCGGTCACCGTGTCGCGCAGGCTGAAACCCGGCAAGAACAGGAAGGTCAGCAGTTCTTCTTCGCTCAACTGCGCGGCAGTTTCTGCCGGTGACAATTGGCGTTCAACGATGCTGCGGCGGACCTTTTCCAGATCGACGCCATTGCCGTCATCGCTCAACTCCAGCACCAGCAAACCGGCCTGATGCGAGGCACGCAGGCGGATCAGGCCTTCTTCGGACTTACCCTTGAGCAAGCGTTGTTCCGGGGTTTCGATGCCGTGATCGACCGCGTTGCGCAGCAAATGAGTCAGCGGCGCTTCGAGCTTTTCCAGCACGTCGCGATCGACCTGGGTCTTCTCGCCCTCGATCTCCAGCCGCACCTGTTTGCCGAGGCTGCGCCCCAGGTCTCGAACCATGCGCACCTGACCGGTGAGCACGTCGGCGAACGGGCGCATGCGGCAGGCCAGCGCAGTGTCGTAGAGCACCTGGGCGCGCTGGCTGGCTTGCCAGGCGAACTCGTCGAGCTCGGCGTTCTTTTCCGCGAGTAATTGCTGAGACTCGGCCAGCAAGCGCCGCGCATCTTCAAGGGCTTCCTGGGCCTCAAGGCTCAGCGCATGTTCCTTGAGATGCACGTTGAGGCTTTCCAGTGCCCGCAGGCCATTATTCTGCATGCGTTTGAGACGCTGCATGGTCGCCAGATGCGGCTTGAGGCGCTGGGTTTCGACCAGCGATTTACTCGACAGGTCGAGCAGGCTGTTCAGGCGTTCGGCGGTGACCCGCAGCACGCGCTCGCCGCCCTCGGTGGTGCGCTTGTTCTTGCGCGGTGCCGGGTCGGAGGTTTCCAGCGGTGTCTCGATCACTTGCGCCGGGGTTTCAATCGGTGCAGGCGCAGGCGGCGGCGCCTGCATCTGCAACTCGGCCATCGGCGGTGGCGCCACTGTGGGCGCTGCCGAAGGGTCGAGCAGGAGTCCCATCAACGCCACATACGCTTCGATGTCCGGCGCTTGCGGAGCATTGGCCGGCGTGGCGATGCGCATCAACAGATCGGTGCCTTGCAACAGCGCATCGATGTGCTCGGGACGCAACAACAGCCGACCTTCCTGCGCACTGACCAGGCAATCTTCCATCACATGGGCGACGCTGACACCGCTGTCGATGCCGACGATCCGCGCCGCGCCCTTGAGCGAGTGCGCCGCACGCATGCACGATTCCAGATAGTCGGCCTGAGTCGGGTTGCGCTCCAGCGCCAGCAGCCCGCTGCTGAGCACCTGGGTCTGGGCTTCGGCTTCCAGGCTGAACAGCTCCAGCAGCGAGGCGTCGCGCATTTGCTCGGGGGTCATGTGAGGCTCCGGGTCACGGCGGACAGCAGCTGTTCTTCATCCAGCCAGCGCAGGCTGCGCCCCCGGAATTGCAGGACACCACGGGTGTATTTGGCGCTGGCCGTGCTGTTGTGCTCACCGCCGGCACGCGACGCGGCGTCGAGAATTTTTTCATCGATGGCGTGGATGCCGTCGACCTCGTCCACCGGCACCACCACCGGCCCGCCGTGGGCGGCGATGATCAGCATGCGCGGCATGATCCGCGCGCCGGTGGCTGGTGCGGCGTTGCCATCAAGGTCGAGCAACTCGACCAGCGACAGGCACGCGACCAGCGCGCCGCGCACGTTCGCCACGCCGAGCAAGGCCCGCGAACGCTGGTGCGGCAACGAGTGAATCGCCTGCAGCGGCGCTACCTCCACCAGGCTGCGGGTGGCCAGCCCCAGCCATTCCTCGCCGAGGCGGAACATCAGCAGCGAACGGGTTTTCACATCGGTTTCGACCGCCACGGCGACCGGATCGCGTTCGTCCTGCTGCAATGCATAACGGTCCAGCAGGCGCGTGGCGGCGGCGGAATACACCGCGCAGTTACGGCAATGAATATGCTCGGCCAGCAACGGGCACGACTTGTCGCCATGAATACCGATACGGTTCCAGCAATCATCGATGGCCCGGGCGTCTTCGTGGGTGACGTTCAAGGTGTCGGACGGGATCATCGTTTACGCTCACTGTCGGCGGTGCGACCGCTGCGGGCGGCGCGTTCCTGCAATCGTCTGGCACCGGCGCTGTCGCCCTGGGCCTGCAGCAAGGCGGCCAGGTGCATCAACGCTTCGGGGTGTTGCGGTTCAAGGTACAAGGCCTTGCGGTAATGACTCTGGGCTTCGAGCGCGGCACCGGCAACATCGCTGAGCAGACCGAGCCAGTAAAACACCTGCGCCACCGGTTCGTGACTGCGCAAATACTGCTCGCATGCCGCGCGGGCCTCGGCGCTTTTGCCTTCGTTGGCCAGCGCGGCGATGTTGGCGAGCAAGGTCGCCGCGTCCGGGTTGGTGCTTTTGCTGCTGACGGGCAACGGTGCAACGCTGGCAAACGGCCGCGGACGCACCGGCGGTAGCAGCGGCGGCGGACTGCGCAACGGTTGGCGCACGGGCAAAGGGGTCGGGGTCGGCAATGCCACAGGTTCGGGCATGGGTTCAGCGTGTCGACTGAAGGCAAACGACTGCGGGATGCCGATCGAGCGCATGCCCAGGCGCCCGAGCAGACTGCCCTCGGCCGGGCCGATGAACAACACGCCATCAACGTGCGTCAGACGCTTGAGCACTTCGAAGACTTGCTTCTGCGTCGGCTGGTCGAAATAGATCAGCAGGTTGCGGCAGAACACAAAATCGAACGGCGGCTCACCCGCCAGCAGCGTCGGATCCAGCACATTGCCGGCCTGCAGGCGCACCTGCTCACGCACCGCTTCGCTGACCCGATGGCCGTCCTGCTCGGCGGTGAAATGACGCTCGCGAAAATCCAGATCCTGCCCCCGAAACGAGTTCTTGCCGTACAACGCCCGTCGCGCCTTGTCCACCGACAGCGGGCTGACGTCCATGCCGTCGACCTTGAACTGATGCGGCTTAAGCCCGGCATCGAGCAAGGCCATGGCAATCGAATAGGGTTCTTCACCGGTGGAGCACGGCAGGCTGAGGATGCGCAGTGCGCGCATGTTGTTCAATTCGTCCAGACGCTTGCGCGCCAGCTTGCCGAGGGTGGCGAAGGATTCCGGATAACGGAAAAACCACGTTTCGGGGACGATCACCGCCTCGATCAACGCCTGCTGTTCGTCACGCGAACCTTGCAGCAGTTGCCAGTATTCATCGCTGTGCGCCGCTTGCGAGAGCGTGGTGCGTTGGCGCACCGCGCGCTCGATGATCGCAGGCCCCACCGAGGTGACATCCAGGCCGATGCGTTCCTTGAGGAAATCGAAAAAACGCTGGTCGCTGCTCATGACTGTGCCTCAAGTGGCGCGGGGAACAGCAGGCTGCGCACCGCGTCATCCAGCAAGTCGTTGACCCGCACCCATTGCACCAGCCCCTGGGCATCTTCGCGCACCGGGCCGAGGTACGGCGCCTGACGATTGTCCAGGCCATATGGCTGAAAATCCTCGGGATTGCAGCGCAGGGTGTCGGTCGCCTGCTCAAGGATCAGCCCGAGCCAGCGCGACGGCTGCTGTTCATCCGGACGGTAATGCACCAGCACCAGCCGCGTACTGGTGCGCGCCTCGGCGGGATGGCCGAAAGTCAGCGCGCTGAGGTCGATGGCCGGTACCACCGCACCGCGATAGGCGAACACCCCGGCGACCCAGTTCGGCGCTTGGGCAATCGGCTTCAACGGCAGGCGCGGCAGCACTTCCGCCACCTCGGTGGCGCGCAAGGCGTAACGCTCGCTACCGATGCGAAACAGCAGGAACAACGCCTGCTTCGCCACCGGCGCAGCGCTGCGTTTGGCGGTGATTTCACTCATCAGACTTTGAATCGCGAAACGCCGCTGCGCAGCCCGACGGCCACCTGGCTCAGTTCGTCGATGGCGAAACTGGCCTGACGCAGCGACTCGACGGTCTGGCTGCTGGCGTCGCCCAACTGCACCAGCGCATGGTTGATCTGTTCGGCACCAGTGGCCTGAGCCTGCATGCCTTCGTTGACCATCAACACCCGCGGCGCCAGCGCCTGCACCTGATGGATGATCTGCGACAGCTGCTCACCGACCTGCTGTACTTCGGCCATGCCGCGGCGCACTTCTTCGGAAAACTTGTCCATGCCCATCACGCCGGCAGACACCGCCGACTGGATCTCGCGGACCATCTGCTCAATGTCGTAAGTGGCGACGGCGGTCTGATCCGCCAGACGCCGTACTTCGGTGGCGACCACGGCAAAACCACGCCCGTACTCGCCGGCCTTCTCGGCCTCGATGGCAGCGTTGAGCGACAGCAGGTTGGTCTGATCGGCGACCTTGACGATGGTCACCACCACCTGATTGATGTTGCCGGCCTTCTCGTTGAGGATCGCCAGTTTGGCATTGACCAGATCGGCTGCGCCCATCACCGAGTGCATGGTGTCTTCCATGCGCGCCAGGCCTTGCTGGCCGGAACCGGCGAGTACCGAGGCCTGATCGGCGGCGGTGGACACTTCGGTCATGGTGCGCACCAGATCCCGCGAGGTGGCGGCGATTTCACGTGAGGTCGCGCCGATTTCGGTGGTGGTGGCCGCGGTTTCGGTGGCGGTGGCCTGTTGCTGCTTGGAGGTGGCGGCAATTTCGGTCACCGAAGTGGTCACCTGCACCGAGGAGCGTTGGGCCTGGGACACCAGCGAAGTCAGCTCGGTCATCATGTCGTTGAAGCCGGTTTCCACCGCGCCGAACTCGTCCTTGCGGTCCAGATTGAGACGGCTGCTCAAGTCGCCGGTACGCATGATTTCGAGGATCTTCACGATGCGGTTCATCGGCGCCATGATCGCGCGCATCAGCAGCAGACCGCAGGCACCGGCTGCGAGCACGGCCACCAGCAGCGAGACGAACATGCTGACCTTGGCCGCCGCTACCGCCTCGTCGATGTTGGCCATGGCCTGATCAGCGACCCGTTTGTTTTCGCCGATGATGTCGTTGAGTTTCATGCGACCGGTGTACCAGGCCGGGGTCAGCTTCTCGGTGAACAGCTTGACCGCGTCGGCTTCCAGGTTGCGCTTGTGCAAGTCGAGCACCTGATCCTGAATCTGCATGTAGGTGTCGTGATCCTTCTCGAACGCGGCGAACTCGACCCGGTCTTCGTCGGTGGTGACGGTGTTGCGGTAGTTGGCCATCTGCTCTTGCAGGCGCGTCTCGAACGCCTTGTAATCCGCCGCATCTTCGCTGCTGATGCCCTGCCCTTCCTTGAGACCGAGCAGTTCCTGGGTCTGCAGATAGCTGTCAACCCACGCCCCGCGGATCATCGAGCTGTAATAGACGCCGGGAACCGCGTCGTCACGCACGCTGCTTTCACTGGCCTCGATCTTCAGCAACCGTGAATACGAGACAACGACCATCAGCAACATGATCGCGATAATCACCGCAAAGCTCGCCAAAATGCGTTGGCGCAACGTCCAGTTCTTCACAGTGATTCCTCGTGCCTAAGTCGAAATGCGGGGAGTATAGCCGAGGGCGGTGTTTCATTTATAAGACGCTTTTTAACCCTCGGGCCGGCCCGACGTGGTTCGCGGGAAGGCTCTGGGGTGGGACTGTCCGACAATCCGGGGCTGGCGTGCCAGCGATGGAACGGCAAAAAGGGGCGCTGGATCGGCCATTGATGTGGATGCGCGGCTGAAAACGCAATCGTGAGCAGGCTCGCGCCTACTAATTTCGGCGTCCAGTCCAAAACCCTGTAGGAGCTGCGGCACGCTGCGATCTTTTGATTTTTAAAGCCAACATCAAAAGATCGCAGCGTGCCGCAGCTCCTACATAAGTACCGTGTTCAGGCAGTTCTATTGCGATGCCAGGCGCACCTGCTTCTCCAGCTCCACCTTCAACCCCGGCTCCAGCTTCAGTTGCTTGGCCAACTCCTCCAGATACGCCTTCTCCATAAAGCTCTCCTCATCCACCAGCATCACACTGGCGATGTACATCTCCGCCGCCATCTCCGGCGTACTCGCAGCACGGGCGACGTCGGTGGGGTCGAGGGGTTTGTTAAGTTCGGCGTGCAGCCAGTGTTGCAGTTCCTGATCGTTGTCGAGTTTGGTGAACTCGCCCTCGATCAACTGGCGTTCGCGATCATCGATGTGGCCGTCAGCCTTGGCGGCGGCGACCAGTGCTTTGAGAATCGCCTGGCTGTGCTGCTCGGCTTGCGCCGGTGGCAGACGATCCAGGGTTTGCGGTTCGGTTTGTGGGGCGGTGCCTTTCTGGGCGTTCCAGTTGCCGTAAGCCTTATAGGCCAGCACACCAAGGGCAGCGAGGCCACCGTAGACCGCAACTTTGCCGCCGACCTTGCGCGCCTTTTTGCTGCCGAGCAGCAGGCCCATGGCCCCGGCCGCCAGAGCACCACCGCCTGCCCCCGAGAGCAGGCCGCCCAGCGCACCGGAGCCTGAAGACCCACCCAGCAAACCGCCCAGCCCGCCAGCCGCGGGTTTGTTCTGCGCGCCACCGGCCTTGTTCTGCAAAAGATCCTGGCCAGACTTGAGTAGTTGATCGAGCAATCCACGGGTGTTCATGTTCCGCCTCCAAAACAGGGGTTATCCGGATCTATCAGGCCCTCAGCCTAGTTCGAAAGTGCCCCCGAGCGGCCGGCGAGTGTGCTTCCAGATGTTGCTCACTTTCCTGTACAAGCACTGGCAACAGCCCTTCGCGAAAATAGATATACACTCAGGCCAATCTATAAAAACCGCCCACCGGGTACCCTCCTCATGATGACCCTGCGTCAGATCCGTCACTTCATCGCGGTGGCCGAGACCGGCTCGATTTCCGCCGCCGCGCAAACCGCGTTTATTTCCCAATCGACCCTGACCCTCGCCATTCAGCAACTGGAAGAGGAAATCGGCGTCAGCCTGTTCAGCCGCCACGCCAAGGGCATGACCCTGACCCATCAGGGCCACCAGTTCCTGCGCCAGGCGCACCTGATTCTGGCCACCGTGGACAATGCCAAGCGCAGCCTGCAACAAAGCACCGATCAGGTCGCCGGACAGTTGATTGTCGGCGTAACCAGCCTGGTCGCCGGTTATTACCTCGCCGATCTGCTCACCCGGTTCCAGCGTGCCTATCCCAACGTCGAGATCCGGGTGATGGAGGACGAGCGGCCGTACATCGAGCATTTGCTGGTCAGCGGCGAAATCGATGTTGGCGTGCTGATCCTCTCCAACCTCGAAGACCGCCACGCCCTGCAGACCGAAGTGCTGACCCACTCGCCGCACCGTCTGTGGCTGCCGGCCCAACATCCGCTGCTGGAACACGACAGCATCAACCTCGCCGACGTCGCTCGCGAACCGCTGATTCAACTGAATGTTGATGAAATGGATCGCAACGCCCAAAGGCTTTGGCGCGGCGCCGGGCTGCAACCGAAGATCACTCTGCGCACCGCCTCTACCGAAGCCGTGCGAAGTCTGGTGGCGGCGGGCTTGGGTGTGTCGATCCAGCCCGACATGACTTATCGCCCATGGTCACTGGAGGGCGACATCATCGAAGCGCGGCCGATTGCCGACCTCAACCAGACCCTCGATGTCGGTCTGGCCTGGCGCCGCGGGACCGCGCGCCCTGCCCTGGTCGATCCATTCCTGACCGTGGCCCGCGAGCAGCCGCACGGTGGACGCAAGCCATCTATTTAATCGAATGCCACCTTCAGTATTTAGAATTTGTCGACCTCGGAGCCGCGCACTAGTCTTGCTGCATCTATAAGACGGTCGGCTCCCGGGCACGGGAGCCACAATGACCACACAAGAAAAGAGATCGCGGAAAATGGCTGGCGTGCAGACCCCGATGTGTACCGCGTTGTTGATCGACGGCGAACTGGTCGCCGGGCAGGGTTTTGTCGAACCGATCCTCAACCCGGCCAGCGGTGAAATCCTCACCCACATCGCCGAGGCCAGCACCGAGCAGGTCGAAACCGCGATCCTCGCCGCCCATCGCGCTTTTGGCGAATGGTCGCGCACCACGCCGCAACAACGTTCCAGTCTGCTGCTGGACATCGCCAACGCCGTCGAAAAACACGCCGATTACCTCGCCCGCCTCGAAGCGCTGAACTGCGGCAAGCCGCTGCACCTGGCGCGGCAGGACGATCTGACCGCCACCGTCGACGTGTTCCGCTTCTTCGCTGGTGCCGTGCGCTGCCAGACCGGTCAGCTCAGTGGCGAGTACCTGCCGGGTTACACCAGCATGGTGCGTCGCGATCCGATTGGCGTGGTGGCGTCGATTGCGCCGTGGAACTACCCGATCATGATGGCCGCGTGGAAAATCGCCCCGGCCCTCGCCGCCGGCAATACGCTGGTGTTCAAGCCGTCGGAACACACACCGCTGTCGATCCTCGCACTGGCGCCAGCACTCGCCGAGATCCTGCCGCGCGGGGTGATCAACATCATCTGCGGTGGCGGTGAAGGCGTCGGCAGCCACCTTGTTGGCCATCCGAAAGTGCGCATGGTGTCGCTGACCGGCGATATCGTCACCGGGCAGAAGATTCTCCAGGCTGCAGCGAAAACCCTGAAACGCACACACTTGGAGCTTGGCGGTAAGGCCCCGGTGATCGTCTGCAACGACGCCGACATTCAAGCGGTGGTCGACGGCGTGCGCACCCACGGTTACTACAACGCCGGGCAGGATTGCACCGCGGCGTGCCGCATCTACGCCCAGGCCGGGATTCACGACAAACTGATCGCCGAACTCGGCGCAGCAGTCAGCAGCCTGCGCTTCGCCGGCAAGCGCGATGCCGACAACGAGATCGGCCCGCTGATCAGCACCCGCCAGCGCGACCGCGTCGCCAGTTTCGTCGAGCGCGCCCTCGGCCAGCCGCACATCGAGCGCGTGACTGGCGCGGCGGTGCATTCCGGCGCCGGGTTCTTCTACCAGCCGACGTTGCTGGCCGGTTGCAAACAGACTGATGAAATCGTCCAGCGCGAAGTGTTCGGCCCGGTGGTCACCGTGACCCGCTTCGACGAACTCGCGCAAGCCGTGGACTGGGCCAACGACTCCGAATACGGCCTCGCCTCGTCGGTGTGGACGCAGAATCTGGACAAGGCAATGCAGGTCGCCGCCCGCTTGCAGTACGGCTGCACGTGGATCAATAGCCATTTCATGCTGGTCAGCGAAATGCCCCACGGCGGGCTGAAACGCTCCGGATACGGCAAAGACTTATCCAGTGATTCGCTGCAGGACTACAGCGTGGTGCGGCACATCATGGCCCGCCACGGCCAGCATCTCTGACTACGCTAATAACAAGCCGCCAACGGCATGCTGCACCGCGTTCACAACTGCCCCGACCATAATTTAAAGAAGAGGGTTCAACCATGTTCGTGCACAAGACCGCACTGCTCAGTGCAATCACCACAGCCTTACTGGCCAGCGCCAGCCTGCAAGCTGCCGAGCCGCTGAAGGCGGTCGGCGCCGGCGAGGGTCAGCTGGATATCGTGGCCTGGCCGGGCTACATCGAACGTGGCGAGAGCGACAAGGCTTACGACTGGGTGAGCGGTTTCGAGAAGGAAACCGGCTGCAAGGTCAACGTGAAGACCGCCGCGACCTCCGACGAGATGGTCAGCCTGATGGCCAAGGGTGGTTACGATCTGGTCACCGCCTCGGGCGATGCCTCGTTGCGCCTGATCGTCGGCAAGCGTGTGCAACCGATCAACACCGCGTTGATCCCGAACTGGAAAACCCTCGATCCACGGCTGAAAGATGCGCCGTGGTACGTGGTCAACAACCAGACCTACGGCACCCCGTATCAGTGGGGTCCGAACGTGCTGATGTACAACACCAACGTGTTCAAGACGCCGCCGACCAGCTGGAACGTACTGTTCGACGCGCAGAATTTCCCCGACGGCAAACCGAACAAGGGTCGCGTGCAGGCCTATGACGGCCCGATCTACATCGCCGACGCGGCGCTGTACCTGAAGACCGCCAAACCTGAGCTTGGGATCAAGGATCCGTATCAACTCACCGAAGCGCAGTACAAGGCCGTGCTCGATCTGCTGCGCGCGCAGCAGCCATTGATTCACCGTTACTGGCACGACACCACGGTACAGATGAGTGACTTCAAGAACGAAGGTGTGGTGGCGTCGAGCGCGTGGCCGTATCAGGTCAACGGCCTGATCAACGAGAAGCAGCCAATTGCTTCGACCATCCCGAAAGAAGGCGCCACCGGCTGGGCCGACACCACCATGCTGCACGCCGAAGCCAAGCACCCGAACTGCGCGTACAAGTGGATGGATTGGTCGCTGCAGCCAAAGGTCCAGGGTGACGTGGCGGCGTGGTTTGGTTCGCTGCCAGCCGTGCCCGCGGCGTGCAAGGAGAGCGAACTGCTCGGCGCCGAGGGTTGCAAGACCAATGGCTTCGACCAGTTCGACAAGATCGCCTTCTGGAAAACCCCGCAGGCCGAGGGCGGCAAGTTCGTGCCTTATAGCCGCTGGACGCAGGACTACATCGCGATCATGGGCGGCCGCTGACACGCCGCTCACCTGTGGCGAGGGAGCTTGCTCCCGCTGGGTGGCGAAGCCGCCCCAAGACCTGGCAATGCGGTCTGCCATTCAAATCGCATGTGGCCAATTTGGGAGTGCTGCGCACTCCAGCGGGAGCAAGCTCCCTCGCCACAAAAGAAACAGGATTCAGATTTTTCAGAAGTCCAGGCGGGGCCGCTGCGACGGCTTTCGCCTTTTTGGAGCACCGCACCATGACGCTTGCAGTCCAGTTCGCCAACGTTTCCCGGCAGTTCGGCGAGGTGAAGGCCGTTGACCGGGTTTCCATCGACATCCAGGACGGCGAGTTCTTTTCCATGCTCGGCCCTTCCGGCTCGGGCAAGACCACCTGCCTGCGCCTGATCGCCGGTTTCGAACAACCGAGTGCCGGCTCGATCCGCATTCACGGCGCCGAAGCCGCCGGTCTGCCGCCGTATCAACGTGATGTGAACACCGTCTTCCAGGATTACGCACTGTTCCCGCACATGAACGTGCTGGACAACGTCGCCTACGGTTTGAAGGTCAAAGGCGTGAGCAAAACCGAGCGCCACAAGCGCGCCGAAGACGCGTTGGACATGGTCGCCCTCGGTGGCTACGGCGCACGCAAACCGGTGCAGTTGTCCGGCGGTCAGCGCCAGCGTGTCGCCCTCGCCCGCGCCTTGGTCAATCGTCCGCGCGTGCTGTTGCTTGATGAGCCATTGGGCGCCCTCGACCTGAAATTGCGCGAGCAGATGCAGAGTGAACTGAAGAAGCTGCAACGCCAGCTCGGCATCACTTTCATCTTCGTCACTCACGACCAGACCGAGGCGCTGTCGATGTCCGATCGCGTCGCTGTATTCAACAAGGGCCGCATCGAACAGGTCGACACCCCGCGCAATCTGTACATGAAACCCACCACCACATTCGTCGCCGAATTCGTTGGTACTTCGAATGTGATTCGTGGCGATCTCGCACGGCAAATCAGCGGCCATCCGCAGCCGTTTTCGATCCGCCCCGAGCACGTGCGTTTCGCCGAAGGGCCGCTCGCCAGCCATGAAATCGAAGTCAGTGGTCTGCTCCACGACATCCAGTATCAGGGCAGCGCCACGCGCTATGAACTGACGCTGGAAAACGGCCAGACCCTGAGCATCAGTCACGCCAACAATCAGTGGATCGACAGCAGCGCGCAGCACCAGACCGGCCAGCGCCTGAGCGCACGCTGGGCGCGGGAAGCGATGATCCCGCTGCACGACACCGTCGCGAGCGGGGTGTGAAATGAGCACGCTCGCGATGACTCAAGCACCGCCGTTGCGGCGGTTCTCCAACCTGCTCTATCGCAAACCGAACCTGTATTTGTCGCTGCTGCTGGTGCCGCCGTTGCTGTGGTTCGGCGCGATCTACCTCGGCTCGCTGCTGGTGCTGTTGTGGCAGGGTTTTTACACCTTCGACGACTTCACCATGGCGGTCACTCCTGACCTGACCCTGGCGAATTTTGCCGCGCTGTTTCAGCCGTCGAACTTCGACATCATCCTGCGCACGCTGAGCATGGCCATCGTCGTGTCGATCGCCAGCGCCATCGTCGCGTTCCCGATTGCCTATTACATGGCGCGCTACACCACGGGCAAGACCAAGGCGTTTTTCTACATCGCGGTGATGCTGCCGATGTGGGCCAGTTACATCGTCAAGGCCTACGCCTGGACGTTGCTGCTGGCCAAGGGCGGTGTCGCGCAGTGGTTCGTGCAACATTTGGGACTGGAGCCGGTGTTGCAGTTCATCCTCGGCATTCCCGGAGTGGGCGGCAGCACCCTGTCGACCTCGCACTTGGGGCGCTTCATGGTGTTCGTCTACATCTGGCTGCCGTTCATGATCCTGCCGATTCAGGCGTCGCTGGAGCGTCTGCCGCCATCGCTGTTGCAGGCTTCCGCCGACCTCGGCGCCAAGCCGCGCCAGACCTTCATGCAGGTGATTCTGCCGCTGTCGATTCCGGGAATTGCTGCCGGTTCGATCTTCACTTTTTCCCTGACCCTGGGCGACTTCATCGTGCCGCAATTGGTCGGGCCGCCGGGTTACTTCGTCGGCAGCATGGTCTACGCGCAGCAAGGTGCGATCGGCAACATGCCGATGGCCGCAGCGTTCACGTTGGTGCCGATTGTGTTGATCGCCATTTACCTGTCCATCGTCAAACGACTGGGGGCCTTCGATGCACTCTGAAAAAGCATCTCTCGGTCTGCGCATCGCGGCCTGGGGCGGGTTGGTGTTTCTGCACTTTCCGATCCTGATCATCTTTCTTTACGCCTTCAACACCGAGGAAGCCGCGTTCAGCTTTCCGCCGAAGGGCTTCACCCTGCACTGGTTCAGCGTGGCGTTTTCGCGGCCGGATGTGCTGGAGGCGATCAAGCTCTCGCTGCAGATTGCCGCCATCGCCACGTTGATCGCGATGGTGCTCGGCACACTGGCTTCAGCCGCGTTGTACCGCCGCGACTTCTTCGGCAAGCAGGGCATTTCGCTGATGCTGATTTTGCCGATCGCGCTGCCGGGGATCATCACCGGGATCGCGCTGCTGGCGACGTTCAAGACACTGGGGATCGAGCCGGGGATGTTCACCATCATCGTCGGTCACGCGACGTTCTGCGTGGTGATCGTCTACAACAACGTCATCGCCCGTCTGCGGCGTACTTCGCACAGTCTGATCGAGGCCTCGATGGACCTCGGTGCCGATGGCTGGCAGACCTTTCGCTACATCATCCTGCCCAACCTCGGCTCGGCGCTGTTGGCCGGCGGCATGCTCGCCTTTGCGCTGTCGTTCGACGAAATCATCGTCACCACGTTCACCGCCGGGCATGAGCGCACGTTGCCGTTGTGGCTGCTCAACCAGCTCAGCCGCCCACGGGATGTGCCGGTGACCAATGTCGTCGCCATGCTGGTGATGATGGTGACCATGCTGCCGATTCTCGGCGCGTATTACCTGACCCGGGGTGGCGAGAGTGTCGCGGGCAGTGGCGGCAAATAACCGAATAACTGAAGAAACCGGATCGAAATGTGGGAGCGGGCTTGCTCGCGAAGAGGCAATCAAATTCAGCATTGATGTCGGCTGACCCACCGCTTTCGCGAGCAAGCCCGCTCCCACAATGGAACCCGGTTTCTTCAGAAAAATAACAATTGCTTCGAAGAGGACAACAGACATGCAAACCAGACTCTTGATCAATGGCCACCTGGTCAACGGCGAAGGCCCGGCCCAACCGGTGCTCAACCCGGCGCTCGGCAGCGTACTGGTGGAGATCAACGAAGCCTCCGAGGCCCAGGTCGATGCCGCCGTGCGCGCCGCCGACAACGCCTTCGCCGAGTGGTCGCAAACCACGCCGAAAGACCGTTCGCTGCTGCTGCTCAAACTCGCAGACGCCATCGAAGCCCACGGCGAGGAACTGGCGAAACTCGAATCCGACAACTGCGGCAAACCCTACAGCGCCGCACTGAACGACGAGATCCCGGCGATTGCCGACGTATTCCGTTTCTTCGCCGGCGCCAGTCGTTGCATGAGCGGTTCGGCCGGTGGCGAATACCTGCCCGGCCACACCTCGATGATCCGCCGCGATCCGGTGGGCGTGATCGCCTCCATCGCGCCGTGGAACTACCCGTTGATGATGGTCGCCTGGAAAATCGCCCCGGCCCTCGCTGCCGGTAATACCGTGGTGCTCAAGCCGTCGGAACAAACCCCGCTGACCGCGTTGCGTCTGGCCGAACTGGCGTCGGAAATCTTCCCGGCCGGTGTACTCAATCTGGTATTCGGTCGCGGTCCTACCGTCGGCAGCCCGTTGGTCACGCATCCTAAAGTGCGCATGGTCTCGCTGACTGGCTCCATCGTCACTGGCTCGAACATCATTTCCAGCACCGCCGACAGCGTCAAACGCATGCACATGGAACTGGGTGGCAAGGCGCCGGTGATCATCTTCGACGACGCCGACATCGATGCCGCCGTCGAAGGCATCCGCACCTTCGGTTTCTACAACGCCGGACAGGACTGCACCGCCGCGTGCCGGATCTACGCGCAGCAGGGCATCTACGACAAGTTTGTCGAGAAGCTCGGCGCGGCGGTGAGCAGCATCAAGTACGGCTTGCAGGATGATCCGTCGACCGAGCTGGGGCCGCTGATCACCGCGCAACATCGCGACCGCGTGGCCGCTTTCGTCGAACGCGCCGTGGCACAGTCGCACATTCGCTTGATCACCGGTGGCAAGGCTGTGGAAGGCGACGGTTTCTTCTTCGAGCCGACGGTGCTGGCCGACGCGCAACAGGATGACGAGATCGTGCGCCGCGAAGTGTTCGGGCCGGTGGTGTCAGTAACCAAGTTCACCGATGAAACGCAGGCGCTGGAGTGGGCCAACGACTCCGACTACGGCCTCGCCTCCTCGGTGTGGACGGCGGATGTCGGACGCGCGCATCGCTTGTCGGCGCGGTTGCAGTACGGCTGCACCTGGGTCAACACACACTTCATGCTCGTCAGCGAAATGCCCCATGGCGGTCAGAAATTATCCGGTTACGGCAAGGACATGTCCATGTACGGGCTGGAGGACTACACCACGATTCGGCATGTGATGTTCAAGCACTAAGCCTTTAAAAGCTTCGCGAGCAAGCCCGCTCCCACAGGGGGACGCATTCCAAGGTGGGAGCGAGCCTGCTCGCGAAGGCGTCACCCCGGTTTCAGGAAGAAAACCGGCATTACGCACCACCAGGATTCCAAAACAATAACTACCGACCCGGGCGGCGCCCACAAAGCCCCGCCACGGCTTCGGCCATCCGAAATCTGCCGATTTCCCGGAGCAAACACCCATGAGTGCCTCACCCGAATTCTCGGCCGCCGTTGCCGACAGCGATGCCGAACAACTGCGCAAACTCGGCTACACCTCGAACTTCAACCGCAGCATGAGCCTGTGGGAAAACTTCGCTTTAGGGTTCACCTATCTGTCACCGGTCGTGGGGGTTTATACCCTGTTCGGCCTGTGCCTCGCGGCCGGCGGGCCACCGATGTTCTGGGCTTACTTGCTGGTCGGTTGCGGCCAGTTGCTGGTGTGCCTGATCTTCGGCGAAGTGGTTTCACAGTTCCCGATTTCCGGCGGCGTTTATCCATGGGCGCGACGTCTGGTCGGCAAAAAATGGGCGTGGATGGTCGGCTGGATCTACTCCATCGCCCTGTGCGTGACCATCGCGGCGGTGGCCGTCGGTGCCGGCCCGTATCTGGCGGCGATGCTCGGGTTTGAGCCGAGCAACAACACCAACATCGTCATCGCGCTGGTGCTGACCCTGTTCGCCACGCTGGTCAATCTGAGCGGCACCAAAGTGCTGGCGCGTATCGCCATGTTCGGCTTCCTCTGCGAACTGGTCGGCGCGGTGATCGTCGGCGTGTACCTGCTGATCTTCGAACGTCACCAACCGCTGAGCGTGCTGTTCAACACCTTCGACATCAGCGTTGATGGCTCATACCTGCCGGCGTTCCTCACCGCTTCGCTGGCGGGAATGTTCCTCTACTACGGTTTCGAGGCATGCGGCGACGTTGCCGAAGAAACCCCGAACCCCAGCGCAAAAATCCCGGTGGCCATGCGCATGACCATCTACATCGGCGGCATCGCGGCGATGTTCGCCTGCCTGGCGTTGATCCTCGCCGTGCCGGACATGCAAGCGGTGATCAACGGCACCGACAAAGACCCGGTCACCACCATCCTCAATAACGCCTTCGGCCCGATCGGCTCGAAAGTGGTGATGGGCGTGGTGATGATTTCCTTCATCTCCTGCGTCATCAGCCTGCAGGCTGCGGCGAGTCGTCTGCTGTACTCCTACGCCCGCGACGAAATGGTCATCGGCAGCCGACTGCTGAAAAAGATTTCTCCTACCACTCAGGTGCCCGTTGCCGCGCTGTTCGTGTCCGGTGTCCTGCCCGCCCTGATCATCGCCCTCGGCTTCTTCCTGCAAGACGCCGTGGCCACCATCGTCAGCTTCGCCGCCATCGGCATCTACCTCGCGTTCCAGATGATCGTGCTGGCTGCCCTCTACGCCCGCAGCAAAGGCTGGAAACCCAGCGGCAAATTCACCCTCGGCGCGTGGGGCTGGCCAGTGAACATCGGCGCGCTGGTGTATGGCGTCGGCGCAATCATCAACATGGCCTGGCCACGCACGCCGGATGCGGCGTGGTATGTGAACTATGCGATGGTGCTGAGCACGGCCATCGTGATTGGATTGGGGTTGGTTTATATGTGGATCGGCAAGCCGTATGACCATGGGAAGGCGCCGGCTGGGGATGCGTGGAAGGTGAGTCGCTAAATATCAGCAACCTGCCCGCAGGGAGGCGGGCAGGGTGCTAGATCAGTTGCGGCCTGGATAAGGTCTCGAACTCATCCATCAGCAAATGGATTTCCGTACTGGGATTGGGCTCACCACTGACGGCGACGTCCTCAAGCACTTTCGGCGCAAGCGTTCTCGCCCGCTGGAACGGCTCACCCAGCAACTGAGTGAAATAACTGATGTCCCTACCCTTCTCATAGCCCGCCATGTCGGGTTTCGTCCTCAAGCACTTGCTCACCAGGTCACCTGGGGAGTTTTTCCCCACGGCCCGGAATGGCTTGCGACTGAAACCAAAGTGCAAAAGAAGCCAGAACTCGAAACACGGATACGATGCGATAACGTAGATTTTTGGATGCGATCTGGCTGTATTCAACGCGCGCTCGAAACACAGATGTGTATCGCGATCCACCACACAAAATACCTTGTCAAAGCGTTTCTGCCGCATCACCGCCCGCTCCACGATACCGCTCGGGTGTGTCACGCCGCAATGGACGATCTCAACCTGAGCCCGGGCCCGAAAGTGAAACGCGGCCTCCTCCAGATAACGCTTTCCCGACTTACTGTCCTCGCAGAGCACCAGCACTTTGGGCTGTGGTTTGAAGCGTGACGCTTTTCGATCAAACGACTTGCTCGAACTCACCATGGTCAGCCCTGCCTGATCAGTGGCAGCCCGCGATAGCGTCCCTCGAAATAGCGCTTCTCGACGTCCTCGCTTTCCCGGCCTTCAAAGTCGTGAACGGAAAACAGACTTGTCGCGCCATATGCATCACGCTCCGAAATCCAGAACTGATCACGTCGCAGAATTTTTTCATTCATCAAGTGCGTGTCGTGAGTGGTGAAAATCAACTGAGTATTCAGCCCGCTGTCCAGATGTTTGCCAATCAGGACCCCGACGATTTCAGGATGCAGACTGCTGTTCAATTCGTCGACACAGAGAACGCCGCTGCCGCCAGCCTGATTCATCATGAACCACGGCAACCAGAAGCCGATCAGGTTCTTGGTGCCGCACGATTCCTCGGCAAAATCGAATTCAGCCTCGCCTGAGATACTGGCATGCGTCAGGGTCAACTTGTCTCCCTGCGCAGCGGCAATAAACTCCTTCAACGTCATCTTTCGATTGTCTGGAGGCGCAGTGGAATGCTCCGAACTGAGCTGGATCGCAGATACCGGAATATCCAGAGCGCAGAGAAAATCACGCAGATCACTGGTATGACTTTCAACCATCTGCAGAAAACGAATCGACGCCGTAGAGAGGCCCTGCATATTGCTCTGCTCGACTACCAGCAAACCTCTTTGAAACCAGCAAAATGGTGCGCGCAACTGCGTCAGCTCTTCGCTGCTGTGGGTAACGGCTTGTGCAATAAACAGCATCCTGGGACTGGTCAAACGCCGCCACGCACAATGCACGTCCTTACCGCCTTCAAGGGCTTTCCCAAAGGTGTAATGCTCACCGAGGGAATCAACTTGACGGTTATAAAGCAAGGTTTCCTTTCCTTTTGGATAACAGAGCAATTGTTCATGGACAATGCGCTGCGCTGTCAACGCGAGCACAAATCGATAACGCAACCCGCTTTGAACAAAGTCGTATTCAAAAACGCTGGGCGCTTCTCTTAGCGTCTCGTCAAAGCGAAAGGATGCAACCGGTAGTACGTCGCCATGGATGCCTGCGGGTGTCGCCAGCAATCTGCCGACGATGCCCATTGCGCGAATGAGCGACGATTTGCCAGAAGCGTTGGGTCCGTAAATGGCGGCGACCTTGAGCAGGTCCGGGAGCTTTTCAGTGCTCGTGCCGGCGCTGAAGACGTTTCGCGCCTTGCTCAGCCGAGGGCTCGCGACCATGGACAGCGTTTGCCTGTCCCGGAACGAGCGGTAATTGGAAACGGAAAATTCGATCAGCATGGATAAAACCTGCAGTTCGTTGCATGAATCTCCATAAATAAATGAAAAAACGCGCCTCAGACGCAGCCTGGCTGCAAGCAATGCAAAAACAGGCATTTCCTACAGACACAGCCTCCCCCAAAAAGCCCAATTTCCTACGCTGCGCGTCCACAGAGTAGACTTGTCGCCGCAAGCGCCTGACCGATAGGCTTCATCCCGTCGCTGCCAAATCAGCGACCCGGGGTCGAAGCCGGAAACTGTCAACGCGGTGCTTGCATGCCCTCCATTGAACTGTGGCTGTCGTAGCTTCAGTTTTGCTTTATGGCGGGCCGTGTGGCGCGGGCCTTCTGGCTTTTCCGTGTTTGACTGGAAGTATCCCGACTTCGAACGCCATACGGTTCGCCACCCAACTTGTCGAAGAGTTGATGGCGACTTTCCTACTCAAATCGGAAGTCACTACATGTCTGCACAAATCCAAAACTCATCGTCGACCCACTTCACCCCCACCGTCTTCACCCGCCACAACCGCTTCCTCCACGCATTCATGCAAGAACACGAAGCCTGGTTCTGCGTTCAGGATCTCGGTCGCCTGATGGGCTATCCGCTGAACGAGCGCCTTACCCTGAAACTCGATCCCGATCAGCGTCGCAACGTCCCCATGCGTAAGGACGGCGAAATCGTCGATTGCGCGATAGTCAGCGAGTCCGGCCTATACGCCCTGCTTGTCCACCACTTCGTCCCGGAAAACCGCAACCTGCGCCAATGGCTAAGTCATGAAGTGATCCCGATGCTGCGCGAAGCCCAATCAAGCCCTGTGGAAAACCACCCGAGCTTGAGCTCAATGCATTGGGCAGGCGTTACCGTACCGCTGCTGCACTGGCAACAGCAGGCGTGGGTCAAATGGCGGGATGTGCCGGAGTTGATGCGCGGCCAGCGGCCGTATCCAGTCCTGGGAACGTGTAGCTGATCCAGATAAAAAGGGGCGGACCTTTCAGTCCGCCCCTTTTTATTTCCACTCAAAACCGCGAAACACTCCGCATCGCATCCACCAGATACCGCATCGCAATCCGGTCACTCTCCGACAACTCGCGATAACGCTCCACCAGCTTCAGCTCTTCAGAACTCAAACGACGCCTTCTACGGCCGCTGCCGAGGCAGGGGAAGATGCCGAGCATTTCGGCGATACCTTGTATTTTTGCCATGGACGATGTCCTTCAATACTTCAAAGAATTGCTAAACCACCACATCGCCCTGCCCCTTACAGCAGCGCCGTGTGCCCTACCGGTCAACACCGGTCATGCCCATAGAATAGAAATTAAATCGGCGCTGAAAAGCGGTTTTTAGAGTAATTAGTCGAAAAAAGCAGATATGCCGCATAAATCAGAACGCCCTGTCAGATTTTTAACCGACATGTCTTGTTTCATTGACACTCTGTCACTGTGAATCAACGAATTTTGCTCGGCGAGCGAACCGTTTAAGCTAGCCGGCATCTGTTTATAGTCCGTTGCGTTTGGCCGAAGGCTTGTCCGAACCGTAATTTCTGATCCAGCACGTGCCAGGAAAGGCGCGGGATTGCTCACGACAGGTTGTATTTATGCACCGCAGGAATTTGCTCAAAGCGTCGATGGCCATTGCGGCTTACACCGGTCTCTCGGCTTCCGGCCTGCTGGCCGCCCGTGCCTGGGCCGCCAATGGTGGCGCCGCCGATGGCGAGGCCCAGGCTTTCGACTTCGAAGCGCTGAAGCGCCAAGCCAAGCAATTGGCCGGAACGGCCTATCAGGACAGCAAACAGGTGCTGCCGCCGACTTTGGCGACCATGACCCCGCAGAACTTCAACGCGATCCGCTACGACGGTGATCATTCGCTGTGGAAGGAGAACAAGGGTCAGCTGGACGTGCAGTTCTTCCACGTCGGCATGGGTTTCCGTCAACCGGTGCGCATGTACAGCGTCGATCCGAAGACCCGCACCGCCCGCGAAGTGCATTTCCGCCCGACGCTGTTCAATTACGAGAACACCTCAGTCGACACCCAGCAGCTCAAGGGCGACCTGGGGTTTGCCGGCTTCAAGCTGTTCAAGGCGCCGGAGCTGGATCGCCATGACGTGGTGTCGTTCCTCGGCGCCAGTTATTTCCGCGCGGTCGATGCCACTGGCCAATATGGCCTCTCCGCTCGCGGTCTGGCCGTCGACACCTACGCGAAAAAGCGCGAAGAATTCCCTGACTTCACCAAGTTCTGGTTCGAGACTCCAGAGCAGAACGCCACCCGTTTTGTGGTCTACGCCCTGCTCGACTCGCCGAGCGCCACCGGTGCCTACCGCTTCGACATCGATTGCCAGGCCGAGCGCGTGGTGATGGAGATCGACGCCCACATCAACGCGCGTACCGCCATCGAACAACTGGGCATCGCGCCGATGACCAGCATGTTCAGCTGCGGCACCCACGAACGCCGCATGTGCGACACCATCCACCCGCAGATTCACGACTCCGATCGCCTGGCGATGTGGCGCGGCAACGGCGAGTGGATCTGCCGTCCGCTGAACAACCCGGCGACCCTGCAGTTCAACGCGTTCGCCGACACCGATCCGAAAGGCTTCGGTCTGGTGCAGACCGACCACGAGTTCGCCAACTATCAGGACACCGTGGACTGGTACAGCAAGCGCCCGAGCCTGTGGGTTGAACCGACCACCGCGTGGGGCGAAGGCTCGATTGATCTGCTGGAAATTCCTACCACCGGCGAAACCCTCGACAACATCGTCGCGTTCTGGACGCCGAAGAAGCCAGTGGCCGCCGGCGACTCGCTGAACTATGGCTACAAGCTCTACTGGAGCGCCCTGCCACCGGTCGGCACGCCGCTGGCGCGAGTGCATGCGACCCGTTCGGGCATGGGTGGCTTCGTCGAAGGCTGGGCACCGGGCGAGCATTACCCGCCGGTCTGGGCGCGACGCTTTGCCGTGGACTTCACCGGTGGCGGCCTGGATCGCCTGCCACAGGGCACCGGGATCGAACCGGTGGTCACCTGCTCCAGCGGCAAGGTGCAGGACTTTAGCGTGCTGGTGCTCGATGACATCAAGGGTTACCGGATCCTGTTCGACTGGTACCCGACCAGCGACAGCGTCGACCCGGTGGAACTGCGCCTGTTCATCCGCACCAATGACCGCACACTGAGCGAGACCTGGCTGTACCAGTACTTCCCGCCGGCACTGGACAAGCGCAAGTATCCTTGATGATTTGAGGCGCCTGTAAGGGCCTCTTCGCGAGCAAGCCCGCTCCCACACTGGATCCCGGTCGATCACACAGTTTGCGACCGACACAAAACCAGGGTGGGAGCGGGCTTGCTCGCGAATGCGTCAGAACATTCAACATCGGATATTGAAGAAACTGCTTCAGGTCAGTGGGCAATACAGATGAATGTCTCTGGGTTCTTGATCAAACAACTCTGGATCCGCCTGATCAACCAACCGGCAACCCTGTCTCTGATAAAACTCCACAGTGTTGCGAGATTCAGTCGCTGAAACATATAACGCCTGGGCACCGAATCGCCGACCCTGCTTACAAGCCAGCGCAAACAACTTCGCCCCCAGCCCTTGCCCGCGGTAATCACGGCTGATGTGCAGAAACTTCAACTGGCGCATGCTCAACCCCTGATTGTGAATAACCCGGTTATCCACAACCACCGCCGCGACCAGCGCCTGCCCATCGAAAACCCCGTACAACCAGCCACCGCGCCGCAAGCACTTCTCCAGCGCCAGCGCATTTTCTTCGGCTTCGCCTTCCGGCCATCCGCGCATGTCGAAATGTACCGGGTACAGAATCAGCTCACCTTTTTCCAGCCGATAACATTCCTCCACCAGCTCACTGCGGTCGATCTGCGCCAGCAGCGGCAAGTCGTGTTCGGTCAGTTCTCGCTCGATCAACATGCTCGACTTCCTTGGCAAATGGCAGGCAAGAAAAAACCCGCCGGTTCAATGGCGGGTTTATAGACGTTGCGCCGGTTTGAAATCAATCGCGCAGATCGGATTCGTGAATCGGCTGATCACGATGCGTCGCGCGCTGATACTGCGCCGGCCACACCGCTTTACGCCCACCCAGATCATCGTCGGCATGCAGCGGCCAGTACGGGTCACGCAGCAGCTCGCGGGCGAGGAAGATGATGTCGGCCTGACAGGTGCGCAAAATGTGCTCGGCCTGCGCCGGCTCGGTAATCATGCCGACGGTGCCGGTGGCGATGCCCGACTCCTTACGCACCCGTTCGGCGAAGCGCGTCTGATAACCCGGCCCCACCGGAATCTCGGCGTTGGCGGCGGTACCACCGGAGGAGACGTCGATCAGGTCCGCTCCCAGTGCCTTGAGGCGGCGCGCCAGTTCCACGGTTTCATCCGGGTTCCAGCCGTCTTCCACCCAGTCGGTGGCCGAAACCCGGACAAACACCGGCAACTCTTGTGGCCAGACCTCGCGCACGGCCTCGGTGACTTGCAACACCAGCCGAATACGGTTTTCGAACGAACCACCGTATTGATCGCGGCGCTGATTGCTCAATGGCGACAGAAACTGATGCAGCAGATAACCATGGGCGGCATGCACCTCGACCACGCTGAAACCTGCGGTCAACGCACGTTTGGCCGCAGCAACGAAGGCCTGGATGACTTCGGCGATTTGCCCTTCATCCAGCTGCTTGGGTTGCGTGTGTTGCGGGTCGAAGGCAATCGGTGACGGCCCGACCGGAATCCAGCCGCCATCCTCCGGTTTGACGCTGCCGTGTTTGCCGATCCATGGCCGATGGGTGCTGGCCTTGCGCCCGGCGTGGGCCAGTTGAATGCCGGCGACAGCGCCCTGAGCCGTAATGAAACGGGTGATGCGTTGCAGCGGTTCGATCTGTTCGTCGTTCCACAAACCGAGGTCTTCGGCGGTGATCCGCCCGTCGGCGGTGACCGCCGTGGCCTCGGTGAAAATAAGGCCGGCACCGCCCACCGCGCGGCTGCCCAGATGCACCAGATGCCAGTCGTTGGCCAGACCGTCGACGCTGGAGTACTGGCACATCGGCGAGACGGCGATGCGGTTGGGCAGGGTCAGTTGGCGAAGGGTAAAGGGTTCGAGCAGCAGACTCATGGGGCACCTCTCAAATCAGTGGGCAGGCTCCAGGGTTCTGTTTGAAAAGTCGACGAGTGACAGGAAAAGGTGCAGCACCCGCCCCCGCGGGCAAAAAAATCGACAAGACGTCACAAGGCCAATCAAGCAGTGCTTAGAGCCTAGTCGACAACCGGGGATGAGGGAGGGTTCAGAGTGATTCAGTGTGTGAAAGGGTGCTTTCGCGAGCAGGCTCGCTCCCACAAAGTCAACACCGTGCCTGTGGGAGCGAGCCTGCTCGCGAATGGCGTCAGCGCGGTTCGATGTGGGCAATCATCAGTTGCACCGTCTCGTTGCCCCGGAACTCGTTGACGTCGAGCTTATAGGCCAGCTCGACCCACTGAATGGTCGGGTTCGGCCAAACATCACGGTCGATGCCGAAAGCGATGCCATCCAGCTTCACCGACCCGCACTCGCTTTTCAGCACCACTTTGAGGTGCCGCTCGCCGACCACCCGTTGCTCGACCAACTGGAACACGCCATGGAACAGCGGCTCCGGGAAGTGCTGGCCCCAAGGCCCGGCATGGCGCAGGGCGCGGGCCAGCTCCAGATGGAATTCCTCGACCGCCAGCGTGCCATCCGAAAGCATGCGCCCGGTCAGGTCTTCCTCACGAAGTTGCCGACGCACTTCGGCATCGAAAGCCTCGGCGAACAGCGGAAAATTCTCTTGCGGCAAGGTCAGACCGGCCGCCATCGCGTGGCCACCGTACTTGGCAATCAGGTTCGGATGCTGCGCCGCCACCACGCTCAGGGCATCGCGAATGTGGAAACCCTGCACCGAACGCCCCGAGCCCTTGAGTAAACCGTCACCGGCATCGGCGAAGGCAATCGTCGGACGGAAATAACGTTCTTTCATCCGCGAAGCGAGAATGCCGATCACCCCCTGGTGCCACTCTGGATCGAACAGACACAGGCCGAACGGCATCGATTCCACCGGCAAGTCCTTGAGCTGGGCCAGCGCCTCGCGCTGCATGCCCTGCTCGATGGATTTGCGATCCTGATTCATGCCGTCCAGTTGCGCGGCCATTTCCCGGGCCAGATTGGCATCGGCGGTGAGCAGGCATTCAATGCCGAGGCTCATGTCATCCAGGCGCCCCGCCGCGTTCAGGCGCGGGCCGACGATAAATCCAAGGTCGGTGGAAGTGATTCGCGCCGCGTCACGCTTGGCCACTTCAAGAATTGCCTTGATCCCCGGTCGTGCGCGCCCGGCGCGAATCCGCTCGAGGCCCTGATGCACCAGAATCCGGTTGTTGGCGTCCAGCGGCACCACGTCGGCAACGCTGCCCAGCGCCACCAGGTCCAGCAGTTCGCCGATGTTCGGCTGCGGCTTGCTCTCGTACCAGCCGAGGCTGCGCAGGCGTGCACGCAAGGCCATCAACACGTAGAAAATCACCCCGACCCCGGCCAGCGCCTTGCTCGGAAACTCGCAGCCGGGCTGGTTCGGGTTGACCAACGCATCGGCCAGCGGCAGTTCATCGCCGGGCAAGTGGTGGTCGGTGATCAACACCTTGAGCCCGGCCTTCTTCGCCGCCGCCACGCCTTCGACGCTGGAGATGCCGTTGTCGACGGTGATCAGCAACTGCGGCTCGCGGGTCAGGGCAACCTCGACGATTTCCGGGGTCAGGCCATAGCCGTATTCGAAGCGGTTCGGCACCAGATAATCGACATGCGCCGCGCCCAGCAGACGCAAGCCGAGCACGCCGACCGTACTGGCCGTCGCGCCATCGGCGTCGAAGTCACCGACGATCAGAATCCGCTGACGCTGCTCCAGCGCCGTCACCAACAGATCCACCGCCGCCTCGATGCCCTTGAGCTGCTGGAACGGAATCAGCCGCGCCAGACTTTTATCCAGCTCCGCCTCGGATTGCACGCCCCGCGCCGCGTACAAACGGGTCAGCAAAGGTGGCAGGTCACCGAGAAACGGCAGCGTGGCAGGCAACGGTCGAGGATCAATACGCATGGGCTAACGGAAACTTCTCTTGAATACGTGGGATTAATCAGTAAGCGGCGCAGGATCAGCCGCGTTCACCGGCCAGCCATTCCAGCTGGACTTCGTGCTGACCACGGTCGTCAGTGACGAAGATCGTGCCTTCGCTGATCATCACGTCCCACTTGATGACGCGCGGCATGTCCTTGGCCAGGGTTTCCAGCACTTCCTGCGGCACAGCGGCGATGTTGACGTTTTTCAGGTTCTTGGCCACCGGCACCACTTTGCCTTCCCACACGCGCAGGCTGCCGTAAGCCAGCAGGCTGGTGCGCTCGGTGCGACGCGAGCACCAGGTCAGACGATCAGCGTCTGGCTGACCGACTTCGATCCAGTGCAGAACGCGGTCATCCAGGCTTTTTTCCCACAGCGCAGGTTCATCCACGTCCGACAGACCACGACCGAACGAAAGCAGTTCGTTGTACCAGAGCGCGTAAGCCAGCAGCCGCACGGTCATGCGCTCTTCGGTTTCCGAAGGGTGACGGGCGATGGTCTGCTTGACGCTCTCGTAGACGCTGCGGTCGAGGTCAGTGAGGTTCAGTTCGAATTTGTAAGTGGTAGACGGCTGGGCCATGAACGGGCTTCTTGATACGAGGAAAGTCGGCAAGTCTAACCGATGCCGTAGGCAATCATCGAATTGATGGCGATCAACCTGCGGCGTCTGACAGCCGGCTATGTTAAAACGCTGTATCCGCTCAGCCTTGTCCTACAGGATTCAGTATGCCGTTCGCCAACAAACCGCTCAGCGGTGTGAAAGTCATTGAATTGGGTACGTTGATTGCCGGGCCGTTCGCCTCGCGCATCTGCGGCGAGTTCGGCGCCGAAGTGATCAAGATCGAATCGCCCGACGGCGGTGATCCGCTGCGCAAGTGGCGCAAATTGTATGAAGGCACCTCGCTGTGGTGGTTCGTCCAGGCGCGCAACAAGAAGTCGCTGACCCTGAACCTCAAGCACCCCGACGGCCTGGCGATCCTGAAAAAACTGCTGGGCGAAGCCGACATCCTGATCGAGAACTTTCGCCCCGGCGTGCTGGAAAAACTCGGGCTGAGCTGGGAAACCCTGCATGCGCTGAACCCGAAGCTGGTGATGGTGCGTCTGTCCGGTTTCGGCCAGACCGGGCCGATGAAGGATCAACCGGGCTTCGGCGCGGTCGGCGAGTCCATGGGCGGTTTGCGCTACATCACCGGCTTCGAAGACCGGCCACCGGTGCGCACCGGGATCTCCATCGGTGACTCGATTGCCGCGTTGTGGGGCGTCATCGGCGCGCTGATGGCGCTGCGTCATCGCGAGGTCAACGGCGGTCTCGGCCAGGTGGTCGATGTCGCGTTGTACGAGGCGATTTTCGCCATGATGGAAAGCATGGTGCCGGAGTTCGACGTGTTCGGCTTCATCCGCGAGCGCACCGGCAACATCATGCCGGGCATCACGCCGTCATCGATCCACACCAGCGCCGACGGCAAGCATGTGCAGATCGGCGCCAATGGTGACGCGATCTTCAAGCGCTTCATGCTGATCATCGGCCGCGAGGATCTGGCCAACGACCCGACACTGGCGAGCAACGACGGGCGCGACAGTCGCCGCGACGAGTTGTATGGCGTGATCGACCGCTGGGTCAATTCGCTGCCGCTGCAAAGCGTGCTCGACCTGCTCAATCAGGCAGAAGTACCGGCCAGCCGGATCTTCAGTGCCGAGGACATGTTCAGCGATCCGCAGTACCTCGCCCGGGAAATGTTCCTGCAGGCGAAGCTGCCGGACGGCAAGCCTTTCAAGATGCCGGGCATCGTGCCGAAACTCTCCGAGACACCGGGTACTTCCGAATGGGTCGGGCCGCAGCTCGGTGAACACAATGCGCAGGTGCTGCACGATCTTGGCTACGACGAACAGCAGATCGCCCGGTTGCGCGCAGACGGAGCTATCTAAGCTGAAACATCGGCAGACATCGGACGCCAACCGCGCCCACCACTGGTGGACGTGGCGGCTGTTCGGCCTGTTGTTTCTGCTCGCCCTGCCCGCCTGGGCGCAAGCGAAGCCCACGCTGGTCTGGCTGTTGCGCGACCTGCCGCCGCTGACCATCTTCGAAGGCCCGAAAAAGGGCCAGGGCGTCATCGACCAACTGATGCCGATGCTGATCGCCGGCATGCCGCAATACGAACACACGCTGATGCGGGTCAATCGCGCCCGCGGCATGCAGATGCTGCACGAGCCGTCCTTCACCTGCGACCCCTCGCTGATCTGGAGCAAGGAGCGCACGCAATGGATCACTTTCTCTATCCCGGCGTTTCGCGCCGTCAGTAATGGTCTGGTGGTGCGTCAGAAAGATCGCGACGTACTGGCGCCGTACCTGATCGACGGTGAAGTCGATCTGCCGGCATTTCTGGCCAATGGCGAGATCAAGGTCGGAGTTGTCGCGGAACGCAGTTACGGAGAGTATCTCGACAGTCTGCTCAAGCAGGCTCCCGGCGGTGCGTTGACGCCGCATTATGGCAACGACGCCCTGAGCAGCCTGCTGGCGATGCAGCGCCTGGGGCGTCTGCAAGTGGTGCTGGGTTACTGGCCGGAGATCCGCTATCAGGCGCAGCAGGCGCAAATTGCCGAAGACGAACTGGTGTTCTTTCCGATTCGCGGCACCGGCAAGTATCTGTCTGGCTTTGTCGGGTGTTCCGATACTCCTCAGGGCCGTCAGGCGATCAGTGAGATCAACCAACTGCTGCGTACCCTGCCCCACGAGCAACTGAACCAGTCGTATGCCGACTGGCTGGACCCTGAAATGCGCACGGATTACCTGCAACAGGCGCGGATTTTTTTCGAGCAACAGGCCACGCAGTAAACCTGCGGGCAAAAAGAAACCCCGAGCAGTGGGGAGACAACTCGGGGTTAAACGCGGTCTGCTTAAAGACCCGTAGCAGCAAGCGACAAGCACCGGAGCACAATGCTTGATCCTGCTGTTATGGGGTCTGACTGACGGGGATGCAGGAAGGTTCCCACAAAAAATATTTCATCTTTACAGGGCCGCACGCTTATCCAGCGCCGCATTGCGCAAGGCCGCAATCACACAGGGCTCCAGCCGCCCTTCAGCGATCAGGACGTCACGGTGCAAACCGTCGACCACATCGGTCAGCAGGCGTTTGTCGCTCAACTGCGCCTGATTGAATTCGCGCTCCACCACGAGGGCGCCGTTGCTGTTCTTCAGCGTCACCAGGCATTCGCCATGGGCGCCACACGGAGTCAACGTCACCTGATACGGGCTCAGAGCCTCACCGAGCAATAGACTGATACTTTCCATCTCGATCTCCACTCAATAGTCCGAAAACATTGTGCCTGGGGCGTGTTCACAATAAATGACCACCGGCCCGAGAAGAAAGTTCTGAATACCGCGCTGCTCCCGGAGCAGTTAGCGGTCTGTCAGAGCATGCACGGTGAAGATGACAGAAACATAACCATCGGCTCAAGCCCCCGCCGGATGGGCTGCCGCTTGCAGGTAGCTGTCCAGCAGCCCGCGCATCAGCACCGCCGAGACCGGCGTTTGCAAACGCCCCAGGAGTTTCAGCTCCTGCTGGTGCAGCAGGCTTTCGAGATCACTCGGCAGGCCGGGTGCCACACGCCCCAGCAGGATAAGCGCCCGCGCTTCCCGCCCGGCCACCAGATGACGGATCAGCGCCAGGCCCTCTCCGCCGCGCAGTTGCGGATCGCAAATCGCTATGTCGACCCGGGTGCGGCGCTCCAGCGAGCACTTTGCGGACGCCAGCGACGGCGCTGTCAGCACGTCGTAGATACCGACCGCATTGAGCATCTGGTGCAACGCCATCATTCGATAAGGATCGGGTTCGAGAATCAGTACTTTGAGCGAGCGCATGGACGACCTCTGAAACGGCAATCGCGGACTCGTCCGCAGTTGCTGCCCACTTTAGGGCAGCCTCCTTCAGTCCCCCATCGGAAAAGGAAGCGCGTGATATAGGAAATTTCCCTATATCAATGCGGATGTCCCGTCGTTGCCGCATCACGCCGGGTGATATCCGTCCACCCGCCGAGCAGGCCTCGCAACTCCCCACTGGCACAGTAAAACGGTACCGTCCATTGATAGATGTCGCGATTACCCTGCTTGAATTGCAGGCGACGTCTGCTGAAGCGGGTTCGGCGGGTTCTCAGCTGAATCATGAACTCCTCATGCAGCATGCCGGCGGTGGCACGCGGCAGGGCATCGACGTCGATCAAGCGACACCCCTGCACCTGCTCAAAGCGGATCGACAACGCCTCTTCGTAGCTTTTGTTACAGAGGATCAGACGCCCTTCCAGGTCGCGAACGAACACCGGGTCAGGCATGGCGTCTATCAGCGCGCGCTGGAAGACCAATTGATCACCGAGTTGGCTTTGCACGTCTCGATGCTGTTTGATCAGCGCCGCCATTCGCCGATGCCATAACAGCGACAACCCACAAAAAGCCCCCACCACAAACACACCCCAGTAGCCCAAACGCGACCAGTGTTGCCAGCCCGCAGCAGCTGGTTTCGGCCCGATGCCGCCCAGCCAGTTCAGGCGAATGGCCCGCAGTTCGGAAGCCGGGAACGCTTCAAGCGCCTTGTTCAGGATGCTCAGCAATTGCGGCTGACCCTTGCGCACGGCCAGAAGATCCGCCTCCCATTTTCCCTCCAGCAATTCGCCAACCTTCAGCAAGCCTGAGGGATAGAGCTGCGCACCGATTTCGTTTTCGATGGTGGCATAGGCCTCACCGCTTTCGACCAGCGCCCGTGCCTCGGCATAGGTTTTCACCGAACGTAATTCGATGGACGGATAATCGCGTCGGATCACCCCCTCCAGCGCATGCCGACCCGGCAACACCAGCACCCGTTTGGCCAACTGCTCCAGCGATTGCACTCCAGGCTCGCCGGCGCGGCCGACAAATACCCAGCCGGCACCGCCAAAGGCATGACTGAAATCCAGACTCAAACGGCGCTCATCATTCATCGCCAGGGTCGTGCTCATGTCTGCGGCACCGGTTTCCAGGCGCTCGAGCATCTGCGCGGTGGAAAACGACTCCCGGTAAACGAATTGCAGCCCGGTCATGGCACTGATGCGTTTGAGCACGTCGTTGTTCAAGCCGCTCCAATGACCATGCTCATCCAGAAACAGGTACAACGGGTACTGCTCCGCCGCCACGATCACCGTCGGGTTATCGCGAACCCATTGCCGCTCGGCTTCACTCAGCACAACGGTGCCGATGTTCAACTGCTCTTCATCATGCGCCAGATGCGCCGCAACGCCCACGCGCCAGCCAACTAACAGGCACAACAGAAAAACCCGCTTCAGGGCGTGTTTCCATCCTCTTTCAAACAGCATTGCCACTTCCTTCGTGATCGACTCACCCGTCCTTCATGGGCGAAAACCCGAGCAGTGTGGCAGCAGAAACAAAAAAGCCCGTCAGGAGACGGGCTTCAAAATGTGACAGCTTTTTCGGCTTACAGCGGCTTGCCGCGGTTGCCGTGCTGGCTGACAAAGGCCTGTACGGCTTTCAGCTCGTTTGGCAGAACGGTGCAGCGCTCGTTTCGCTCAAACAAATCAGAAAGATGTGCAGGCAGTTCGAGAGCTTTTCCTACACCCGCTTTCTCCACGGCATCCGGGAATTTCACCGGATGTGCGGTGCCCAGGATCACCATCGGGATGTCCAGGCTGCGGCGGCATTCGCGCGCGGCCTTGACGCCGATGGCGGTGTGCGGATCCAGCACTTCGCCGCACTGCGCGTAGACTTCAGCGATGGTTTCGCAGGTTTGCGCATCGTCCACGGCCAGCGAGTCGAACAGCTTGCGGGCTTCGGTCCAGCGCTCTTGCTCGACGCTGAAACCACCGCCCTGCTTGAACGAATCCATCAGCCCGGCAATCGCCGCGCCGTTGCGACCGTGCAGGTCGAACAGCAGGCGTTCGAAGTTCGACGAAACCATGATGTCCATCGACGGCGACAGCGTGGCGTGCAAGGTTTCCTTGACGTACTGGTTGCCGCTCATGAAGCGGTGCAGGATGTCGTTGCGGTTGGTCGCGACGATCAACTGGTTGATCGGCAGGCCCATGTTGCGCGCCAGGTAACCGGCGAAGATGTCGCCGAAGTTGCCGGTCGGTACCGAGAACGCCACCGAACGCGCCGGGCCGCCCAACTGCAGGGCTGCGTGGAAGTAGTAGACGATCTGGGCCATGATCCGCGCCCAGTTGATCGAGTTCACCGCTACCAGGCGCGTGCCCTTCAGGAAGCTCTGGTCGGCGAAGCTGTTCTTGACCATTTCCTGGCAGTCATCGAAGTTGCCTTCGATGGCGATGTTGTGGATGTTCTCGCCGACAATCGTCGTCATCTGCCGACGCTGCACTTCGGACACACGGTTGTGCGGGTGCAGGATGAAGATGTCGACGTTTTCGCAGTGCTTGCAGCCTTCGATGGCGGCCGAACCGGTGTCACCCGAGGTGGCACCGACGATGACCACGCGCTCGCCGCGCTTTTCCAGCACGTAATCGAGCAGACGACCGAGCAGTTGCAGGGCGAAATCCTTGAACGCCAGGGTCGGGCCGTGGAACAGCTCGAGCACCCATTCGTTGCCGTTGAGCTGACGCAGCGGCGCAACAGCGCTGTGCGAGAACACACCGTAGGTTTCTTCGAGGATCTTTTTGAAATCGGCGTCCGGGATGCTGCCGGTGACAAACGGGCGCATGACCCGGAAAGCCAGCTCGTGATACGGCAGGCCGGCCCAGGAAGCGATTTCTTCCTGGGTGAAACGTGGCAGGTTTTCCGGGACGTACAGACCGCCGTCGGTGGCCAGACCGGCCAGCAGGACGTCTTCGAAATTCAGGGCCGGTGCCTGGCCGCGGGTACTGATGTAACGCATGACTGACTCCAATGGAGAGTGTGCACAACAGTGGCCCCTTTCACGGGGCCATTGCAGGACAACGACTTAGTTCAGGTGCTCGACGCGGATCCGCACAACCGGACCATTCACGCCGGCCAGGGCTTCGAGGGCGGCGATTGCATCGTTGATACGCTGCTCGACCACGCGGTGGGTCAGCAAGATCATCGGCACCAGACCGTCGTGTTCCTCGACTTCCTTCTGCATGATCGACTCGATGTTGATGCCGCGCTCCGAGAGGATGCTCGCCACCTGAGCCAGTACGCCCGGATGGTCCTTGGCCTGGATGCGCAGGTAGTAGGCACTTTCGCAGGCTTCGATCGGCAGGATCGGATGCGCCGACAGCGAGTCCGGCTGGAAGGCCAGGTGCGGCACGCGGTTTTCCGGATCGGACGTCATGGCGCGAACCACGTCCACCAGGTCGGCGATCACCGACGAAGCGGTCGGCTCCATGCCGGCACCGGCGCCGTAGAACAGCGTCGAACCGGCAGCGTCACCGTTGACCATCACGGCGTTCATCACGCCGTTGACGTTGGCGATCAGGCGATCGGCCGGGATCAGCGTCGGGTGTACGCGCAGCTCGATACCGGCAGCGGTGCTGCGCGCCACACCGAGGTGCTTGATGCGGTAGCCCAGCGCTTCGGCGTAATTCACGTCGGCGGTGGTCAGCTTGGTGATGCCTTCGGTGTAGGCCTTGTCGAATTGCAGCGGAATGCCGAACGCGATGGAAGCCAGAATCGTCAGTTTGTGCGCGGCGTCGATGCCTTCGACGTCGAAGGTCGGATCGGCTTCGGCGTAGCCCAGCGCTTGCGCTTCGGCCAGCACGTCTTCGAAGGTGCGCCCCTTCTCGCGCATTTCGGTGAGGATGAAGTTACCGGTGCCGTTGATGATCCCGGCGACCCAGTTGATGCGGTTGGCGGACAGGCCTTCACGGATCGCCTTGATCACCGGAATGCCACCGGCCACAGCCGCTTCGAACGCCACGATCACGCCTTTCTCGCGTGCCTTGGCGAAAATTTCATTACCGTGAACGGCAATCAGTGCCTTGTTCGCGGTGACCACATGCTTGCCATTCTCGATGGCCTTGAGTACCAGCTCGCGGGCAACGGTGTAGCCGCCCATCAGCTCTATGACGATGTCGATCTCAGGGTTCGTGGCCACTTCGAAGACATCGTTGGTAATCGCAATACCGGTCGTCTGGAACTGAGGCTTTGGCGTGCGCATGGCAATTTGTGCCACTTCGATCCCACGCCCGGCACGACGAGCAATTTCCTCGGCGTTGCGCTGAAGTACGTTGAAGGTACCGCCACCGACGGTCCCTAACCCACAGATGCCTACTTTGACCGGATTCACTGTGAACTCCCCATGAAACGGCCGACGCAAGGTCGGCCGGAAAACAACCGCGTGTTCGCGGCTCTCTATTAATGGCCCGGCGATGTTGCTGCCGGACCATGATCGTCAACGGCGGACCGTGACGATGCGAATTACTTGGCGCCCAGCGCCAGTTTGGCGACTTGTGGCGCCGGCTGGTAGCCCGGAATGACTTGTCCGTCAGCCAAAACGATGGCCGGTGTGCCGTTCACGCCAATCGACTGACCCAAAGCGAACTGTTTGGAAACCGGGTTCGCGCACTTGGCGGCCTTGATTTCCTTGCCATCGACCATTTTGTCCATGGCTGCTTTCTTGTCGGTCGAGCACCACACGGCTTGCAGTTGCTCGTCACCCGGCGAGCCGAGGCCCTGACGCGGGAACGCCACGTAACGCACTTCGATGCCGCGCTTGTTCAGCTCAGGCACTTCGGCGTGCAGCTTGTGGCAGTACGGGCAGGTGGTGTCGGTGAACACGGTGATGTGCGATTTGGTTTCGCCCACCGCCGGATACACCACGGTTTCGGCCACTGGAATGGCATTGATCAGTTTGGAGATGCCCAGGCGTTCGGTCTTCTCGGTCAGGTTGACCGGTTTGCCGTCCTTGAGCTGGAACAGGTAGCCCTGAACGATGTACTGGCCGTCGGCGCTGGCGTACAGCACGCGGCTGCCCTTGAGCTTGACTTCATACATGCCCGGCAACGGGCTGGCGCTGATGCTTTCTACCGGAACCTCGAGTTCGAGTTTTTCCAGGCTTTGACGAATGGCTTTGTCGGCCGCGTCATCGGCGACGGCAAAGGTGCTGACCAACGCAATGGCGGCGGCGGCGAAAATCTGGGTCAGACGCATGAGAACTCCTGAAGGCGGACAAATGAAACGGTCAGAACGCCCGTGCCGGAACACCGGGTCATAACCGTCCATCGTGCAAACCGGCAAAGCCTACCACATAAGGCTCGCATGGCCGAATGCGCCTGTCGCCAGAGATTGTGGGCGACGCAAACCCTGTGGGAGCGGGCTTGCTCGCGAAGGCGTCTTGGCAGGCGACAAACATCTAGTCTGTGACGGCCTCTTCGCGAGCAAGCCCGCTCCCACAGGTTTTTCATCAGCCTCTTGGGTGGTGTTTGGCGTGCAGATCTTGCAACCGCGCGCGGGCGACGTGGGTGTAGATTTGCGTAGTGGAAAGGTCACTGTGCCCCAGCAGCATCTGCACCACCCGCAGATCGGCGCCGTGGTTGAGCAGGTGCGTGGCAAACGCATGGCGCAAGGTGTGCGGCGACAGCGATTTGCCGATCCCGGCGACTTTGGCCCAATGCTTGATCCGGTGCCAGAAAGTCTGGCGGGTCATCTGCTCGCCGCGCTGGCTGGGAAACAGCACATCGCTGGGGCGCCCGCCGAGCAGCTCGCTGCGGCCATCGCGCATGTAGCGTTCGACCCAGACAATCGCCTCCTCGCCCATCGGCACCAGCCGCTCCTTGCTGCCCTTGCCCATCACCCGCAACACGCCCTGACGCAGGTTGACCTGCTCCAGCGTCAGACTGACCAGTTCGGTCACCCGCAGACCACAGGCATACAACACCTCAAGCATGGCGCGGTCACGCTGGCCGATGGCTTCGCTCAGATCCGGCGCCTTGAGCAGCGCCTCGACGTCGGCTTCCGACAGCGACTTGGGCAAAGGCCGACCGAGTTGCGGCATGTCGACGCGCAAGGTCGGATCGACCGTAATCAGCTTTTCCCGCAGCAGATAGCGATAAAAGCCACGCACACCGGAGAGAAATCTGGCGGTGGAGCGCGGTTTGTAGTTCTGCTCCAGACGCCAGGACAGGTGATCGAGGATCAACTCGCGACCGGCATTGATCAGCTCGAGGTTTTTCTCCTGTAGCCAGCCGTTGAACAGCGCCAGATCGCTGCGGTAGGCGCCGCGAGTGTTATCGGACAGGCCTTTTTCCAGCCACAGGGCGTCGAGGAATTGGTCAATCAGTGGATGGTCGATGGCAGGCATGGGCGCTCAAGACACACAACCTCCGGGGCCGTGCGCAAATGTAGAGTGAACTGTAGGAATGGCCGCTAGTCTTTCATAGCCCGCAATTTCAAGGAACAGGGAGCTTCAATGAACGAGCAGCAAATTCTCTTGGCATTTGGCGGGATCGGCGTCGCTGCGTTGGGTTGCCAGTGGCTGGCGTGGCGCCTGAAGCTGCCGGCGATTCTGTTTCTGTTGCTGACCGGGATTCTCGCCGGGCCGGTGCTGGGCTGGCTCGACCCGCAGGAAATGTTCGGCCCGCTGCTGATGCCGCTGGTGTCGCTGGCGGTAGCGTTGATCCTGTTTGAGGGCAGTCTGACCCTGCACCTGTCGGAATGGCGCGAGATCGGCAGTGTCGTGCATCGGCTGGTGACTCTCGGTGCGCTCGTCACCTGGGTGGTCATCGCCGTCGCGACGCACTTCTTGCTCGGCTTCGACTGGCTGCTGGCGATCCTGTTCGGCAGCCTGACGCTGGTGACCGGCCCGACGGTGATCGTGCCGATGCTGCGGGTGGTGCGGCCGAAAGCCTCGATCGCCAACATCCTGCGCTGGGAAGGCATCGTCATCGACCCGATCGGCGCCCTGCTCGCGGTGGTGGTCTACAGCTTCATCATCGCCCGCTCCGAGGGCAACGGCCTCGAACAGAGCCTGTTGACCTTCGGCGGGGTGATTGTCTGCGGCAGCGTATTCGGGGTGGTCGGCGGCTGGGTGCTGGGCACCATCATCCGGCGCCAGTGGTTGCCCGAGTACCTGCATAACCTCGCCTCGCTGGCGGCGGTGTTGGGGATCTTCATTGCATCCAATCAGGTGATGCACGAGTCCGGCCTGCTGGCGGTGACGCTGATGGGCATGTGGCTGGCGAACATGAAGGGCGTGGATGTGCGGCACATCCTGCACTTCAAGGAAAACCTCAGCGTGCTGCTGATTTCCGGGTTGTTCATTCTGCTGGCGGCGCGGCTGGACCTGCATGCCCTGATCGGCCTCGGGCCGCTGGTGCTGATTCTGCTGCTGGTGATTCAACTGATCGCGCGCCCGCTGAACGTGCTGTTGAGCACTGCCGGCTCTAGCCTGAGCTGGCGTGAACGCGCCCTGCTGTGCTGGATCGCCCCGCGCGGGATCGTGGCCGCGGCGGTGTCGGCAATTTTCGCGATTCGTCTGGATCAAGCCGGGCACGAAGGTGCGCTGCTGCTGGTGCCGCTGACTTTCGCGGTGATCATCGGCACCGTGGTGCTGCAAAGTGCAACCGCTCGGCCACTGGCACGCTTGCTGAACGTCGCTGAACCGGCGCCGAGCGGCTTCCTGATCGTCGGCGCCAACGGCCCGGCGCGCCTGCTGGGCAAGTCGCTGCAGCAGCTGGGCAGCCGGGTGCTACTGACCGATTCGAGTTGGGAAAACATTCGTGCGGCGCGCATGGAGGGTTTGCCGACGTACTTTGGCAACCCGGCTTCACAGCATGCCGATGCGCATCTTGATCTGGTGGGGCTGGGGCATCTGCTGGCGCTATCGCCGTCGGGCGAACTGAACACCCTGGCGGCGATGCGTTTTCGACACGACTTTGGTCATCAACGCCTGTTTGGTCTGGCCAGTGGTCAGGAAAGTCGTCGCAGTGACAAGCATCGGGCAAGCCTGGAACATCGCGGCAATCAGCTGGGGAGCGAGGCGCTGACCTACGCCAAGCTGGCCAGCCTGATCAGCAACGGCGCCGAGGTCTACAGCACGACGCTGACGGACGGGTTCGGTTGGGAGGATTACCAGGCATTGCATGGCAATCGGGCGACGCTGCTGTTCATGCGCGATGACAGCGGCTGGGTGCATGTGGTGACGCCGGAGACCGTTTTGAAACCGGGATCCGGGTGGACGTTGTTGGCGTTGATTCAGCCTGAAAGCAGCGGTGCCTGAGCTGACGCCTTCGCGAGCAGGCTCGCTCCCACAGTGATCGGAAATTGTGTCCGACACAAAGCCTGTGGGAGCGAGCCTGCTCGCGAATGGCGCGACTCGGTTTCAGATCAGGCTGCAAACCCAGGCAGCACCGGCACCGGCCGCTTGTCATCATCAATAGCGACAAAGCTGAACTGCCCATGAATCGCCTTCTCGCGGCCATCGCAACTCATGCTCTCGACAAACACTTCCACCTCGACCTTGAGGCTGGTATTGCCGACCTTGATCACTTTACCGACCAGTTCGACGATGGAGCCGGTCGGGATCGCGTGGTTGAAGTCGATGCGGTCGGTTGAAACAGTCACCAGCGGCAGGCGGCAGAAGCGGGTGGCGGTGATGAACGACACTTCGTCCATCCATGCCAGCGCGGTGCCGCCGAACAGGGTGTTGTGGTGGTTGGTGGTCGGCGGGAAGACGGCTTTGGTCACGCGGGTTACCGAGAGTTCGGTACGGCGCTGGATTTCCTGGTCGCGGGTGGTCATGGTTCTGGCCTGAAACAAAAATGCTGTGGATAAATTACAGGCAACAAAAAAGCAGCCCGTAGGCTGCTTTTTTCTGCATCGGAAGCTGGACTTAAGCCAGTTTTTCCTTGATGCGAGCTGCTTTACCCGACAGGTCGCGCAGGTAGTACAGCTTGGCTTTACGTACGTCACCGCGACGTTTAACAGCCATGCTGTCGATCTGCGGGGAGTAGGTCTGGAAAGTACGTTCTACGCCAACACCGTTGGAGATTTTACGAACGGTGAACGCACTGTTCACGCCGCGGTTACGCTTGGCGATGACAACGCCTTCGAACGCTTGCAGACGGGAACGATCGCCTTCCTTCACTTTCACCTGAACGACAATGGTGTCGCCTGGGGCAAAGGTAGGGATTTCTTTGGTCATCTGCTCTGCTTCGAGTGCAAGGATGATTTTGTTGGTCATGCTGTGCTCCTAAGGTAAATCAACTGATCTACCATCGATACGTTGTTAACTATCGTCCCGCTCGCGGATGTATTCCTCGAGCAGCTTCTTCTCTTCTCCAGAAAGCGAGCGGCTTTCCAGAAGATCGGCGCGTCGTTCATAGGTCCTACCAAGGGACTGCTGTAAACGCCAACGCCGGATATGCGCGTGATTGCCACTTAGCAACACGTCGGGAACACGCTGATCCGCATACACCTCAGGTCGGGTGTAGTGCGGGCAATCCAGCAGACCATCCGTAAAGGAATCTTCCTCAGCGGAATCCGCATGCCCTAAAGCTCCGGGCAGCAGTCGTGTAACCGCATCGATCATGACCATGGCCGGCAGCTCGCCGCCAGACAGTACATAGTCACCAATCGACCACTCTTCATCGACATGAGCCTCAATAAAGCGCTCGTCAATGCCTTCATAGCGGCCGGCAATCAGGATCAATGCATCCGATTTTGCCAACTCGCGTACCGCCGACTGAGTCAGTTGACGGCCTTGGGGGGACAGGTAAATCACCTTCGCCGCCTCCCCGGCTGCTGCCTTGGCCTGAACCAGAGCATCTTCCAGGGGCTTGATCTTCATCACCATGCCCGGACCACCGCCAAACGGGCGATCGTCCACAGTGTGATGCCGATCCGTCGTGTAATCCCGCGGATTCCAACAGGTCAGCTGCAACAGCCCCTGTTTGACCGCACGACTGGTAATACCGTACTCACTGATGGCCGAGAACATCTCGGGGAACAACGTTATGACGTCTACGCGCAGGCTGGCCATTGCTTAGAAGTCCGCGTCCCATTCCACCCTCATCACGCCTGCATCCAGATCGATTGTCAGCACGCATTGCTCTGTATAGGGCAACAACCGCTCACGATCATCCAGGCTGCCCGCGCAGGGCTTGACCACCAATACATCGTTCGCGCCGGTCTCCAACAGGTGATCAACCTTGCCGAACAATTGCTCGTCCTGGTTGATGACGCTCAGACCCTGCAACTGGTACCAGTAGTACTCGTCGCCTGTCAGGTTGGGCAAAAGGCTTCGCGAGATGCAAATCTCGTAACCGCTCAGAAGACGGGCTTCATCGCGATCGTCGAGGCCTTTGAGCTTGGCAACCAGATCCTTTTGAGTGGATCGGCCGCTGACCAGCTCGACCTGTTTCACCACGCCTTCGCGCCGAAGCGTCCAGTTGCGGTAGTCCAACAGGTTTTCAATCGGATCGGTAAAGGAAAAGACCTTCACCTCGCCGCGAACGCCGTGAACCGAAAAAATCTTGCCGACAACGATCAGGTCATCAGCTTTTTCTGGCGTCGCGCTCATACTGCTCAGGCTGCAGCCTTGGCAGATTCCTTCAGCAACTGAGCAACACGCTCAGATGGCTGTGCACCAACGCTCAGCCAGTAGGCTACGCGCTCTTGGTTCACGGACAGACGGATTTCCTGACCACGGGCAACAGGGTTGAAGAAGCCAACCTGTTCTTTGTGGGAGCCGTCACGCGGGTTACGCGAGTCGGTTACGGTCAGGTGGTAAAACGGGCGCTTTTTGGAGCCGCCAAGGGCAAGACGGATTGTTAGCATGTGAACATCGTTCCTGTAGTCGGTGCTGCAAATCTAAATGCACAGCGGGCATGGGTGCCCGAAAGGCCGCATATTCTAAGGAATATCCGGACTTTTGCAAATGACTTTTTCCGGCGCCTATGGCATGCCGTGCGGATTTGCATATAGAGCCGTCGATGAAAACGGCCAGTCAGCTCCCGCCGAGTGCGGGTTTGCTGTTGATCCTGCGTCCTTGCAGGGTCTGCGCCGGTGCGACGACCGGCGAAGTCTTGGTGTCCTGAATCACATTTTCGGCATGCCGCCGCCGGGCAACATACCGCCCATGCCGCGCATCATTTTCGCCATTCCGCCTTTGGCGGTGAATTTCTTCATCATCTTCTGCATCTGCTTGTGCTGCTTGATCAAGCGACCGATGTCCTGCACCTGGGTGCCGGAACCCATGGCGATCCGGCGTTTGCGCGAACCGCTGATCAACTCAGGGTCGCGGCGCTCGGCCGGGGTCATGGAGTTGATGATGGCTTCCATCTGCTTGAACTGCTTCTCTGCCGCGTTCTGGGCATTACCCATTTGCGACAGGTTGACGCCGCCGATGCTCGGCAGCTTGTCCATGAGGCCGCCGAGGCCGCCCATGTTCTTCATCTGTTGCAGCTGATCGCGGAAGTCTTCGAGGTCGAAGCCCTTGCCCTTCTTCAGCTTCTTGGCCAGTTTGTCGGCCTTGTCCTTGTCGAGGGTCGCTTCAGCCTGTTCGATCAGGCTGAGCACGTCGCCCATGCCCAGGATCCGCGAAGCGATACGCTCAGGGTGGAACGGATCGAGCGCTTCGCTCTTCTCGCCCATACCGATGAACTTGATCGGCTTGCCGGTGATTGCGCGCACCGACAGCGCGGCACCGCCACGGGCATCGCCGTCGACCTTGGTCAGGATCACACCGGTCAGCGGCAGCGCATCACCGAAGGCCTTGGCCGTGTTGGCGGCGTCCTGACCGGTCATGGCGTCGACCACGAACAGGGTTTCCACCGGGTTGATCGCGGCGTGCAGCGCCTTGATCTCGCCCATCATCTCTTCGTCGATGTGCAGACGACCGGCGGTGTCGACGATGACCACGTCGATGAATTTCAGTTTTGCTTCTTTAATAGCCGCGTTGGCGATGTCGACCGGCTTCTGGCTCAGATCGGACGGGAAGAACGTCACGCCGATGTCGTTGGCCAGGGTTTCCAGCTGTTTGATCGCAGCCGGACGGTAGATGTCCGCCGACACCACCATCACCGACTTCTTCTTGCGTTCTTTAAGGAAGCGCGCGAGTTTGCCGGCGGTGGTGGTTTTACCGGCACCCTGCAGACCGGCCATCAGAATGACGGCGGGCGGCACGGCGCTCAGGTTCAAGTCTTCGTTGGCCGCGCCCATCAGGCTTTCGAGTTCGGCCTGGACGATCTTCACGAAGGCCTGGCCCGGCGTCAGGCTGCGCGACACCTCGGTGCCGACAGCGCGCTCCTTGACCGAATTGACGAAGTCCTTGACCACCGGCAGGGCGACGTCGGCTTCGAGCAACGCCATGCGCACTTCGCGCAGGGTGTCTTTGATATTGTCTTCAGTCAGCTTCGCCTTGCCGGTGACATGGCGCAGCGTCTGCGAGAGACGGTCGGTTAAGTTTTCAAACATTGCGCGATCCTTTCAGGCCCTGTGTAGACCGGGATAATGGCGGCCCAGACCGGATTCAACATGTGCTCGGCGAGCCTGCGGCGTGGGCAGGTCGCGGATTATAGCGAAGACTGCGTCGGGCGGACACCTCGCACTTTCGTGGTGTGGCGGTTCTATGCCAAACTCAGCGCCTTTCGGGCCTGCCTAACAGGATTTATGCTCCCCTTGTCACCCAGTTTGCTGACTACCATCGCCGCCGCGCTTCTTTATGCCGCTGCGACCCTTTATCAGGGCACCCGCCTGGCCTCCGGCGCCAAGGCGAACAAGCGCCTGCTGGTTACGCTCGGCATCCTCGCCGTGCTCGCCCACAGCGCCAGCCTGCTCACTCACCTGCTGACGCCGATCGGCCTGGGCCTGGACTTCTTCAGCGCCGCCAGCCTGATCGCCGCGGCTGTCATCGCCCTGACGCTACTGGCCTGCTCGCGGATCCCGGTGGAAAACCTGCTGGTGCTGCTGTTCCCACTCGGCGCGGCCACGGTGTTGCTGGCGCAGTTCGCCCCGGCCGGCACGGTGCAGATCATCGACGAAGAACCGGGCATCCTCGCCCACATCCTGCTGTCGATCCTCGCCTACGGCATGTTCACCATCGCGGTGTTCCAGGCTTTGTTGCTGCTGGTGCAGGATCACCAGCTCAAGCACAAGCACCCGTCTGGCCTGATCAAGAACTTCCCGCCGCTGCAAACCATGGAAAGCCTGTTGTTCGGCTTCCTCTGGGCTGGCTGGACGCTGCTGTCGCTGTCGCTGATCTCCGGCTGGCTGTTCGTCGAGAACCTGTTCGCCCAGCATCTGGTGCACAAGACCCTGCTGGCGTGCCTGGCCTGGATCGTGTTCAGCGTGCTGTTGTGGGGCCGTAATCGCCTCGGCTGGCGTGGCCACAAGGCGATTCGCTGGACCCTCGCCGGTTTCTGCCTGCTGATGTTGGCGTATTTCGGCAGCAAACTGGTTCGTGAATACATCCTGCACATCTGACGGGCGGCATAAATGGACGGTTTGCCCATAGGGCCGATGCTTGCGGTATTTGTCCTGCTGATTTTATGGTCGGGGCTGTTTACCGCCGTCGAAATCGCGCAGCAGCACTTGCTCGCGCAACGCACCGCCTCGCGCGCCAGCGATAAACCGCTGGCGAAGCTGAGCTTCCCGCTCGAAAGTCTGATCCTGTGCAACACCCTGTGCCGCGCCCTCGCGGTGGTCATTGCCACACTGCTGGCAATCTTCCTTTGCGAAGAAAACGGCCCGTGGGCCGCCTGCCTCGGCGCCGGTGCCGTGTTGCTGGTGTTTGCCGACTACTTTCCGCGCAGCGTGGCCCAGCGCTACCCGGATGCGGTGCTGTCGTTCGGTAATACCCTGCTGGCGGTTCCGCTGAAAATCCTTTACCCGCTGGCTTGGCTGCTGAGTCGCATCAGCGGTTTGCTGCTGCGTCCCTTCGCGCGCAAACCCCAGGTGGTGCAGCAAAGCGAAGACGAAGAACCTGCCGACCCTGATAACGATCCGGAACACCCGTCTCGCACCCACCCGGTCTCAGGCATCCATGCGCTGGACAACATCACGGTCAACGACATTCTGGTGCCACGCAGCGATGTCGACGGCATCAACCTCGACGACTCGATCGAAGAGATCATCGAACAACTGCGCCACAACAAACGCACGCGCCTGCCGGTGTTCCACAGCGACATCAATCAGGTCGAAGCGGTGCTCAACACCCGGCAGATCCGCCATCTGCTCAACGATGGCCAGCTGACCCGCGAAGCGCTGCTGGCCGCCAGCTACGAGCCGTACTTCGTTCCGGAAAGCACCCCGCTGCAACTGCAATTGCTGAACTTCCACAAGCAGCAACGCCGCTTGGGCATGGTGGTGGACGAGTACGGCGAAGTGCTGGGCATCGTCACTCTGGAAGACATTCTCGAAGAAATCGTCGGCGAATTCGAAAGCGAGCACAGCCTCGACAACCCGCACATCCATCCGCAGCCCGACGGGCGCATGGTGATCGATGGTACCGCGTCGATCCGCGAGTTGAACAAATGCCTCGGCTGGCATTTGCCGAGCGACGGGCCAAAAACCCTCAATGGTCTGGTGACCGAAGCGCTGGAGACCATTCCGGACAGCGCGGTGTGTCTGAAGATCGGGCGCTATCGGCTGGAGATTCTCGAGACCGAGGACAACCGGGTGAGCAAGGTGCTGATCTGGCATACGAGCGCGGTGGCTGCTTTGGTGCCGGCCAGATAAAAGATCAAAAGATCGCAGCCTTCGGCAGCTCCTGCATTTTGGAATGCGTTCCTCTGTAGGAGCTGCCGAAGGCTGCGATCTTTGCTCTTGTTCATTCGTTAGCCCCCTTCCTATAATCGAGCCGCTTACCCAAGCGCCGCCGAGCCCTGTGCTTACCCCGCACGCCAACGGTTTCGGTAATTTTCCGCACTACCCCGACGACTGTTCCTACTCGAAACAGCGCTCGCGTCTCATCCCACATCCCTGGGTGTTCAACCATAATAATTCGCTCCAACGGAGCTCATGACTGTCAGGGATCACCGCATGACGACCAGTACCGCTTACAGCGCCACCGCGCCTGCCCAGCCGACCAACTCCGCCACCCGCGTGGCGACAGCGAGTTTCATCGGCACCGCCATCGAGTTCTACGACTTCTACGTTTACGCCACGGCCGCCGCGCTGGTTATCGGGCCGGTGTTCTTTCCGCAGACGTCCGGCACCGCGCAGATGCTTTCGGCGTTTCTCACCTTCGGCATCGCCTTCCTCGCACGGCCGCTGGGTTCGGCGCTGTTCGGCCATTTCGGTGACCGCATCGGGCGCAAATCGACACTGGTCGCCTCGCTACTCCTGATGGGCGTGTGCACCACGCTGATTGGCGTGCTGCCGGGTTACGACAGCATTGGCGCCTGGGCCCCTATTCTCTTGTGCGTGCTGCGTTTCGGTCAGGGTTTGGGATTGGGTGGCGAATGGGGTGGCGCGGCGCTATTGGCGACGGAGAATGCGCCCAAGGGCAAACGGGCGTGGTTCGGCATGTTCCCGCAGCTTGGCCCGTCGATCGGTTTTCTCGCGGCCAATGGCCTGTTCCTGACCTTGGCCATGACCCTCAATGACGAGCAGTTCCGCAGCTGGGGCTGGCGGATTCCATTTCTGCTCAGCGCGGCACTGGTGATGGTTGGCCTGTATGTACGTCTGAAACTTCACGAAACGCCGGTATTTGCCAACGCCATCGCCCGTCAGGAGCGAGTGAAGGTGCCGCTGGTCGAGCTGTTCAGCCAGTACTGGGCGCCCACCCTGCTCGGCGCAGCGTCGATGGTGGTGTGCTATGCGCTGTTTTATATCTCAACGGTGTTTTCCCTGAGCTACGGCGTGTCCACCCTCGGCTACAGCCGTGAGACGTTTCTTGGACTGCTGTGTTTTGCCGTGCTGTTCATGGCCGCGGCAACGCCGTTGTCCGCCTGGGCCAGCGACCGTTACGGGCGCAAACCGGTGCTGGTCGTTGGCGGCGTTCTGGCGATTCTGTCCGGTTTCCTGATGGAGCCGTTGCTGACACAGGGCTCGACCTGGGGCGTGGCGCTGTTCCTGTGCATCGAGCTGTTCCTGATGGGTGTGACGTTTGCCCCGATGGGCGCGCTGCTGCCGGAACTGTTTCCGACCCACGTGCGCTATACCGGCGCATCGGCCGCTTACAACCTCGGCGGGATCGTCGGCGCCTCGGCGGCTCCGTTCTTTGCGCAGAAACTGGTGGCGATGGGTGGTTTGAGTTATGTCGGCGGGTATGTGTCGGCGGCAGCGGTGCTCAGCCTGATTGCTGTGCTGTGCCTTAAGGAAACGAGGAATAACGATCTGAATCAGGTTGCCTGACAGAAGATCAAAAGCTTCGCGAGCAAGCTCGCTCCCACAATGCCCGTGCAGTACACAAAATTGTGAACACCGCCGAACCTGTGGGAGCGAGCTTGCTCGCGAATGCCGCGCCTCGGTTTACAGCTCTACAACAACAGCCTGAGCAGCCCGGGTCGCCTTGGCACGCGCCGCCTCAATCGACTCATCCCGCGCCAACGCCACGCCCATCCGGCGCTGACCATTGACTTCAGGCTTGCCGAACAGACGTAACGCCGTATCCGGCTCGCTCAGCGCTGCGCCCAGGTTGGCGAACGCGGTCTGGGTCGACTGCCCTTCCACCAGAATCACTGCCGAAGCGGATGGGCCGAACTGACGGATCAGCGGCACCGGCAGACCGAGAATGGCGCGGGCGTGCAGGGCGAACTGCGACAGATCCTGAGAAATCAGGGTCACCAGACCGGTGTCATGCGGACGCGGCGAAACTTCGCTGAACCACACCTGATCGCCCTTGATGAACAGTTCGACGCCGAACAGACCGCGACCACCCAAAGCCTCGGTCACAGCCTTGGCCACGCGCTCGGACTCAGCCAGAGCAATCGGGCTCATGGCTTGCGGCTGCCAGGATTCCTGATAGTCGCCCTTCTCCTGACGGTGACCGACCGGTGCGCAGAACGTGGTGCCGCCGATGTGGCGCACGGTCAGCAGGGTGATTTCGTAGTCGAAATCGATGAAGCCTTCGATGATCACCCGACCTTTGCCGGCGCGACCGCCCTCTTGCGCGTAATCCCAGGCCCTCTGCACATCATCGGCGCTGCGCAGCAGGCTCTGGCCTTTACCCGACGAGCTCATGACTGGCTTGACCACGCACGGGAAGCCCAGGTCCTGAACGGCTTTGCTGTAGTCCTCGAAGGTGTCGGCAAAGTGGTACGGCGAGGTTGGCAGGTCCAGCTCTTCAGCGGCCAGGCGGCGGATGCCTTCGCGGTTCATGGTCAATTGCGCGGCGCGGGCGGTCGGAATCACGGTGAAGCCTTCGGCTTCCAGCTCGACCAGCGTGGCGGTGGCGATGGCTTCGATTTCCGGCACGATGAAGTGCGGCTTCTCGGCTTCGATGACTGCACGCAGCGCGGCGCCGTCGAGCATGTTGATCACGTGGCTGCGGTGCGCCACCTGCATCGCCGGCGCGTTGGCGTAACGGTCGACGGCAATCACTTCAACGCCCAGGCGTTGCAGCTCGATCACCACTTCCTTGCCCAACTCACCACAGCCACACAGCAATACGCGGGTCGCGGTCGGCGACAATGGAGTTCCGATACGGGTCATCTCAGGTCCTCAAAGAAGCGGATCATCGAGGAAAGCAACGCCAGACGCGCTTTCCATGGGGAGAAAGCGCGGCATTTTACATGAACCGCAGGGTTTGGCTCAGCTGGCGACAGCCTGTTTGCGCTCGCGCCAGGCCATGATCAGCCAGACGGCAGTGACGCCAGCGAACTTCGAGACCAGTGCAGTGATGATCACCGGTGGCGTCATCTGGTCGATCATGCCGAAAAAGATGAAGGTATCGAGCGGAATGCTCAGCGCCGAGCTGATCCACAGGCGGTCGCGCAACGGCCGTTTGGTGACGCTGAACACCAGCCAGTCGATGATTTCCGACACCGCGAACGCCGTGGCGCTGGCCAGGGCGATGGACGGATCGGAAGTGACGTAGGACAACACCAGCGCCGCCAGCATCGCCACGAGCGCACCGTGACCGAAACGGGTTTGCACCATGTCGCGCAACACGAATACCAACCCGCCCCAGGCCGACCAGATGATGTCCAGGTGTGGCGCGGTGGAAAAAGCGAAGTTGATCAGCACGACGCTGCTGATGTAGGCGATGAGGAAAATCATGGCGGCGACCTGGGAAATTGGCGCACAGGTTACTTCAGGCTTGGAGTCGGGCCAATAAGAAGTGGCGACTGTTCTGGCCTCTTCGCGAGCAAGCCCGCTCCCACAGGGGAATGCATTTCAAATGTGGGAGCGGGCTTGCTCGCGAAGGCGGGCTGTCAGGCGCCTGATTTTCCGGGAACCATCCACACCAACCCGCTCGCCTTCGCCCGCTCATGACACAACCCCAGCACCACCCGCCGCTCGTCATTGGTCATCCGCCCCCAGCGGGTGATCTCAGCGACCGTACGCTGGCAACCGGTACAAATATCGTCGTCATCCAGTGCGCAGATATTCACACACGGCGAGGCAACCGGTCTTTCGGGAGTACTCATTCTTCCTGCTCGACCAGATCACGCGCATAGCGCTGCGAGTTATGCACATAGTGCGCGGCGCTGGCTTCGAGCATCTTCTTCTGCGGCTCGGTCAGCTCACGCACGACCTTGCCCGGCGAGCCCATGACCAGCGAGCCATCGGGGATCTCCTTGCCTTCGCCGATCAGCGAATTGGCGCCGATGATGCAGTTCTTGCCGATTTTCGCCCCGTTGAGGATCACCGCGTTGATGCCGATCAGGCTGTAGTCGCCGACGGTGCAGCCATGCAGCATGGCGTTGTGACCGATGGTCACGCCGGTGCCGATGGTCAGCGGATAGCCCATGTCGGTATGCATCACCGTGCCGTCCTGGACGTTGCTGTTCTTGCCGATCAGGATCAGTTCGTTGTCGCCGCGCAATACGGCGTTGAACCAGACGTTGGCGCCCTCCTCCAGTCTGACCTTGCCCACCAGCACGGCATTGGGCGCGACCCAGCTCTGTGGATGGGTTTCGACGCGGGCGTCGCCCAGGCGGTATTTCATCTTGTTTTCCTCAGGGCTCACGATGACGGGCCATTCGAGCGATGGCTTCAGGTGTTGATGCTTCAGGTATTAATAAAACTTTTGGGCGGGTGATGCAGGCTGATCTGTTCGTCATAGAGCAGATTGATCAGTTCGACAATCATGATAGCGGTCAAACCCCAGATCTTGAATTCGCCGTAGCGATAACTCGGCACATACCAACTACGGCCCTGGTAATCGATACGGTGCGTGTGTTCGCGCGGGTCTTTGCGGAAGAACTCCAGCGGCACATTGAATACTGCGGCGATCTCGGCATCGTTGGCCTGGTATTCGACGAAGTCCGGGATCACCCCGACATACGGCGTGACCTTGATGCCGTGCAGGGAGATCAGCGGGCTGAGCGGGCCGATGACCTCGACCAGCCCCGGTGGCAGGCCGATTTCTTCCTCAGCTTCGCGCAGAGCGGTGAAGATCAGGTCGGGGTCTTCCGGGTCGCGGCGACCGCCGGGAAAGGCCACCTCGCCGCCATGGGTCGAGAGGCCGCTGGCGCGCAGGGTCAGCACCAGCTCGGGTTCGTCACTGCGGGTGATCGGCACCAGAACAGCGGCCTCGGGGAAACGTTTATCGGTCTCCAGCGTGCGCGGTGTGTGGTTGCTTACCCTATGCAGTAGCTCGTCCAGCATGAGTGTTCTCGATCTGTGCCTTACCCTGCATCATGCACCAATCATTGCAGCCGCCCAAGCCCCTCGCCGGGCCATGTCGCGAAACGACAACTTGCCGACCGGCACCGCTGCACGCCAAGATAGGCGCAGCATTCAGGAACCCCAGCATGAAATTTTGCAGCCAGTGCGGCAACCCGGTGACCCAGCGCATTCCCGAAGGCGATTCGCGGCTGCGATTTGTCTGTGACAGCTGTCAGACCATTCACTATCAAAACCCCAATATCGTCGCCGGTTGCGTCGCGACCTGGGGCAGTAAAGTGCTGCTCTGCCGCCGCGCCATCGAGCCACGCCTCGGTTATTGGACGCTGCCTGCCGGTTTCATGGAAAACGGTGAAACCATCGAGCAGGCCGCGATCCGCGAAACCGCCGAGGAAGCCTGCGCCCGAGTGCGTAATCTGAGCATCTACACGCTGATCGACGTGCCGCACATCAGCCAGGTACACGTGTTCTTCCGTGCCGAACTGGCCGATCTGGACTTTGCTGCCGGGCCCGAAAGCCTCGAAGTACAACTATTCGACGAAGCCGACATCCCGTGGGACGAGCTGGCTTTCCGCACCGTGGGGCGTACCTTAGAATGCTTCTTCGCTGATCGCCGCGCCGAAAGCTACCCGGTTCGCTCCGAATCGATTCCGCCGTTGACGCAGCCTGCCATCACCTAAAAGCTTCTATAAATAAAATATCTGCGTCACTCCCTGGGGAATCGTTTCAATGCGCTGGTTGCTTGCCCTGTTTTGCCTGTCGTTCGTCACCGTGTCTCAAGCGTCATTCGTGACCACCGTGACGCCGTCGAATACCCCGATGATCGAAAAAATCCTGGTGCTCAAATCGGCTCATCAACTGCAATTGATCGCCGACGGCAAGCCGATCAAGACCTATCGAATCTCCTTGGGCAAGGGCGCGAAAAAAGGTCCGAAACTGATTGAAGGCGACAAACGCACGCCCGAAGGTTTCTATTGGATCGACTGGCGCAAGGTCAGTGAAAAATTCAACCTGGCGATGCACATCTCCTACCCGAACATCAGCGACTCGGCCCGCGCCCGCCGCGAAGGCGTCGAGCCTGGCGGGATGATCATGATCCACGGCACCCCGGATTCGGAAGAAACCCCGGAAGACCTGTTCCACACCCTGGACTGGACCGACGGCTGCATCGCCATGCGCAACATGGACATGCGCGAAGTCTGGGGTCTGGTGCCGGACGGTACGATGATCGAGATTCGCCCTTAATCAGCGACCACCGGTCACCCACAAAAAAATAAATCAAAAGATCGCAGCCTGCGGCAGCTCCTACAGGGTTGATACCACTTCCCACTGTAGGAGCTGCCGCAGGCTGCGATCTTTTGCTTTTTAAAGCCCACCACTAATACCACTTAAAACCACATCCCCTAAAACCCGCCATTTCATTGGCCTACAGGCCGATTCGACGCGTTGACATGGTATTCAAGTGGTATTAATTTCCGCCCCACAAGCGAGCCACAACAATCCTATACTCGCGTCGGAAATGACCTACATGAACGACCTCCAGGCCCTACGCCCAGATGACTCCCAGCCGACGCCGCTGTACCTGCAGCTGGCGCGCAATCTGGAATCGGCGATCCATTCCGGGCAGTGGAAGGCCGAGCAGGCGATGCCCTCCGAACGCAACCTCAGCGAGCAACTGGGTATCTCCCGGGTCACCGCACGCAAAGCGCTGGAAGTGCTGCTCGATCAAGGTCTGATCCGCCGCCTGCAAGGTTCCGGCACGTTCATCACACCCCGTCTGGAACAACCGCTGTCACGCCTCTCGGGCTTCAGCGAAATGCTTCGCCTCAAGGGCTTTGTCCCCAGCTCGCAGTGGCTGGAGCGCGAAATCACCCTGCCGACTCACGAAGAACTGATCCGCCTGAGCCTGTCGCCGAACGACAAGGTCGCGCGCATGAAACGCCTGCGCAAGGCCGACGACACGGTGATGGCCATCGAGATGAGCACCCTGCCCGCCTCGATCATGCCCAAGCCGCACCTGGTCGGCGATTCACTCTACGAATACCTCGACGGCATCGGCAAACCGATCGTCCGCGCCCTGCAGCACATCCAGGCGATCAACGCCTCGGACGAGTTCGCCGCGCTGGTTGGCATCGCCCCCGGCACCGCCATGCTGCTGATGACCCGGGTCGGCTACCTCGAAGACAACACGCCGATCGAAGTCACCGACACCTATTGCCGCAACGACTACTACGACTTTGTTGCAGAGCTTCGCCGCTGATCAGCAGCCAGGCCAAACGAGAGAACCGAAATGTCCGAAGACAACATCCTCACCGCCAGCGGCTGGGTTCGCGGCCGGCTGATCCACGAACACGGCAAAGTCGTGTCGATCGAAGGCGTGCCCTGCGATCCCGCCGACAATGATCTGCCCTACCTGCTGCCGGGTTTCATCGACCTGCACGTCCACGGCGGTGGCGGCAAAGACATCATGGAAGGCGCCAGTGCCTTTGAGACCATCACCAAAACCCACGTGCGCTTCGGCACCACTTCGCTGCTGGCCACCACCATGACCGCGCCGAGCGCCGAGATCTCCAGCGTGCTGAAAGAGGTCGGCGAATTCTGCGAACAGCGTCCGCAAGGTGCCGCCCGGGTACTCGGTGTGCATCTCGAAGGTCCGTACATCAACCCCGGCAAACTCGGCGCGCAACCGAATTTCGCCCACACCGCGTTGATGGCCGAGGTCGAGGAATACCTCGCGCTGGCGCCGATCCGGGTGATCACCATCGCCCCGGAAATCGCCGGTCACGACGGGTTGATTCGTGAACTGAGCAGCCGCGGCATCCGCATGCAGATCGGCCACACCCTCGGCAGCTACGAGGAAGGCGTCGCCGCCCTCGATGCCGGCGCGACCAGCTTCACCCATTTGTACAACGCCATGAGCCCGCTGCATCACCGCGAGCCGGGGATCGTCGGCGCCGCGCTGGCCCACGCCAAATTCGCCGAACTGATCCCGGACTTGCTGCACGTGCATCCCGGTGCGATCCGCGTGGCCCTGCGTTCGATCCCATGCCTGTATTGCGTCACCGATTCGACCGCCGCCGCCGGCATGCCCGACGGTGAATACAAGCTCGGCAGCCACACCGTGACCAAATGCCTGGGCGGCGTGCGCCTGCCCGACGGCACGTTGGCCGGCAGCACCCTGACCATGGATCAAGCCCTGCGCAACCTGGTGAAGATCGGATTGCCGATCGCCGAGGCCTCGCAGCGTCTGTCGCAATTTCCCGCCGACTACCTCGGCATCACTGAACGCGGGCGCCTGCAACCGGGTGCCTGGGCCGACTGCGTGCGGCTGGATCGCTCACTAACACTGACCGCCGTCATGGTCGAAGGAGAAGACATTGACTTCAAAAATGCTTGAAGAGGCGCTGTCCTCGTTCGAGGCCGTGCAAGCCCAATTGCAACAGCTCGACCCGCAGATGGTCGAGATCGCCGGGCGCCTGCGCCGTCAGCCGCCGCAAGTGGCGATGACCGTTGCGCGCGGCAGCTCCGACCACGCGGCGAGCTACTTCGCCTACCTGACCATGCAGCAACTGGGGGTGCCGGTGGCGTCGCTGCCGATGTCGGTGGTGACCATGCAGCAGGCGCCGCTGAAGGTCAGTGGTCAGGTGGCGTTCGCGTTCTCGCAGTCGGGGCAAAGTCCGGATCTGGTCAACAGTCTGCGACTGTTGCGCAAGCGTGGCGCCCTCAGTGTGTCGATGGTCAACGCTGCCGACTCGCCTTTGGAAGCCGCATGTGAATTCAGCCTGCCGTTGCTCGCCGGTATCGAAAGCAGCGTCGCCGCGACCAAGAGTTTTATCGCCACCCTGAGCGCCAGCGCCCGCCTGATCGCGCACTGGAAAGAAGACAACGAACTGCTGGAAGCGCACAACGCACTGCCCGAAGGCCTGCGCGACGCGGCGCAGCAGGACTGGAGCGCGGCCATCGATGCCTTGCGAGATTGCGAACGGCTGATGGTCATCGGCCGTGGTGCCGGTTTCGCCATCGCTCAGGAAGCCGCGCTGAAATTCAAGGAAACCTCGGCGATCCAGGCCGAAGCCTTCAGCAGCGCCGAAGTCCGTCACGGCCCGATGGCGCTGATCGACGAACACTACCCGCTGCTGGTGTTCGCTCCACGCGGTGCCGAACAGGCCGGTCTGATCAGTCTTGCGGCAGAGATGCGTCAACGCGGCGCTCGCGTGCTGCTGGCCGCGCCGGACGACATCCTCGAACGCGACCTGACCCTGAGCCGCGCCGAGCACCCGGCCCTCGATCCGATTCTGGCGATCCAGAGTTTCTACGTGATGGCCGCAGGTCTCGCCGTGGCCCGCGGCATGGACCCGGACCAGCCGCGCCACCTGAGCAAAGTCACCCGTACGCACTAAGTCCGAATGACTGCACACCTGATGAGACCGAGCCATGCACAACAACAATAAAGAGCTGACCCTCAGCGCCCCGCTCAGCGGCCCGGTGCTCACGCTCGCCAAAGTCCCGGACGCGGTGTTCGCCAGCGGCGCGATGGGTGACGGCATCGCCATCGACCCGCTGAATGACACCCTGTATTCGCCCTGCGCAGGAGAGATCATCCACGTCGCCCGCACCGGCCACGCCCTGACTGTGCGCGCCGACAACGGCGCGGAAATCCTCCTGCATCTGGGCCTGGACACCGTTGAACTGAACGGCCAAGGCTTCTCGATGCTGGTCAAGGAAGGCACGCGGGTCAGCAACGGCCAGCCGTTGTTGCGCTATGACCTGGACAAGGTCGGCCAGCAGTGCAAAAGCCTGGTCAGCCTGTTGATCCTGACCAACAGCCAGGATTTCCAGGTGCGCCCGATCACGCTCAGAGCGGTGAAGGTCGGCGAGCCGCTGCTGCACATCATTGCACGCAACAGCTCTGCGGCGACTGCCGAAGCGGTTGGCGGGCCAGAGGTTCAGGGTCAGGTGCTGGTGGCGCATCGCGGCGGCTTGCATGCGCGCCCCGCCGCGCTGATTCGCCAGACCGCACAAGGTTTCAAGAGCCAGTCGCAGCTGCACTTCGCCGGCAAATCGGCGCCGTGCAACAGCCTGATCGGCCTGATGGGACTGGCCATCGGCGAGCAGGATGAGGTGCACGTCAGCTGTCAGGGGCCGGACGCCGAAGCTGCACTGCAAGCATTGCTGAATGCGTTGGCGACCGCCCTGCCGGATGATCATCACGCCGCTGCACCGGTCAACGCCGCACCGAGCAAGCGTCCGGCCGAGACTGGCGTGCTGCAAGGTGTGTGCGCCGCACCAGGACTGGTCGGCGGGCCGCTGTTTCGCCTGAACGCGATCAGCCTGCCGGCAGATGCGGGCAATCATGCTCCGCTTGAGCAACTGCAGAAACTTGAAGCCGCGCTGAATCAGGTTCGCGGCGAAATCAACGCCACCCTCGCCCAAGCGAAAAAGCACAGGAACAGCGACGAAGAAGCAATCTTCGCCGCGCATCTGGCCCTGCTCGAAGACCCGGCTTTGCTTGACGCTGCGCAACAATCCATCGAGCAAGGCACGGCGGCGACTCACGCCTGGAGCCAGTCGATCGATGTGCAGTGCGAAGTGCTGCAACACACCGGCAGTGCGCTGCTGGCCGAACGCGCCAACGACCTGCGCGATCTCAAGCAACGGGTGCTGCGCGCCCTGCTCGGTGAAGCCTGGCATTACGACGTGCCGGCCGGCTCCATTGTCGCTGCGCATGAATTGACGCCGTCGGATCTGCTGCAACTCAGCGCGCAAGGTGTCGCCGGGTTGTGCATGGCCGAGGGCGGCGCGACTTCGCACGTGGCGATTCTGGCGCGCGGCAAAGGTCTGCCGTGCTTGGTTGCACTGGGCGCCGCATTACTCGATCAAGCACAGGGTCAGTCGGTGGTGCTGGATGCCGATGGCGGCCGCCTCGAACTGACGCCGAACACCGAACGCCTGGCCGAAGTACAACAGGCGCAAATCGACCGTCAGCAACGCCGCGATGCACAACAGGCCAAGGCGCATCTGCCCGCTGAAACCCGCAATGGCGTGGCCATCGAAGTGGTCGCCAATGTCGCCTCCAGCCATGAAGCGGCAGACGCCTTTGCCAACGGCGCCGATGGCGTCGGCCTGCTACGCACCGAATTTCTGTTCGTCGACCGGCAGACCGCGCCGGACATCGAAGAGCAGCGCGCCGCCTATCAAGCCGTGCTCGATGCCATGGGTGAGCACTCGGTGATCATCCGCACCATCGATGTCGGCGGCGACAAGCAACTCGACTACCTGCCGCTGCCCGCCGAAGCCAATCCGGTACTCGGCCTGCGCGGCATTCGTCTGGCCCAGGCCCGTCCGGAAATCCTCGATCAGCAATTGCGCGCACTGCTGCAAGTCAGCCCGCTGCGCCGTTGCCGGATCCTGTTGCCGATGGTCACCGAAGTCGACGAACTGCTGCACATCCGCCAACGGGTCGATGCGCTGTGCATCGAACTGGGTGTGACTCAGCGCCCGGAAATCGGCGTGATGATCGAAGTCCCGGCCGCTGCATTGCAGGCCGAACAACTGGCCGAGCACGCCGACTTCCTGTCGATCGGCACCAACGACCTGTCGCAATACACCTTGGCCATGGACCGCGACCACGCAGGTTTGGCCGCCCGCGTCGACGCCCTGCATCCGGCACTGCTGCGGCTGATCGCCATGACCTGCGCAGGCGCGGCGGTGCACAAACGCTGGGTCGGCGTGTGCGGTGCCCTCGCCTCCGATCCGCTGGCGACACCGGTGCTGATCGGCCTCGGCGTGACCGAGCTGTCGGTGAGCCCGGTGCAAATCGGTGAAATCAAGGATCGCGTGCGCCAGTTGCACGAAGCCGAATGCCAACGCCTCAGCCGCGACCTGTTGAAACTCAACAGCGCCGCTGCGGTACGTCACGCCTGCCACCAGCATTGGCCTCTGCACTAACAACAAGCTCTCTATAAAGAGCAGGGAGAACCACCATGTACCAACTCTTCATCGAAGGCCTGCAACGCCTCGGCCGCGCGCTGATGCTGCCGATCGCGATCCTGCCGATTGCCGGCCTGCTGCTGCGTCTGGGTGACACCGACCTGCTGAACATCGCGATCATTCACGATGCCGGCCAGGTGATCTTCGCCAACCTGGCGATGATCTTCGCCATCGGCATCGCTGTCGGGTTTGCCAAGGACAACAACGGCACCGCAGGCCTGGCCGGAGTGATCGGTTACCTGGTGATGATCTCCACGCTCAAGGTGCTCGACCCGAGCATCAACATGGGCATGCTCGCCGGGATTGTCAGCGGCCTGATGGCCGGCGCGCTGTACAACCGCTTCAAGGACATCAAGCTGCCGGAGTACCTGGCATTCTTCGGCGGCCGGCGCTTCGTGCCGATCGTCACCGGTTTCGCCGCCGTCGCGCTGGGCGTGGTGTTCGGCTACATCTGGCCGCCGATCCAGCACGGCATCAACAGCTTCGGCGCCTTGATGATGGAAAGCGGCAGCATCGGTGCGTTCGTGTTTGGCGTGTTCAACCGCTTGCTCATCGTCACCGGCCTGCACCACATCCTCAACAACATGGCGTGGTTCGTGTTCGGCAACTTCACCGACCCGACCACCGGCGCACTGGTCACCGGCGACCTGTCACGCTACTTCGCCGGCGATCCAAAGGGCGGCCAGTTCATGACCGGCATGTTCCCGATGATGATCTTCGGCCTGCCCGCCGCGTGCCTGGCAATGTACCGCAACGCGTTGCCGGAGCGCCGTAAGGTCATGGGCGGGATCTTCCTGTCGATGGCGCTGACCTCGTTTTTGACCGGGGTAACCGAGCCCATCGAATTCGCCTTCATGTTTTTGGCGCCGTTGTTGTATCTGCTGCATGCGCTGCTGACCGGCCTGTCGATGGCGATCACCAATGCGCTGAACATCCACCTCGGTTTTACCTTCTCCGGCGGCTTCATCGACATGGTGCTCGGTTGGGGGCGCTCGACCAATGGCTGGCTGGTGATTCCGGTCGGGCTGGCGTACGCCGTGGTGTATTACGCGGTGTTTGATTTCTGTATCCGCCGCTTCAATCTGAAGACGCCGGGGCGTGAGGACGTGGCCGCCACCGAGAAGTCGGTGCTTACGGAAAACGAACGTGCCGCTGCGTACATCAAGGCCTTGGGCGGTGCCGAGAATCTGCTTACCGTGGGCGCCTGCACGACTCGTCTGCGTCTGGAAATGGTTGATCGCAACAAGGCTTCCGACGCTGACTTGAAGGCACTGGGTGCGATGGCCGTGGTACGCCCGGGCAAGGGCGGCAGCTTGCAGGTGGTGGTCGGGCCATTGGCCGACAGCATCGCCGACGAAATCCGCCTCGCCATGCCGGCGCTGGGGCGTGCGTTGGTGGCTGCGCCTGCGGTGGTGGTCGAGGAACCGAAAGCTGCAATGGTCGCTGCACCGGAAGCCCAACAATGGCTGACGGCGTTGGGCGGTAGCGAGAATGTGCTGCAGCTGGACTGCATCGCCCTGACCCGCATTCGCCTGCAACTGGTCGATGGTAAAGCGTTGTCCGAGGCTCAGTTGAAAGAGCTGGGTTGCCAGGGTGTCAGCCCGCTGGAGGGTGGGGTCTGGCATTTGTTGATTGGCGAGAAAGCGGCGAGTTTGAGTGGAGCGATTGAGGCGTTGGTTAATCGGAGTGAGGTCAGCGTCAAGGTTTAGTCAACACAAAAAAACCGGCTCAGGCCGGTTTTTTTTATCGCTGACACGTTCAGCTCAGGGTAAATGCTGTTCTGCCTGGTAATGGCGAGTCTGGAATGGCATCAGCGTTTGAACCTTCAATCCAAGGCTTTCTGCTAACCCCCAAGAGACGGCTAATTGATCCTTGCGATTGCGTAACGAAACCATCTTTGGAGGTGCAACATCCTGCTTTGGCGTCGAGTGCGCGAAAAGCTGCAACGCATGCAGCGTTTCCAGCACGCGACTATCAGACACACAAGAGAAGCGCGTAAACCGCTCCAACAGGTAAGCCGCGCGACGGCGTTCTATATCGTCACTGTGATTTTTCAGAAACGCCTTAACCTCGCTTTCAACACTAGAATTCGAGTACCACACTTCTTTCGCAGCGTTCACCAGCGCGACGTCATCGGCCTGATTGAGCGGGCTCCTGACGAGAGTATCCAACGCGGATGAGAGGACGTGCGCGTCATTCACCTTCGTCATCTCCCTTCTCCAGATAGTCTTGCAATATGTTAGTCAGAACCGAAGTTGGTGGCTCTTTGTTGCCAACATATACATCAATGGCCTGCAATGCCAGACGCCGGAGCTCGCTGGTCAGTATGAATCCAAACCTGAGAAGGGCATTGATGTCGGCGATATCGTGATCGGTAGCCCTGCCCAGTTTTGTAATGGCTATGTCGACGGGTGCAGCAATATGTACACGGAGAGGGGACACCCGCGAAAACTCTGGCAGGGGAATACTTCGAGACCAATAATCTTCGTGGATCGGGCCAAAGCTAGTGTTGTATTGCAAGTCGTAGTTCAACTCCATCTTTCGCGCAGAACGCTCATCGACAAACGGCTCCGGCACCTCGGCAAGCAGCGTACGCAGGTCGAATCCTGCCGGAATACAAGCCTCATAGATTTCCGCGTCGACGTCCAACGATATGCGGTGATTGGTGTAGAGGTGAACCGCGCATCCTCCAAACACGATGATCTTGACCGCCCCCGGCGCAGCGTTCTCTTGAATCAGTTCCGTCTCGACTGACTTGAACATCGATACCAGCGCCCGCCCCAACGCGGTGTTCGTGTTGATACGGGGCGTAACGACGGGAAGCAATTCCATTTTAAACCTCAGAGTCATAGCGACGGCTCAGTGAAAGAGCAACATCCCGTTTTCGGTCTATTGCCAAGTTCGCTGTTTGCCAGAGACAACCCAAGGTAGAGAGGCTGCTTCCGAGGGACAACCTGAACATCTGGTAGGAAAAATCTACTAATTGATGAGGTACAGGAAGTATTCCGACAGCTAGAAAAATGCTTTCGCGAGCAAGCTCACTTCCACAGTGAAGCATTTCAAATGTGGGAGCCAGCCTGCTGGCGATGAACGATGGGCGCTCGTCAGGTTTGTGGATCGACCCGATCCAGCGCCCGGTTTACCGCCAGTTCGGCGAGCATGACGATTTGCTGGATCGCCAGTGCGGTGCTGCGTTGCAGGCCGCTGAGTTCGCTGGCGAAGTTGCTGGCCATGGCACTGGCGCAGCCCAACGATTCGTAGGCGTGGGCCAGCAAGGTTTCGGTGTCGATGCTTGGATTGACCAGGAACACTGTGCTGGGCTGATGCGCCTGAGCGGGCTGCGGGGTGAAGTAGAAATCGACAGCGCGCTTGATGGCTTCACGGTCTTTCGTCAGGTCTTCAACCCGGATGGCATCGGCGGGTGGGGGTGTGGCTTTGTGGGGTGGGTCGGGGATCAGTTTGTCCAAAATTCAACTCCTGCTATGGCGTGTGAAGATGCCATCGTTCGCCGGATCTCACGCGGCGAAGAGGTGGCAGCTATGTGCAGGGTGAGATCCACCGGAGCAGGCAACCGGCCAGACCGAAGTCTGCCCGCACACAGCCGCCATAAAGCAGGCAGCAGATTGAGCTGGCGCCAATTATCGTGGTGCTGGCGCTAGTTGCAAGCATTCCGGGGATCTCACGCCCGGTCGCTGAATTGGCAGCGACAGACAAAGCCTAGAGACCGGGCGTCCGAGGGACAACCTGAAAACCTTGTGGGAAGGTTCTGGTTATTTGACACAGATTTAAACAGGACCAATGCCCTTGGTGACCAGACTGACCCCATCGCCAGCAGGCTGGCTCCCACAATTTCAACCCGGTGTATTCAGGTAGAGATTGGTCGGCTGTCAGGCCGCCATCGCTGGCAAGCCAGGCTCCCACAGGGGTTGTGGGCATCTGCAATGGATCAGTGAGCTATCAGGATGCCTTCGCGAGCAAGCCCGCTCCCACAGTTTGAACCCGGTGTATTCAGGTAGAGATCGGTCGGCTGTCAGGCCGCCATCGCCAGCAGGCTGGCTCCTACAATTTAGCAAGCGCACACCCCATGCGGCGAAGCCGCCCCACTCCAGGATGAGCGCAAGCTCGGCTGTCGCTCTTGATCTTGATCCACGGGCGACGTCGGAAGGCTGAGTGGAGGGATTGATCCGGGGGTGGGAGCGCAGCGACCGTTTGGCGCAGCCAAACACAGCGAGAGGAGGTGCAGCGAAGCAAACCGGAGGCGCTGCGCCCGGATCAATCCCGCAGCGAAGGGATCCCGAGCCCCAGCGAGCGGGCCGAACGCAGGAGCAAGCGTTTTGGGTTACTTTTTAGGCGTTTGTAAAAAGTGACTCGCCGTAAGGGCGAAACCGCCAGCCGCTGCACCCGAAGCAACGGATATTCACACAGTCAGCCAGAGCATGGTCGCCTGTCAGGGCGCCATCGCGAGCAGGCTCACTCCTACAGAAAAGCAAATCGCAGGCAACAAAAAACCCGCAGACAATCACTCATCTGCGGGCTTCCCGTTCCAGCGGCAGAAAGATCAGAAATCCTCCAGCCGCCACACCTCATAAGCCGGCGTCTCGTAAGGGTGGCTCAACTTGAGAGCAGCCACCACATCACCAATCAACGCCTCACAAACCACAAGCTCAACCTTCCACTCCTCAACCCGCTCAACCTGCCCCGCCTCACCAATGAACGGCTGACTGCCGTCCAAAGGCCGAAACTGACCAGACCCAAGCACCTGCCAAGCACAGTGGTCATAGTCCCCGATCCGCCCACCACCGGCAGCGAATATAGCGTCCTTGACCACCTCGACATGACTGTCAGGAACAAAAAATCCGAGCTTGTACACGACGCTTAGTTCACCCAGACGCGAGCATTACGGAACATGCGCATCCAAGGAGCATCCTCGGTCCAGTCCTCCGAACGCCACGAGTTCTGCACCGCGCGGAACACCCGCTCCGGGTGCGGCATCATGATCGTCACACGACCGTCGCGGCTGGTGAGACCGGTAATCCCGCGCGGCGAACCGTTCGGGTTGGCCGGGTAGGCTTCGGTGACCTTGCCATGGTTATCGACGAAACGCATCGCCACGCAACCGGACAGATCGGCTTCCAGCAGGGCTTCTTCGCTGGAGAACTCGGCATGGCCTTCACCGTGCGCGATGGCGATCGGCATACGCGAACCGGCCATGCCCTGCAGGAAGATCGAGTTCGACTCCTGGATCTGCACCATCGCCACGCGCGCTTCGAACTGCTCGGAGCGGTTGCGCACGAAATGCGGCCAGAACTCGCTGCCCGGGATCAGCTCGTGCAGGTTGGACATCATCTGGCAACCGTTGCACACACCGAGGGTGAAACTGTCGTTACGCTCGAAGAAGCCCTGGAACGCATCGCGGGCACGGCTGTTGAACAGCGCCGACTTGGCCCAGCCTTCACCGGCGCCGAGGACGTCGCCGTAGGAGAAACCACCGCAGGCCACCAGACCTTTGAACTCGTTCAGGTCGACGCGGCCAGCGAGAATGTCGCTCATGTGCACGTCGATCGCGTTGAAACCGGCGCGGTCGAACGCTGCCGCCATTTCCACCTGACCGTTGACGCCCTGCTCACGCAGCACGGCAACCTGTGGGCGGATGCCTTTCTTGATGTAAGGCGCTGCGATGTCTTGGTTGACGTCGAAGCTCAGCTTGACGCTCAGGCCCGGGTTGTCTTCTTCCAGCAGCGCGTCGAATTCTTGCTCGGCGCAGTCGGCGTTGTCACGCAGACGCTGGATCTGGTAGCTGGTCTCGGCCCACTGACGTTGCAGCAGACGACGCTGACCTTCGAACACCGTGTCACCGTTGAAGGTGATGTTGATCTGGCCATTGTTGATCGGCTGACCGATCACCGACACGCAGTCACCCAGACCGGCCGCGCTGAACTGCGCGAGGATGTCTGGCGTGGCGTCCTGACGAACCTGAATCACCGCCCCCAGTTCTTCGTTGAACAGGATCGCAGCGATTTCTGCCGAGTTTTCGGCAACGCTGTCCAGGTTCAGGCTCAGACCGCAGTGGCCGGCAAAAGCCATTTCCACCACGGAGGTCAGCAGACCACCGTCGGAACGGTCGTGGTAAGCCAGCAGGTGACCGTCGGCGTTGAGGCCCTGGATCACTGCGAAGAAGGCCTTCAGGTCCTCGGCGTCATCGACGTCCGGCGCGTGCTTGCCGAGCTTGCCGTGCACCTGGGCAAGGATCGAAGCACCCATACGGTTCTGACCGCGACCGAGGTCGATCAGGATCAGGTCGGTGGTGCCCTTGTCCATGCGCAGTTCCGGAGTCAGGGTCTGACGGATGTCAGCCACTGGGGCGAAACCGGTCACGATCAGCGACATCGGCGAGGTCACGGTTTTTTCTTCGCCGTTGTCGTTCCAGCGGGTGGCCATGGACATGGAGTCCTTGCCCACCGGAATGGTGATGCCCAGCTCAGGGCACAGTTCCATGCCGACCGCTTTCACGGTGTCGTACAGACGCGCGTCTTCGCCCGGGTGGCCGGCGGCGGACATCCAGTTCGCCGACAGTTTGATGTCGGAGATCTTGTTGATGCGCGAGGCGGCAATGTTGGTCAGGGTTTCGCCGATGGCCATGCGGCCCGACGCCGGAGCGTCCAGCAACGCCAGCGGAGTCCGCTCGCCCATCGCCATCGCTTCACCGGTGTAGACGTCGAAACTGGTGGCGGTGACGGCCACGTCGGCCACCGGGACCTGCCATGGGCCGACCATCTGGTCACGGGCCACGAGGCCGGTGATGGTGCGGTCGCCGATGGTGATCAGGAAGCTTTTGCTCGCCACGGCCGGGTGATGCAGGACGCGCTCGATGGATTCGCTGATGTCGAGGTTCGACGGATCGAAATCGTCGCCCAGCTCGGCTTCGCGAACCACCGAACGGTGCATGCGCGGGGCCTTGCCCAGCAACACTTCCAGTGGCATGTCCACCGGGTTGTTGCCGAAGTGGCTGTCCGTCACGGTCAGTTGCGGCTCGGCAGTGGCTTCGCCGACCACGGCGAACGGGCAGCGCTCACGTTCGCAGATCGCCTTGAAGCGCTCGAAGTCGGCCGGGCCGACCGCCAGAACGTAACGTTCCTGAGATTCGTTGGACCAGATTTCGTGCGGGGCCATGCCCGGCTCGTCATTTGGAATGTTGCGCAGTTCGAAACGGCCACCACGGTCGCCGTCGTTGACCAGTTCCGGGAAGGCGTTGGACAGACCGCCCGCACCCACGTCGTGGATGAAGCTGATCGGGTTCTTGTCGCCCAGTTGCCAGCAACGGTCGATGACTTCCTGGCAGCGACGCTCCATCTCAGGGTTTTCACGCTGTACGGAAGCGAAGTCGAGATCCGCCGAGCTGGTGCCGGTGGCCATCGAGGACGCAGCACCGCCGCCCAGACCGATCAGCATTGCCGGGCCGCCAAGCACGATCAGCTTGGAGCCGACCAGAATCTCGCCTTTCTTGACGTGTTCTTCGCGGATGTTGCCCATGCCGCCCGCGAGCATGATCGGCTTGTGGTAACCACGAACCTCATCACCGTGCGGAGTAGAGATCGACTGTTCGAAGGTACGGAAGTAGCCAGTCAGGGCCGGACGACCGAATTCGTTGTTGAACGCGGCGCCGCCCAGCGGGCCTTCGATCATGATGTCCAGCGCGGTAACGATGCGCTCAGGCTTGCCGTACGGCACTTCCCACGGCTGTTCGAAGCCCGGGATCTGCAGGTTGGACACGGTGAAACCGGTCAGGCCGGCCTTTGGCTTGGCGCCACGACCGGTTGCACCTTCGTCGCGGATCTCGCCACCGGAACCGGTGGAGGCACCCGGGAACGGGGCGATCGCGGTCGGGTGGTTGTGGGTTTCGACCTTCATCAGGATGTGCACCGGCTCCTGCACCGCGCCGTACTGGCGGGTTTCCGGATCCGGGAAGAAGCGGCCGGCGACGTTTCCGACGATCACCGAAGCGTTGTCCTTATAAGCGGACAGCACGCCTTCGTTGTGCATCTGATAGGTGTTCTTGATCATGCCGAACAGGCTTTTTTCCTGGCTTTCGCCGTCAATATCCCAACTGGCGTTGAAGATCTTGTGGCGGCAGTGCTCGGAGTTGGCCTGGGCGAACATCATCAGTTCGATGTCGTGCGGGTTGCGCTTGAGACCGTTGAAGGCGTTGACCAGATAATCGATCTCGTCTTCGGCCAGGGCCAGGCCCAGCTCGGTGTTGGCCTTTTCCAGCGCGGCGCGGCCGCCACCAAGAATGTCGATCGCGGTCAGCGGCTTCGGCTCGGCGTGGCTGAACAGACCGGCGGCCTGTTCCAGATTGCCCAGAACGATCTGGGTCATGCGGTCATGCAGCACGTCGGCGATTTGCTGGGCTTCGGTATCGCTGAACTGGCCGGCGACGTAGAACGCGATACCGCGCTCCAGGCGCTGGATCTTGCTCAGGCCGCAGTTGCGGGCGATGTCGCTGGCCTTGCTCGACCATGGCGAGATGGTGCCGAAACGCGGCAACACCAGAAACAGACGGCCGGTCGGCTCTTGTACCGGAACGCTTGGGCCGTACTTCAGAAGGCGCGCAAGCACCTGCTGTTCGTCGCCGGTCAGGACGCCGGTGACTTCGGCGAAGTGAGCGAATTCAGCATACAGGCCACTGACAGCTGGAACCTTCTGGCTCAGTTGCTCAAGGAGTTTGCTGTGGCGAAAGGCAGAAAGGGCAGGAGCGCCGCGCAGGATCAACATCTTCGGGACAGCCTCGGGAAGGGGTGTGCTTTGAGGCCGTGCATTCTAGCCTAAACCGCCCTCAACATCACCCGAAACGCTACGCACGGTTGCACTCGGATATCAATCTGTGTTTCTGCCTTTGAAGTCAAATTTCAAGGGTGTGCGAGCAGCGCTTATTTTTTCTGTCACAAAATGCCGTTCAGCCCTATTCCTGCGGGGTTTCGTGCGGTTTTGTGATCTCTAGCAGACAAGCCGCTCACTGTCGAGATATGGCGCCCGCAGCCGTTTGCGTATACTGCGCAGATGTTTTTCCCAACGGCTTTGCGTCCGCGGTACGCCAAATGGCTGATCGCAACCGGACTCTTCCTGATGCTCGGTGGCTGTGTTGATAAACCCAACACACTCGAGCGCGTAAAGGAGGATGGTGTGCTGCGGGTGATTACCCGTAACAGCCCCGCCACCTACTTTCAGGATCGCAGCGGTGAAACCGGCTTCGAATACGAGCTGGTGAAGCGCTTCGCCGACGATTTGGGGGTTGAACTGAAGATCGAGACCGCCGACAACCTCGATGACCTGTTCAACCAGATTGGCAAGCCGAACGGCCCGGTGCTGGCGGCGGCAGGTCTGGTCAGCAGCGAGGATCGCAAGAAGCAGGTGCGGTTTTCCCACTCCTACCTCGAAGTCACCCCGCAGATCATCTACCGCAACGGCCAGTCTCGCCCTACCGACCCAGGCGATCTGGTCGGCAAGAAGATCATGGTGCTCAAGGGCAGCACCCACGCCGAACAACTGGCGGAGCTGAAAAAGAAATTTCCGGGCATCGAATACGAAGAATCCGACGCCGTTGAAGTGGTCGACCTGTTGCGCATGGTCGATGAAGGCCAGATCGACCTGACGCTGGTCGATTCCAATGAAGTGGCGATGAACCAGGTGTACTTCACCAACATCCGCGTGGCCTTCGACCTCGGCGATGCGCGCAGCCAGAGCTGGGCGGTGGCCGCCGGCGAAGACAACAGCCTGCTCAACGAGATCAACGCCTACCTCGACAAGGTGCAGAAGAACGGCACCCTGCAGCGCCTGAAAGACCGCTATTACGGCCACGTCGATGTCCTCGGCTACATGGGCGCCACTACCTTCGCCCAGCACTTGCAGCAGCGCCTGCCCAAATACGAACAGCACTTCAAAACCTACGCCAAGAAAGAGAAAGTCGACTGGCGCCTGCTGGCGGCCATCGGTTATCAGGAATCGCTGTGGCAACCGGCAGTCACTTCGAAAACCGGCGTGCGCGGTTTGATGATGCTGACCCAGAACACCGCTCAGGCGATGGGCGTGTCGAACCGTCTCGATCCCAAGCAAAGCATCATGGGCGGCGCCAAGTACCTGGCCTACATGAAGGATCAGCTCGACGAATCGATTCAGGAGCCGGACCGCACCTGGTTTGCGCTGGCGGCGTACAACGTCGGCAGCGGTCACCTCGATGACGCACGCAAACTGGCGTCCCGCGAAGGCCTGAACCCGGACAAGTGGCTGGACGTGAAGAAGATGCTGCCGCGCCTGTCGCAGAAGCAGTGGTACAGCAAGACCCGCTACGGCTACGCCCGGGGCGGCGAGCCGGTGCATTTCGTGGCGAACATCCGTCGCTATTACGACATCCTGACCTGGGTGACCCAGCCGCAGCTTGAAGGCGATCAGGTGGCCGAGGGCAATCTGCATGTGCCCGGTATCGACAAGTCAAAACCGGCTCAAGAGCCTGCCCCGCTCTAACCACCGCCCCAAAAACAAATGTGGGAGCGAGCCTGCTCGCGAAGGCGTCGTGTCAGTCGACATCATGGTTGACTGATTTACCGCTTTCGCGAGCAGGCTCGCTCCCACGGGTTTTGTGTCGAGGCTTAGTGCTTGGCGGCAGCCAAGATCAGCGTTTTCATCTCGGACACTGCAGACTTGAACCCGACGAACAACGCATGCGCCACCAGCGCATGGCCGATGTTCAATTCGTTGATGCCTTTGATCGCCGCCACGGCTTCGACGTTGTGATAATGCAGGCCATGCCCGGCATTGACGATCAGGCCCTGCGCCAAACCAAACGCTACGCCGTCGGCCACACGCTTCAATTCTTCAGCAACTTCAGTCGGGGTTTCGGCATCGGCGTAACGCCCGGTGTGCAGTTCGATGGCCGGCGCACCGACGCGCTTCGACGCAGCGATCTGGCGCTCGTCAGCATCGATGAACAGCGACACCTCGCTGCCGATCTTCGACAGGCGCTCGACCGCTGCCCTGATGCGTTCTTCCTGCCCCGCTACATCCAGACCGCCTTCAGTGGTCAGTTCCTGACGGGTTTCCGGGACGAGGCAAATGTGCGCCGGACGGATGCGTTCGGCGAACGCCATCATTTCTTCGGTGACGCCCATTTCGAAATTCATGCGGGTCTGCAGCACATCCTTGAGCAGCAGCACGTCGCGCTCCTGAATGTGCCGGCGGTCTTCACGCAGGTGCACGGTGATGCCGTCGGCGCCCGCCTCTTCCGCGTCCAGCGCTGCCTTGACCGGATCCGGGTAGCGTGTGCCACGGGCCTGACGCAGGGTGGCGACGTGGTCGATGTTCACGCCAAGAAGAATGCGATTGCTGGTGGTCACGGATGCGCTCCTGAAGGGAAAGATTCGGCGCACAGCATATCAGGGCTTTCGAAATAGCTCGCGGCTGACGAGGGGGCGACCGCCCAAGTGCACGGCCAGTGCCTGACGCATCAGGCGCTTGGCCGCTGACAGTGCGCCGGGAGCGGTCCAGTCGGCTTCGGCCATGGCCAGCAGTTCGGTGCCGTTGAACAGGCCCGGCTGCAACAGAAACACCCGTTCAAGTCCGGCATCCACTTGCAGACGATAGAGACCGTCCGGCGCGACCGGTTCGCTGTGGATATCGGTATTCAGGGAGAAGCCGTAACCGAGATCGTCCAACAGACGCCATTCGAACGAGCGCAACAACGGCTCCAGCGGGCGACCTTCGGCCAGCGCCAACAGTGTGGCAGCGTAGTGATCGAACACCGCCGGGTGCGGGTCTTCAGCGGGTAGCAGGCGGATCAGCAGCTCATTGAGATAGAGGCCGCTGAACAGCGCCTCGCCGACCATCCAGGTCGCGTTGCCGGCACTTTCCATGCGCCCGACATTCTTCAGTTCACCCTTGCCACGAAACTCGACTTCCAGCGGCACGAACGGTCGCGCCAGTGTCCCGGCCTTGCCCCGCGCACTGCGCAACACCGCCCGCAGCCGCCCTTGTGGCGTGAGGAAGTCGACCAGCGCGCTGGTTTCGCGGTAGGCGCGCGAATGCAGGACGTAGGCGAGCTGGACGGGAGGTGGGGTTTGCGACATGGAGTTCTCGATGAAGAAACGCAGTTTTTACACACCACCCAAAAACCAAATGTGGGAGCGAGCCTGCTCGCGAAAGCGGAGTGACAGTCAACATCAATGCTGAATGTTACATCCCTTCGCGAGCAGGCTCGCTCCCACAGTGGGTATCGGTGTTCTCTGGAACGGTGATTACAGGTCGCCGTAACCCAGCGAACGCAGTGCACGCTCGTCGTCGGACCAGCCGCCCTTCACCTTGACCCACAGGTTGAGCATGATCTTGGAGTCGAACAGCAGCTCCATGTCCTTGCGCGCCTCGGTGCCGATGCGCTTGATGCGCTCGCCTTTGTCGCCAATGATGATTTTCTTCTGGCCGTCACGCTCGACGAGGATCAGCGCGTGGATATGCAGGGTCTTGCCCTGCTGCTTGAACTCTTCGATCTCGACGGTGATCTGGTACGGCAGCTCGGCGCCCATCTGGCGCATGATTTTCTCGCGCACCAGTTCAGCGGCGAGGAAACGGCTGCTGCGGTCGGTGATCTGGTCTTCCGGGAAGAAGTGATCGTTCTCCGGCAGGTGATCGGCGATGACCTTTTCCAGCGCGTCGAGGTTGTGCCCGTGCTGCGCGGAAATCGGGATGATCTGTGCGTTCGGCAGCTGTTCCTGCAACCACGACAGGTGCGGCATCAGCTCGGCCTTGTCTTCGATGCGGTCGGTCTTGTTCAATGCGACGATCAGCGGGCCGGTCACGTACTGCACGCGCTCCAGGACCATCTGGTCTTCTTCGGTCCACTTGGTGCGATCGACCACGAAGATCACCACGTCGACGTCTTTCAATGCTGCCGAAGCGGTTTTGTTCATGTAGCGGTTCAGGGCCTTTTCGCCCCCCTTGTGCATGCCGGGGGTGTCGACGTAGATCGCCTGCACGTCACCCTCGGTCTTGATCCCGAGCATGTTGTGACGGGTGGTCTGCGGCTTGCGCGAGGTGATCGCGAGCTTCTGGCCGAGGATGTGGTTGAGCAACGTCGACTTGCCGACGTTGGGACGGCCGACGATGGCAACGTAGCCACAGCGAGTTGCGTTTGTATCAGTCATTGCCATTCTCCACGCCCAAGGCAATCAGTGCTGCGGCGGCCGCTACCTGTTCGGCAATACGACGGCTCACACCCTGACCTCGGCTTTTTTCATTCAATAAGACCACTTCGCACTCGACGAAGAAGGTACGGCAGTGCGGCTCACCCTGGATATCCACCACTTCGTAGCGTGGCAGTTCGCAACCGCGCGATTGCAGGTGTTCCTGCAGTCGGGTCTTGGGATCCTTGTTGGTGTCGACCAGCGTCAGGCCTTCGAACTCACCGGCCAGCCAGGCCAGTACGCGCTCGCGAGCGACGTCCATACCGGCGTCGAGGTAGATCGCGCCGATCAGCGCTTCGAGGGCATCGGCCAGAATCGATTCGCGACGGAAGCCACCGCTTTTCAGTTCGCCCGATCCCAGACGCAGGTAGTCGCCCAAGTCGAAACCACGGGCCAGCACCGCCAGTGTCTCACCCTTCACCAAACGTGCGCGCAAACGCGACAACTGGCCTTCGCGGGCCAGCGGGAAGCGATCGAACAGCGCCTCGCCAGCGACGAAGTTGAGGATGGCATCGCCGAGGAATTCCAGGCGTTCGTTGTTACGCCCGGCAAAGCTGCGGTGCGTGAGGGCCAGCAGCATCAGCTCCTGATCCTTGAAGGTGTAACCGAGCTGGCGCTCGAGACGGCTTAGAGAAACGCTCACGGTTTACCCACGCTGAGTTCGTGGCTGGATTCCACTGCCATCGCCGGGGTACGGCGCAGGCCTGGGACAATTAACGCTGTGTTCAAAAATGACGTCCTGAATATCGTGGCTTCATGCCCTGGTGCCGATTTGTGTCGACTCCAGAAATGCATTCGGCGCTGTGGTCAACAGCGCCGTGATTGATTACTTGATCAGGCCAACCCGCGAGAAATTCGGCAGGTGGCTGAGTTTCGGTTCCGGCCAGCTCATCCAGACAGCGAAGGCTTTGCCGACGATATTCTGGTCGGGAACCATGCCCAGCAGATCCTTGGGAATGTTCGGGTCATCCCAGTAGCGACTGTCGTTGGAGTTGTCGCGGTTGTCGCCCATCATGAAGTAGTGCCCGGCCGGCACGGTCCAGGTATGGTCCGGCGTAGCGCGGTAGCGGCTCATTTCCTTGCGGATCAGGTGCTCGGCAGCGCCGAGTTTTTCCTTGTAGAGTTCCGCGCTGCCCAGCGTGCCCGGCTCGGAGCCGACCAGTTGCTCGGCAATCGACTCGCCATTGACCAACAGACGCTTGTCGGCGGTGTAACGCACCGTATCGCCCGGCAGACCGACTACACGCTTGATGTAGTTGACGTTCGGGTCGCTCGGGTAGCGGAACACCATCACATCGCCACGCTGCGGATCACCGACTTCGATGATTTTCTTGTCGATCACCGGCAGGCGGATCCCGTAAGAAAACTTGTTCACCAGAATGAAGTCGCCGACGTCCAGGGTCGGTTTCATCGAGCCGGATGGAATCTGGAACGGTTCCACCAGGAACGAACGCAGCACCAGCACGATGAACAGCACCGGAAAGAACGACTTGCCGTATTCAACCAGCAACGGCTCTTTGTTCAGCTTCTCGACCACCACGGGCTCGGGCTGGCTGACACTGCCTTGATAAGAGGCAATGGCAGCACGCCGACGCGGCGCCAGGAACAGCAGATCGAGCAACGCCAACAGGCCGCAGACGAACACGGCGATGACCAGCAACAGCGGGAAATTTAGTGACATAGGACCTGACTATTCCAACCTGAGCACGGCAAGGAAGGCTTCTTGTGGAATTTCCACGTTGCCGACCTGCTTCATGCGTTTCTTACCGGCCTTTTGCTTTTCAAGCAGCTTTTTCTTACGGCTTACGTCACCGCCGTAGCATTTGGCCAATACGTTCTTTCTGAGTGCCTTGACGGTTGTCCGGGCAACGATCTGACCGCCAATGGCCGCCTGGATCGCCACGTCGAACATCTGACGAGGAATCAGTTCTTTCATCTTCTCGGTCAACTGGCGACCTTTGAAGTGCGAATTGTCACGGTGCACGATCAACGCCAGGGCGTCGACCTTGTCACCGTTGATCAGCACGTCCAGTTTCACCAGATTAGCCGATTGGTAACGATCGAAATGGTAATCCAGCGAAGCATAGCCACGGCTGGTGGATTTGAGACGGTCGAAGAAGTCCAGGACCACTTCGTTCATCGGCAGGTCGTAGGTCACCTGGACCTGATTGCCGAGGAACAGCATGTCGACCTGTACGCCGCGTTTCTCGATGCACAGGGTGATGACGTTGCCCAGGTGCTCCTGCGGAACCAGAATGTTGGCACGCACGATTGGCTCGCGCATGTCTTCGATGGCCGACACATCCGGAAGCTTGGATGGGTTGTCGACGTAAATCGTTTCACCGGTTTTCAGTACCAGCTCGAAAATTACCGTTGGCGCGGTGGTGATCAGGTCCAGGTCGTATTCGCGCTCGAGGCGCTCCTGGATGATCTCCATGTGCAGCATGCCGAGGAACCCGCAACGGAAGCCGAAGCCCAGTGCGTCGGAGCTTTCCGGGGTGTACTGCAGCGACGAGTCGTTCAGGGTCAGTTTCTGCAGCGCTTCGCGGAAGTCCTCGAAGTCGTCGGAGCTGACCGGGAACAGACCGGCGTAAACCTGTGGCTGAATGCGTTTGAAGCCGGGCAGAACCGGCACATCCGGGGTCGAGCTCAGGGTCAGGGTGTCACCGACCGGTGCACCGTGAATGTCCTTGATGCTGGCGATGATGAAGCCCACTTCGCCAGCCTTGAGGTCAGCGGTAGCAGTGTGCTTCGGATTGAATACACCAACGCTGTCGACCAGGTGGATCTTGCCGGTGGATTTCACCAGGATCTTGTCGCCCTTCTTCACGCGGCCATGACGCACGCGCACCAGGGAGACAACGCCCAGGTAGTTGTCGAACCAGGAGTCGATGATCAGCGCTTGCAGCGGATCTTCGATGTTGCCGGTCGGCGCAGGAATGGTCGCGACCAGACGCTCGAGCACTTCGTCGACACCCAGGCCGGTCTTGGCGCTGCAGGTGACCGCGTCGGTGGCGTCGATGCCGATGATCTTCTCGATCTCGTCCTTGACGCGGTCCGGCTCGGCCTGTGGCAGGTCGATCTTGTTCAGCACCGGCATGACCTCGAGGCCCTGCTCGATGGCGGTGTAGCAGTTGGCCACGGACTGGGCTTCAACACCCTGACCGGCATCGACCACCAGCAACGCACCTTCACACGCGGCCAGGGAACGGCTGACTTCGTAGGTGAAGTCGACGTGACCCGGGGTGTCAATGAAGTTCAGCTGGTAGGTGACGCCATCTTTGGCTTTGTAATAGAGGGTAACGCTGTGGGCCTTGATGGTGATCCCGCGTTCGCGCTCCAGATCCATGGAATCCAGTACCTGGGCTTCCATTTCACGCTCGGCCAGGCCACCGCACATCTGGATGAAACGGTCAGCCAGCGTCGACTTGCCATGGTCAATGTGGGCGATGATGGAGAAATTGCGGATATGACTCAAATCACTCACGGATCAACACTCAAAAAGGCTGCAGGCTTGGCCCGCCGAAAAATAGCCGGGAATTGTACCTGATACACGGCGCAAGCGTCACGTTCGCCTGTCACCCCGATTGCATACGAAAACGCCCCGATCTGTCGACCGAGGCGTTTTCGCGGTTAAAGCGTTGGCAACAACGCGGCCATCAACCGGCCCGTCGCAGCAACCACACACCCGCCAGCGCACAGACCGTGGCCGGCACCAGCACCGCGAACAGCGGCGAGAAGCCGAACACCAGGCTCGACGGGCCGAGCAGATCCTGGACGATGCGGAAGGTGAAGCCCACCAGCACACCGGTGAACACTCGCTGACCGAGGGTGACCGAGCGCAACGGGCCGAAGATGAAGGAGATCGCCATCAGCACCAGCGCGGCGGTGACCAGCGGCTGCAACACCTTGACCCAAAATGCCAGCCAATAGCGGCCATTGCTCAGGCCTTGATCCGCCAGATAGTGGATATAGCCCCACAGACCGGAAATCGACAGCGACTCAGGCGCCATCACCACCGTGTTGAGCAATTGCGGGCTCAGCGATACGTCCCACTCCTCGCTCGGCGCGTTCACCACTTCGGTGCTGCGCTCGTGGAACACCGTGGTGGTCACGTCGCTCAGCAGCCAGCGCTTGCCGTCGAACTCCGCACGCTTGGCGAAGCTGGAGCTGAGCAGGTGGCGCTCTTTGTCGAAGTGATAGCGGGTCACGCCATACAACAGGCCGTCGGGTTGCACGGCGTTGATATGGATGAATTCCTCACCCTGACGGTGCCACATGCCGTGCTTGGCGCTCTGCGCGTCGCCGCTGCCTTGCGCCAGCGAGCGATTGGCCTGAGCCATGCTTTCGGTGGCCGGTGCCACGTACTCGCCGATCAGCACGCCAGCCAGCATCAGCACCAGCATTGGCTTCATGACGGCCCAGACGATGCGCCCGATGGACACACCCGCGGCACGCATGACCGTCAGTTCGCTGCTGCTGGCCAGACTGCCGAGGCCGATCAGACAGCCGATCAGCGCGGCCATCGGCAACATTTCATACAGGCGACGCGGCGCGGTGAGCATGACGAAGCTCAGCACGTCAGCCAGTGTGTAGGTATCGCTGACGTCGCTCATCTCGTCGATGAAGGCAAACAGGGTCGCCAGACCCAGAATGATCGCCAGCACGGCGATGATCGCCACGAATACGCTGCTGCCGATGTAGCGGTCGAGTTTAACCACGGGCCACCTCCAGCGCAGCGCTGCGACGGCTGGCCAGCTTCAGGCGCAACGGCTCCCAGTACAGCAGGCCGAGACCGATGACCAGGAAGATCCCGTGCACCCACCACAGTCCCAGCGCCGCTGGAATCTTGCCTTTTTCGAGGGCGCCGCGGGCGGCAATCAGGATGGTCAGGTAAGCCATATAAAGAAGAATCGCCGGCAGCAGCTTCAGGAAACGGCCCTGACGCGGATTGACCCGCGACAGCGGCACCGCCATCAGGGTCACGATGAACACCAGCAACGGCAGGGAAATCCGCCATTGCAGTTCGGCCCTGGAACGCTCGTCGTCGGCGCCCAGCAGGGTCGAAGTCGGGATCGCGTCACGGTCGGTGACTTCGTCACTGGCATCCGGTTTTGGCAGCAATACGCCGTAGGTGTCGTATTTGATCGCGCGGTAATCGGCCTGACCCGGGCTGCCGTCATAGCGATAGCCGTTGTGCAGGATCAGATAGCGGTTGCCGTCCGAGTGAACTTCCTGGCGGCCTTTTTCGGCCACCAGCACGGAAATCCCGCGGTCCTTCTGATCGGAGCCGAGGTTTTTCTGCGAGATGAACACGCCACCGAGGTTGACGCGATCGTCGGTCAGGCTTTCGGTGTAGGTCACCCGAGTGCCGTCACGCAACGCCTGGAAACGGCCAGGTTCGAGGGTATCGAATTCGGTCAGGGCGTCCTGCTTGTTCAGCAGCAGCTGGAACTGGTTGGCGCCCTGCGGGGCCAGACTCAGACTCAGCCACGCCACCACCAGTGCCACCAGCGTCGCCGGGAACAGGGTCATGCGCAGCAGACGCTGCTGACTCATGCCGGTGGCCGAGAGCACGGTCATTTCGCTTTCGAGGTACAACCGGCCGTAAGCCAGCAGGATCCCGAGAAACAGACCCAACGGCAGGATCAGTTGCATGAAACCCGGCAGACGGTAACCCATGATCAGGAACAGCGATCCCGGATCGAGTTGGCCCGCAGCGGCCTGGGCAAGGTATTTGATGAAGCGACCGCTCATGATGATGACCAGCAGCACGGCGCTGACGGCGCTCAGGGTCAACATCACTTCACGGGACAGATAACGGAAGACGATCAAACCAGACACTCCAGGGTTGTCAGGCTAAGGCGGCCAAACAAGCAAACGTTTCGAGCGACCCGCAAGGCAGAGCCGTCGAAAAAAGATGCGGCATTATCCTGTGATTGAGGGCGCCTGTCACTGCGCACACTCACCCAAGCGTAGATTCCGTTGAAGATCGCACAACCGAGGGTTGTCAGGCGCGGTGAGCGAGGTTCAAACTGCCGCCTTCGTCGCAGGCACAGACCTGCGCCTCTTCTATCTATAAGCAGGCGACTGCGGACACCGTCGAACGCCTGTGTGTTGACCATTCATTCAGGGATCCGGACATGGAACTGGTTGTAAAAAGCGTTAGCCCAGAAACGTTGAAAACCGCCACCCTGGTGGTTGCCGTCGGCGAAGGCCGCAAACTCGGCGTCGCCGCCAGACAGGTCGACGAGCTGAGCGGTGGCGCGATCAGCGCCGTGCTCAAGCGTGGCGATCTGGCCGGCAAGGTCGGTCAGAGCCTGCTGCTGCATAGCCTGCCGAACCTGAAAGCCGAGCGCGTGCTGCTGGTCGGCGTGGGCAAGGATGAAGAACTGGGCGACCGTCCGTTCCGTAAAATCGTGGCTGGCATCCTCAACACCCTGAAAGGTCTGGGTGGCAGCGATGCCGTGCTGGCGCTGGATGAAATCATCGTCAAGAACCGCGACAGCTACGGCAAGACCCGTCTGCTGGCGGAAACCCTGGTGGACGGCGAATACACCTTCGACCAGTTCAAAAGCCAGAAAGCCGAACCGCGCGCCCTGAAAAAAATCACCCTGCTGACCATCAAGGCTGCTCAGGCTGAAGTGCAGCGCGCCGTGAACCATGCCACCGCGATCGCCAACGGCATGGCCTTCACCCGTAATCTGGGCAACCTGCCGCCAAACATCTGCCACCCGACCTTCCTCGGCGAGCAAGCGAAGAACCTCGGCAAAGAGTTCAAGGATCTGAAAGTCGAAGTCCTCGACGAGAAGAAGATCAAATCCCTGGGCATGGGCTCGTTCTACGCCGTCGGCCAGGGCAGCGCCCAGCCGCCGCGCCTGATCGTCATGCAATACAACGGTGGCAAGAAGTCCGAGAAGCCTTACGCGCTGGTCGGCAAAGGCATCACCTTCGACACCGGCGGCATCAGCCTCAAGCCGGGCGCCGGCATGGACGAAATGAAGTACGACATGGGTGGCGCGGCCTCCGTGTTCGGTACCCTGCGTGCGGTGCTCGAACTGAAGCTGCCGATCAACCTGGTGTGCATCCTCGCCTGCGCCGAAAACATGCCGAGCGGCAATGCTTCGCGTCCGGGCGACATCGTCACCACCATGAGCGGCCAGACCGTGGAAATCCTCAACACCGACGCCGAAGGCCGTCTGGTGCTGTGCGACGCCCTGACCTACTCCGAGCGCTTCAAGCCGCAAGCAGTGATCGACATCGCCACCCTGACCGGTGCCTGCGTGGTCGCACTCGGCGCCCACACTTCCGGCCTGCTGGGCAATAACGACGAACTGATCGAACAACTGCTCAGCGCCGGCAAAGCCGCTGACGACCGCGCCTGGCAACTGCCGCTGTTCGACGAATACCAGGAGCAACTGGACAGCCCGTTCGCCGACATCGCCAACATTGGCGGGCCGAAGGCCGGCACCATCACCGCCGCGTGCTTCCTGTCGCGCTTCACCAAGAACCTCAACTGGGCGCACCTGGACATCGCGGGCACCGCATGGACCAGCGGCGGCAAGGACAAGGGCGCCACTGGCCGTCCGGTTCCGCTGCTGACCCAATACCTGCTGGACCGCGCCAAAGCCTGAAACCGATGAACCTGGGCGGCGTCACTCTACGGTGACGCCGTTCAAGGCTCAGGAACCGCAATGACCAAAGTCGACTTCTACATCCTGCCCAGCGCCGATCCTTCGGCTCGTCTGGACTTTGCCTGCAAGCTCACCGAGAAAGCCTGGCGCATGGGCCATCGCATCTACCTGCATTGCAGCGATGCTGCTCAGCGTGATGATCTTGATGCGCGTCTGTGGGTGTTCAAGGGCGAAACCTTCGTGCCGCACGGCCCTGCCGAGAGCGAACCGGACGGTTTGATCGTGCTGGGAACGGGCGCTGACTGCGGCGAGCATCAGGATCTGCTGGTCAACCTCGACCTGAAAGTCCCAGCCTTCGCCAGTAAATTCGCCCGCGTGGCGGAAGTGGTGGTGGAAGATCCGACGATCCGCGCGGCGGCACGGGAGAGTTTCCGTTTCTACCGCGAACAGGGCTATCCTCTGCAAGACCACCGTTTACAGCGACTCTGAGTACGCCGATGGACACTCCAAAACCGCTGCAAAAGCCTGCACACCTGCTGGACGATCTTGAATCGATCCGCCAATTGCTCGGCGATGACAACCTGCAACCGCCACTGCTGACCGACACGGTCGAGGATGGTGAACAGGAACAGATTCCAATGTTGTTCGAGGCCGTCGACGCCACGCCGTCCGCCATCGAACCGCACCAAGCTCCGGCTCCGGCCCCGGCGCCTGCTGCCAAACCGGCAGCACCTGTGGATAAAGGCCCGGACGCCTTGCTGCACCTGGACAGCGAACTGCGCGCCGCCGCGCAATTGATCATGCAGGACGTGATCGACGACTTCGCGCCGCACATCGAAACCGAAATCAAACGCCGCCTCGAGGCGCGGATGGAACGGCTCCTCAGCCAGTACGAATAACCCGGATGGATCTCCTTGTGGCGAGGGGATTTATCCCCGATCGGCTGCGCAGCAGTCGTGAACCCTGCAAATACGCAGCGTGATTGAAATATTAGGGCTGCTGCGCGGCCCATCGGGGATAAATCCCCTCACCACAAGGCTCCCCCCAACATTCGTGTCCGCCCAGCCTCCCCCCGCTCGCCCTCGGCCCCATGCCCCGCTATACTTCCCGGCTTTTCCTGAATAAATGCCAATAGGGTCCCGCCGCGCATGGATAAGACCTACCAGCCGCACGCCATTGAAACTTCCTGGTACAACACCTGGGAGTCCGAGAACTATTTCGCACCGCAAGGCGCGGGCGATTCCTACACCATCATGATCCCGCCGCCAAACGTCACCGGCAGCCTGCACATGGGTCACGGTTTCAACAACGCGATCATGGACGCCCTGATCCGTTTCCGCCGCATGCAGGGTCGCAACACCCTGTGGCAGCCGGGCACCGACCACGCCGGTATCGCCACGCAGATGCTGGTGGAGCGTCAACTGGAAGCCACCGGCCAGAACCGTCATGACCTGGGTCGCGAGAAATTCCTCGAGAAAGTCTGGGAGTGGAAGGATCAGTCCGGCGGCAACATCAGCCGTCAGATCCGCCGCCTCGGCTCGTCCGTGGACTGGAGCCGCGAGCGCTTCACCATGGACGACGGTCTCTCGGAAGCGGTTAAAGAAGCCTTCGTACGCCTGCACGAAGACGGCCTGATCTACCGCGGCAAGCGTCTGGTCAACTGGGACACCAAGTTGCACACGGCGATTTCCGACCTCGAAGTGGAAAACCACGACGAGAAAGGTTTCCTGTGGAACCTCAAGTACCCGCTGGCTGACGGCGCGAAAACCGCTGAAGGCAACGATTTCCTGATCGTCGCGACTACCCGTCCGGAAACCATGCTCGGCGACTCTGCCGTCGCGGTTAACCCGAACGATGAGCGCTACAAAGCCCTGATCGGCAAATTTGTCGAGCTGCCACTGGTTGGCCGCCGCATCCCGATCATCGCCGACGATTACTGCGATCCTGAATTCGGCACCGGTTGCGTGAAAATCACCCCGGCCCACGACTTCAACGACTACGAAGTCGGCAAGCGCCACAACCTGCCGCTGCTGAACATCTTCGACAAGAACGCCAACGTGCTGCCCGCAGCCCAGGTGTTCAACCTCGACGGCACGCTGAACGACAGCATCGACGGCAAGATCCCGGCCGAGTACGCCGGTCTCGAGCGTTTCGAAGCGCGCAAGCAGATCGTCGCTGCGTTCGACGCCGCCGGCCTGCTGGTCAGCGTCGACGATCACAACCTGAAAGTGCCGAAAGGCGACCGTTCCGGTACCGTGATCGAGCCGTGGCTGACTGACCAGTGGTACGTGTCGACCAAGCCTCTGGCCGAGCCTGCGATTGCTGCCGTTGAAGACGGCCGCATCCAGTTCGTGCCGAAGCAATACGAAAACATGTACTTCTCGTGGATGCGCGACATCCAGGACTGGTGCATCAGCCGTCAACTGTGGTGGGGCCACCGGATTCCGGCCTGGTACGACGAGTCGGGCAAGGTCTACGTCGGTCGCGACGAAGCCGAAGTGCGTGCCAAGCACAACCTCGGCCCGGACGTTGCGCTGCAACAGGACAACGACGTGCTCGACACCTGGTTCAGCTCGGGCCTGTGGACGTTCTCCACCCTCGGCTGGCCGGAAAAGACCGAGTTCCTGAAAAAATTCCACTCCACCGACGTGCTGGTCACCGGTTTCGACATCATTTTCTTCTGGGTTGCCCGGATGATCATGCTGACGATGCACCTGATCAAGAACGAGGACGGCACCCCGCAAGTACCGTTCAAGACCGTTTACGTGCACGGTCTGGTGCGTGATGGCCAGGGCCAGAAGATGTCCAAGTCCAAGGGCAACGTCCTGGACCCGCTGGACATCATCGACGGTATCGAGCTGGAAGCCCTGGTGCAGAAACGCACCTCCGGCATGATGCAGCCGAAACTGGCGAAGAAGATCGAGAAGCAGACCCGCGACGAGTTCGCCGACGGCATCGCCAGCTACGGCACCGACGCCCTGCGCTTCACCTTCTGCTCGCTGGCGTCCACCGGTCGCGACATCAAGTTCGACATGGGCCGCGTCGAAGGCTATCGCAACTTCTGCAACAAGATCTGGAACGCCGCGCGTTACGTTCTGGACAAGGGCGAAGACTGCGGCCAGAACGGCGAAGCCTACGAGCTGTCGCTGGCGGATCGCTGGATCATCTCGCAACTGCAGCGCACCGAAGCCGAAGTGACCCGTCAACTGGATCAGTTCCGTTTCGACCTCGCCGCGCAAGCGCTGTACGAGTTCATCTGGAACCAGTACTGCGACTGGTACCTGGAACTGTCCAAGCCAGTGCTGTGGGACGAAAACGCTCCGGTCGAGCGTCAGCGCGGCACCCGTCGCACCCTGGTGCGCGTACTGGAAGTGGCGCTGCGTCTGGCGCACCCGTTCATGCCGTTCATCACTGAAGAAATCTGGCAGCGCATCGCGCCGCTGGCCGGTATTCAGGGCAAGACGATCATGCTGCAACCCTGGCCGGTGGCCAACGAGGCGCGCATCGATCCGGCCGCCGAAGACGACATCGAATGGCTCAAGGGTCTGATGCTCGGCACACGTAACATCCGTGGCGAAATGAACATCGGCCCGGGCAAACCGCTGCCGATCTACCTGAAGAACGTCAGCGCTGAAGATCAGCGTCGCCTGACCGAAAACGAAGCGCTGCTGAAGAAGCTGGCGCGTCTCGAGTCGATCACGGTACTCGCTGCTGGCGAAGAAGCGCCGCTGTCCGCCACCGCACTGGTGGGCGAGATGGAAGTGCTGGTGCCGATGGCCGGCCTGATCGACAAGGGCGCCGAGCTGGCACGTCTGGACAAGGAGATCCTGCGTCTGCAGGGCGAAGTCCAGCGGGTTGGCGGCAAGCTGTCGAACGCCGGTTTCGTGGACAAGGCCCCGGCCGAAGTCATCGAGAAGGAACGCGCCAAACTGGCCGAGGCTGAACAGGCCCTGGGCAAGCTGGCCGAGCAGCACGCGCGGATTTCCAGCCTGTAAGGCAAGCCGCAATGAACAAGGGAGGCCCGCAACGGCCTCCCTTTTTTATTCAAGAATCGCTACAAATACCCTGTGGGAGCGGGCTTGCTCGCGAATGCGGTGTGTCAGTCGACAAATCTGCCGGATGTGTAACCGCCTTCACGAGCAAGCCCGCTCCCACAGTTTGAACGGTGTTGCCTTTAGATGTGGGACAATACCCGCCACTTTCAGCCATACCCGAATCGATCACACCCATGAACGCCCCCCGCACACCCAAACCTGCGCGCAAGAAGCCTGATGCCGCGACCCCGGCCAAAGCCGTCGAGCCGCGTGAAAAGGCCAGCCTGCACCCGCGCAATCGCCACCAGGGTCGCTACGATTTCCCGGCACTGATCAAGACCACGCCGGAACTGGCGAAATTCGTGATCACCAACCCGTACGGCAAGGAAAGCATCGACTTCGCCAGCCCCGACGCGGTGCGCGTGTTCAACCGGGCGCTGCTCAAGGCGTTCTATGGCATCGAGCATTGGGACATCCCGGCGGACTATCTGTGCCCACCGGTCCCGGGCCGTGCCGATTACGTGCATTTCCTCGCCGACCTGCTGGCCAGCATGAACGACGGCAAGGTTCCGCGCGGTGCGATCGTCAACGTGCTGGACATCGGCATGGGCGCCAACTGCGTTTATCCGCTGATTGGTAACAGCGAATACCGCTGGCACTTCCTCGGTTCGGAAATCGACCCGACGGCCGTGGCCGCCGCCCGAGCCATCGTCCAGTCGAACGACCTGAACAAGGTCATCAAGCTGCGCCAGCAGGAAAACCGCAAGCACATCCTGATTGGTCTGCTGGAGCCGGGCGAGCGCTTTGACCTGACCATGTGCAACCCGCCGTTCCACGCTTCGATGGAGGAAGCGACCAAGGGCAGCGAGCGCAAATGGCGCGCACTGGGCAAGGCCGATCCGAAACGCAAGCTGCCAGTACTGAACTTCGGTGGTCAGTCCGCCGAACTGTGGTGTGAGGGCGGTGAAGCGCGTTTCGTGACCCAACTGATCGCCGAGAGCGCGAACTTCCAGCACAAGGTGCTGTGGTTCAGCACGCTGGTGTCGAAAGCCTCGAACCTGCCCGCCATCGAAACCGCCCTGAAAAAGGCCGGCGTGCTGGAAAGCCAGGTGGTGGAGATGTCGCAAGGGCAGAAACAGAGCCGCTTCGTGGCGTGGACCTTCCAGACCAAATCCGAGCAGCAGATCTGGCGGCGCGAGCGCTGGACGCGCTGAGACACTGCTGATCACCTGTGGGAGCGAGCCTGCTCGCGAAGGCGGCGTGTCAGTTAACTTCATTATTGACTGACACAGCGCTTTCGCGAGCAGGCTCGCTCCCACATTGGATTGCGTGGCGCCGCCAAATCGCAGGCACAAAAAAACCGTGCCCGGATCGCTCCGGTGCACGGTTTTTTTATCGCTGCGTCTTACTTGTTCACAGCGTCGGTAAGGCCTTTGGCCACAACCAGCTTGATCACTTTCTTGGCAGGGATTTCGATGGCAGCGCCAGTCGAAGGGTTACGGCCAGTGCGGGCAGGACGCTCGGTCACTTTCAGCTTGCCGATACCTGGCAAGGTGATTTCGCCGCCGTTTTCCAGCTGATCGGCAACGATTTGGCCCAGTTGGTCCAGAGCGTTACGCGCGGTGGTTTTCGGCGCGTCGATAGCTTCAGCGATGTCGGCGATCAGTTGGTCTTTAGTAAGAGCCATGTAGTGTTCCTTCCCTATCAAATTCATATGGATTGCAGAGTGCAGTGTCAGCCATCGAGCCCGATCTTCTGGATCTGGCACCCTCGGCGATAACCACGACGAGTCGGGTTATAGATGCCGAAATCAGGGTTTGGTTCGACCTGACAAATGCTGATTGCACGCTTAACGCAGTGACTTCGCGTAAGACCGGGCAAAACTAGCACAGAGACGGGGAAATATCCGCCTCTAGCTACCCATTTGGTCAGGTTTATTGCTCTAAATCGGTAAAAAACTGCATAAGGGCACCCACCCGCCCTGGATTTGCCCTTCACCCCGCGCCAAAACCAGTGGTTGCGGTACACTGGGCGCTTTTTCGGGGGAGCCTGCCCTCCTCCCTTCCACCAGCCGAGAAGCCCATGCCGATCCGTCATTGCATCGTCCACCTGATCGACAAAAAACCCGACGGCACGCCCGCAGTTCTGCACGCCCGTGACTCTGAACTGGCTGAGTCCGCGGCCATCGAGAACATGCTCGCCGACCTCAACGAGAGCTACAACGCCAAACAGGGCAAAGCCTGGGGCCTGTTCCACCCGGAATCCGGTGCGTTCCCGTTCAGCGGCTGGCTGAAGGAATACATGGAAGGCGGCAAGGACTTCGCCGCGTTCAGCAAAGTCGCGGTCGAGCATCTGCAGAAGTTGATGGAAGAGTCGAACCTGTCGGTCGGCGGCCACGTGCTGTTCGCCCACTATCAGCAAGGCATGACCGACTACCTGGCGATTGCCCTGCTGCACCACAGCGAAGGCGTGGCGGTGACCGATGAGCTGGACGTGACGCCGTCGCGTCACCTCGACCTCGGCCAGCTGCACCTGGCGGCGCGGATCAACGTCTCCGAGTGGCAGAACAACAAGCAGTCCAAGCAGTACATCTCGTTCATCAAGGGCAAGAACGGCAAGAAGGTTTCGGAATACTTCCGCGACTTCATCGGCTGCCAGGAAGGTGTCGATGGCCCGGGCGAGACACGCACGCTGCTCAAGGCCTTCAGCGACTTCGTCGAGAGCGAAGACCTGCCGGAAGACTCCGCCCGCGAAAAAACCAAGACCCTGGTCGATTACGCCAGCAGTCAGGCCAAGCTCGGCGAGCCGATGGGCCTGGAAGAGCTGTCGGAGCTGATCGACGAAGAACGGCCGAAAGCCTTCTACGATCACATCCGCAACAAGGACTATGGCCTGTCGCCGGAGATTCCGGCGGACAAACGCACCCTTAACCAGTTCCGCCGCTTCACCGGCCGCGCCGAAGGCCTGTCGATCAGCTTTGAAGCGCACCTGCTGGGTTCGAAGATCGAGTACGACGAAGAGGCTGGCACCCTGATCATCAAGGGCCTGCCAACCTCGCTCACCGATCAGCTCAAGCGCCGCAACTGATGCTCGGCAATGTGCTGAAGAAGGTTGCGCTGGTTCTGCTGGTGGTGGTGATCTATCAGAACTGGGGCAAGATCGAGCGGGTGTTCAACCCGTCGCAGATGGTCTCTGAACAGGTTCGCGCCAACGCCCATGTCGTGCTGTATGCCACCGACTGGTGCGGCTACTGCAAGCAGACCAGGCGCTTTCTCGACAGCAAGGGGATTCCTTTCAGGGAATTTGATATCGAGAAGAACGCCGAGGCGCGCAAGGCGTATGAGGCGCTGGGTGGGCGCGGGATTCCGCTGATCGACGTGAATGGCACGTTGATTCGCGGGTTCGACCCGGATGAGATCCTCGCCGCCCTGAAATAACAACTGTGGGAGCGGGCTTGCTCGCGAAAGCGGTGTGCCAGTCAATAATGATCGCGACTGATTCACCGCATTCGCGAGCAAGCCCGCTCCCACAGGTTTTGTATCTGACTTGCGAGATCAGCGAGCTTCGATGCGGAAACCAAAGCGCGGGAAGTGCCCATGCACCACGCCGCCACGCGGGTCTTCACGGCGCAGGATCAGCTCTTCGCGGCCAGCAAACAGCAACTCACCCACCACCGGATCCACCCCGTAGTCTGTTGCGGCAATCGCCACTTGCTGCCCGGCCTTGAAACCGTTCGGATCGACAAACTGCTCATCCGGCAGCGCCGCCGGCGTCGAACTGCGCGCCACTTCCAGCGCCTCCTCGGCAGTCATTTCGCTCGCGGCACCATGACCAAAGCCCAGCACACGGCCCAGCCAGGCAGTCACGGCCGGATATTCATCGACCAACGGCGCAGTGACGTGCGTCGCCTTGAGGAACCACAGTGGATGCGCCAGGGCGAAGTCGGCAATCGACGGCTCACCGAACAGGAAGTCGCCCTGCTCGCGCTGCAACTGCTGCTCAAGCCGCTCCATGAGCGTTGGCCATTGGTGCTTGGCCTGTTCGGCCGACAGCCGCGTGGCGCTGCCGCCACTGAACAGCCCGGCACGGTCAGCGATAAAGGCCTTGATCGCTTCCGGCGGCAACTTGCCGAAGCGCACCGCCACCGATTCTGGCTGGAACACCAGGCTGACCGCATGCTGGAACACCACCGAATCGGCCCAAGCGGCGAAGCTGGCGCTGGTCATTTCCTGGCCTTCCGGGAAAAACGCCGGCAGGGCTTTTTCCTGCTCCAGACGACGGGCAATCAACGATGTATCGCAATAGATGTCGGCGCCGATCTGCAACACCGGGGTCTTGCGGTAGCCGCCAGTGAGCGCAGTCAGATCCGGCTTGGGCATCACCGGCGAAATGTGCACCGAACGCCACGACAAGCCTTTGAAGCCCAACAGCAGACGAGCCTTTTCAGCAAATGGAGAGGTCGGGTAATGATGCAGAATCAACTCGGACATGCTCGGCTCCGCCGCACAGAAAGTGAGTCGGCAGCTTAGCGCGCATTTGATTAGCAGCCTACAGATCTGCCTGATGGGAACCGATCAGTCAGATTGATAAGACGCGACCAGGCATTCCTTGGCGCTCTTGCGCAGCTTTTTGATCAGCCGTTCCTGGCGCAGCGCGTCGCTCTTGTCGCGGCAACGCTCGGTGTAGACCAGCGCCATCGCCGGGCTGGACAGGAAGAAGCGTGCGCCCTTGCCGCTTTGATGCTTGGCGAAGCGGCGCACCGGGTCGTCGCTGATCCCGCAGTACAGCGAACCGTTGGCCGCGCGCACGAGGTAGACGAACCAGGCCTTGCTCGCTGGCTCGACGACTTCAACCGGTTTTTCGCTGAGGCTGGTCACTTCGGGATCTGGATGTGTAGGAAACAGGCCGCGATCTTATCAGCGAGTAGCCTGAAATGCCTTCAGACCTTTCAGCGCCTGCGCCCGGACCGCGTTGCGCACCAGCGGAGTCCAGCCGAGCAGCAGGCCTTTGAAGCCCAACGCCTGCCGCGACCAGCGCCACAGGTCGAAGTGATCGTGGTGTTCGCAGATCTTGCCGTCGCGAAAGACGAAGCGCGCCTGGATATCGTTGATCACCACGTTGCCGGTCTGGCTGAACAGGTAAGTCGCCACCCAGTGCGCGCCGCCGCTGCGCTCGTCGGCGCGGACATTGTCGAAGGTCAGGGAGAAGTCCTTGGCGCGGGTGGTGAGCATGCGCCACATGTCGCCGGCATCGCGCCCGCGCAGTTCACCGAAGGCCGGATCGCTGAACACCACATCGTCGGTATAGCAGGCGGCCATGGCCTCGGCGTCGAGGCGCTGGAAGGCCTGGTAGAAGCGGGTGATCAGGGCGGCGTGGGCTTCGCTCATGGGCAAACTCCGGAAATGGACAGATTGCCAGCACGATAAGCTGCAAATCGCAGAAACACTATCGGCATTCGTGCACCGAATATCAGCAACACACAGAACCACTGTAGGAGTGAGCCTGCTCGCGATAGCGGTGTATCAGTCAGCGCAATGTTGACCGACACACCGTTATCGCGAGCAGGCTCACTCCTACAAGTTGAACCGTGTCAGATCTTTTCGCTTTGCACTTGCACGTACAGCGCCCGCCCGGCACCAAGGCCAGCAATGATCGCACCGGTGCCAATGATGCCGAAGATCCAGCCCACGGCATTCCAGCCGCCGGTCCAGTCATGCACCACGCCAACCGCGAACGGCCCCATCGACGCCAGGGTGTAGCCGAAGCCCTGGGACATGCTCGACAGGTTCGCCGCCACATGCGAATCCCGCGAGCGCAACACGATCAAGGTCAACGCCAGGCTGAACGTACCGCCCTGCCCCAAACCCAACAGAATCGCCCAGCCCCACAGGCCTTCAATCGGCGCATACAGGCAACCGAACAGACCACCGAGGGTCAGCGCCATCACCACCACGATCGCCAAGCGCTGATCCTTGCCCCGGGTCGCCAGCCACGGCGCAGCCAGCGAACTGGCGAGCTGGATGATCACCGAACCGGACAGCACCAGGCCGGCCTGGGTCGGAGTCAGGCCACGACCGATCAGGATCGACGGCAACCAGCCGAACACGATGTACGCCAGCGACGATTGCAGGCCCATGTACAAGGTCACTTGCCACGCCAGCGGATCGCGCAGCAGACCTTTCACCCGATAGGCGACGTTGTGCGCGCCGTGTTTCTGCCCAACCTGCGGCAGCCAGAACAACGCCGCCACCAGCGCCGGGATTACCCAGAAGCCCAGGCCCAGTGCCCAGCTGTGGTCGAAGTGTTCGCTCAACGGCACGGTGGAACCCGCGGCCATTGCCGCGCCCAGGCACAGGGCCATGGTGTACACGCCGGTCATGGTTCCTGCGTGTCTGGCGAAGTCGCGTTTGACGATGCCCGGCAGCAGCACGCCGATAATGCCGATGCTCGCACCGCCAAGCACGCTACCTGCAAACAGCCCGATCTCACCGAAGTTGCTGCGCACAATGATGCCGGCGGCCAAGGTCAGCAGAATCCCCAGCACCACCCGTTCAGCGCCGAAACGCCGCGCCAGTATCGGCGCCAGCGGTGCGAACAGGCCCAGGCACAGCACCGGCAACGTGGTCAGCAAACCGGCCTGAGCCGCAGACAGACCAAGGCTTTTCGACACTTCGCTGAGCAGCGGCGCCATGCTCGACAGCGCCGGGCGCAGGTTCAGCGCCACCAGAATCAGCCCCAGCAGCAACAGCCACGGCCGGCGCACCAGCGGATGGCTTTGCTGCACTTGTTCGTCGTCAGCCTCGGCGTCGATCAGCAGCTCTTCGAGATCCGCCGTGCGCTTGGGGGTTGAAAAGTTTTTCTCGCTTTCAAGGTTCATTGATCAACTGCCTCGATATGGCTTTGGCCCGTTCCGGGTCGCGTTGTTCGACGGCATCGAGCAACTCGATGTGCAGGTCGAACACTTCCTGACGGCGCGGGACGATGTTCAGCGTCTGGCGCAATTGCGCGCCGACGATGCTGGAGAAATAGCGATACAACTCGCTGAGGGTGGGGTTGTGCGCGGCGTCCACCAGACGGCGGTGGAACACCAGATCGCAGGCAATGTAAGTGTCGAGATCGCCGTGGTAGTGGCTGCCGCTGGTGCCGAGCGCTTCGCGCAGTGCGAGCAGGTCTTCATCGGTGCGGCGCAGCGCGGCCAGGCCAATCGCCTCAACTTCGAGGATGTGCCGGGTCTCGCGCGCCTGCTCCAGCGAGCAACGGGACAACGCCTTGAGCGTGTCCATCGGATCGACCACTGCGCGCAGATAACTGCCGTCGCCCTGCCGGATTTCGATCAACCCGGAAAACGCCAGCACGCGCATGGCTTCGCGCACCGTGTTGCGGCTGATGCCCAGTTCGGCGCACAACTCAGGCTCGGTCGGCAGCCGTTCGCCGACCTGCCACACGCCATCGCTGATGCGCTGACGCAACTGATCCAGAGCCTGATCGACCAGGGATCGTTTGATCAAAGGTGAGATGTCTGTCATTGAATTCGCCCTTTCATCCAATCATAGGATGAATTTCCTGACATGGTAGTCAGGCAGCCGAATCGGCACAAGGGGCAAATCGCGGGCAAAAAAAAACCCGGAACAGGTCCGGGTTTATTTCACTGGCTGATTTCGATCAATGCAGGATCTGGCTCAGGAACAGCTTGGTGCGGTCATTCTGCGGGTTGTCGAAGAAGTCGTTCGGCGCCGCCTGTTCGACGATTTCGCCCTTGTCCATGAAGATCACGCGGTTGGCCACGGTGCGGGCAAAACCCATTTCGTGAGTCACGCAAAGCATGGTCATGCCGTCTTCGGCGAGGCCGATCATGGTGTCGAGTACTTCCTTCACCATCTCCGGGTCGAGCGCTGAAGTCGGTTCGTCGAACAGCATGATTTTCGGTTTCATGCACAGCGCACGAGCGATCGCCACACGCTGTTGCTGACCGCCGGACAGTTGCCCCGGGAATTTATGCGCCTGCTCCGGAATGCGTACGCGCTCCAGATAATGCATGGCGATTTCTTCGGCCTTGCGCTTGGGCATCTTGCGCACCCACATCGGCGCCAGCGTGCAGTTCTGCAGGATGGTCAGGTGCGGGAACAGGTTGAAGTGCTGGAACACCATGCCGACTTCGCGGCGGATCGCTTCGATCTGCTTGAGGTCGTTGGTCAGCTCCACGCCATCGACGACGATGCGGCCCTGCTGGTGCTCTTCCAGACGGTTGAGGCAGCGGATGGTGGTCGATTTGCCGGAACCCGACGGGCCGCACAGGACGATGCGCTCGCCCTGTTTGACGTTGAGGTTGATGTCTTTCAGCACGTGGAACTGGCCGTACCACTTGTTCACGCCCTGCATCTGGATAATGCCTTCAGGGCCGACAGGCTTTTTGATTGCTTCGCTCATTTACAGAGAACTCCTAACGCTTGTGGCCAGTGTCGAGCTTGCGTTCCAGATGCATGGAATAGCGCGACATACCAAAACAGAAAATCCAGAACACCAGGGCGGCGAACACGTAGCCTTCGGTGGCCATGCCCAGCCATTTCGGGTCGGCAGCGGCTTGCTTGACGCTGTTGAGCAGGTCGAACAGGCCGATGATGATCACCAGGCTGGTGTCCTTGAACAGCGCAATAAACGTGTTGACGATGCCCGGAATCACCAGCTTCAAGGCTTGCGGCAGAATCACCAGGCCCATGGCGCGCCAATAACCGAGGCCCATCGCCGCTGCCGCTTCGTACTGACCTTTGGGGATCGCTTGCAGACCGCCGCGCACCACTTCGGCAACGTAGGCCGACTGGAACAGGATCACCCCGATCAGCGCCCGCAGCAGCTTGTCGAAGTTCATGCCTTCGGGCAGGAACAGCGGCAGCATCACCGAGGACATGAACAGCACCGTGATCAACGGCACGCCGCGCCAGAACTCGATGAAGGTCACGCAGACCACACGAATCGCCGGCATGTTCGAGCGCCGGCCCAGCGCCAGAATGATCCCCAGCGGCAAGGCGCCGGCGATACCCACGGTGGCGATGACCAGGGTCAGCATCAGACCGCCCCACTGGCTGGTCGCCACGGCGTCGAGGCCGAACACGCCACCGTGCAGCAGGCACCAGGCGACAATCGGGTAGATCACCAGGAAGCTCAGACCGTACACCGCTTTACGCGGGAAGCGCGAGATGAACAGCGGCGCCACACCGATCACCGCCAGCCACACGGTCAGGTCGACGCGCCAGCGCAGGCCGGTCGGGTAGTAGCCGTACATGAACTGGCCGAAACGCTGCTGAATGAACACCCAGCAGGCGCCGTCCTTGGTGCAATCGGCGCGGGTGGTGCCGACCCAGTTGGCATCGAGAATCGCCCAGCTGAGGATCGGTGGTACCACCAGGTAGATCAGGTAAAACGCAAACAGGGTCAGCAGGGTGTTGAGCCAGCTGGAAAACATGTTCGCGCGTATCCATGCCATCGGGCCGAAGACCTTGGCCGGCGGTGGCATGTCGGGTTTGAAAGTATGGGTTGTCATGCGCGTTTCCTCACCGCTCGATCAGCGCAATGCGCTTGTTGTACCAGTTCATCAGCAGGGAAATGCTGATACTGATCGCCAGGTACACGCTCATGGTGATGGCAATGACTTCGATGGCCTGACCGGTCTGGTTGAGCACGGTGCCGGCGAACAGCGAAACCATTTCCGGATAACCGATACCGGCGGCCAGCGACGAGTTCTTCGCCAGGTTCAGGTATTGGCTGGTCAGCGGCGGAATGATCACCCGCAGGGCTTGCGGAATGATCACCTTGCGCAGGGTCGGGCCGTTGCGCAGGCCGAGCGAACGCGCCGCTTCGGTCTGGCCATGGCTGACCGACTTGATCCCGGAACGGACGATCTCGGCGATAAACGCTGCGGTGTACACGGTCAGGGCGAGGGTCAGCGCCAGCAGTTCCGGGATCAACACCCAGCCGCCGACGAAGTTGAAACCCTTGAGTTGCGGCATTTCCCAGTGCAGGGGGGCACCGAAGATCAGCGCGCACAAGGTCGGGATCACCAGCAGGATCGCCAGACCGGTCCAGAACTTGTGAAACGGTACGCCGGTGTCTTCGAAACGCTTGTTGGCCCAGCGGCACATCAGCACGATGGCGACGATGGCCAGCACCACGCTGATGAAGAACGCCCAGAAGCCGTCAGCCATTTGCGCGGCCGGCATGTTCAGGCCCCGGCTGCTGACGAAGAAAGTGTCGCCGAAGTTGTGGCTGTTGCGCGGTCCCGGCATGGTCAGGAATACCGCGAAGTACCAGAACAGGATCTGCAGCAGCGGCGGAATGTTGCGGAACACTTCCACGTACACGGTCGCCAGTTTGCTGATGATCCAGTTCGGCGACAGCCGCGCCACACCGATGATGAAGCCCAGCAGGGTCGCCAGGATCACGCCGATGAAGGTCACCAACAGGGTGTTGAGCAGGCCGATCACGAACACCCGAGCGTAACTGTCCGCTTCGGTGTAGGAGATCAGGTGCTGAGCGATGCCGAACCCGGCACTGCGCTCCAGAAAGCTGAAACCGGAAGTGATGCCCCGGTGCTGCAGGTTGGTCTGGGTGTTATCGAACAGATACCAGCCCATGGCGACCACCGCCACGACGGTGATGATCTGAAACAGCCACGCACGCACTCGCGGATCGCTGAGGCTGAGCCTCTGCTTTGGTGCGCCGATTGAATTTTGCATGAAGTGCCCCGGAAGAAATGGAACAGAACATCACCCGGCGGTTGGCCCGCCGGGTGATAGAACCATTAGCGCACTGGTGGTGCGTACTGAATGCCGCCGTTGGTCCACAGCGCGTTCAGGCCACGGTCGATTTCCAGCGGAGTGCTCTTGCCGAGGTTTTTCTCGAAGATTTCACCGTAGTTACCGACCTGCGAAACGATTTTCACAACCCAGTCCTTCGGCAGTTTCAGGTCCTTGCCGTATTCACCGTCAGCACCCAGCAGACGAGCGACGTCCGGGTTCTTGGTGGATTTGGCTTCTTCCAACACGTTTTTCGACGTCACGCCGGCTTCTTCAGTGTTCAGCAGCGCGTAGCCAACCCAGCGAACGATCGCCAGCCACTCGTCGTCACCGTTACGCACGACCGGGCCCAGTGGTTCTTTGGAGATGGTTTCCGGCAGCACCACGTAGTCTTTTGGCGAAGCCAGTTTGCTGCGCTGTGCGTACAGCTGCGACTTGTCGGAGGTCAGCACGTCGCAACGACCGGATTCCAGCGACTTGGCGCTTTCATCGGAGGTATCGAAAGTGATCGGGGTGTACTTCAGGCCGTTGGCGCGGAAGTAGTCGGACACGTTCAGTTCGGTGGTGGTACCGGCCTGGATGCAGATGGTTGCACCGTCCAGTTCCTTGGCACTTTTCACGCCCAGCTTGTTGTTGGCCAGGAAGCCCACGCCGTCGTAGTAAGTGATGAAGCCCGGGAATTTCAGGCCCATGCCGGCGTCACGCGAGCTGGTCATGGTGGTGTTGCGCGAGAGCAGGTCGATTTCGCCGGACTGCAGCGCGGTGAAGCGCTCCTTGGCGTTCAACTGGCTGAACTTGACCTTGTTGGCGTCGCCGAATACGGCAGCGGCCACAGCGCGGCAGACGTCAGCGTCGATCCCGAGGATCTTGCCCGAAGCGTCCGGCACCGAGAAACCCGGCAGACCGTCGCTCACGCCACACTGCACGAAACCTTTCTTCTGCACGGCATCCAGGGTTGCACCCGCCTGAGCGAACCCGCTGACGCCGAGTACTGCTGCTGCAGTCACGACCGCCAGAGTGGATTTCAACATCTTCATTCAAACCTCCAGTTTTGCTCTTGTTGTGTCGGAGCTTGAGTCCAGTCGCACCCTTTTGAGGCGTTGTTGACCCGTGTTGGCTTTTTTTGGGGTCAACCGACGTAAGACCTTCGCTATGAGTCTAGTAGGAGAAAATCCACATCATGGACAACTCACTTCTCACCAATCGGCCGAACGGGCTGTAGCCCTTTCACGTTCGCTTTGCCCGTAGCGGCCATTGGCGAACATCCATCACCGGATTCTTTGCAATCCCGTCGCAAGACGTACACTGATAGTGTTACCGCAAGGCGTAGGACGCTTCGTACAGAATCCTCCATAGCAAAGCCCGTACCACACCGCTTGCTGAAGCGATTGCGCGACAGGTCAATAGCAAAACTTGTAGCCTTGCGACATCTTCTTAACGGATCGACCGGACGCGCACCTCAATCACGCACTTATTGAGAGCGCCCGCACATTTTTGGAGCAGCCATGACCGAGCCCCTGATTCTTCAACCCGTAAAGCCTGCAGACGCCTGCGTAATCTGGCTGCACGGCCTCGGCGCGGACCGCTATGACTTCTTGCCGGTCGCCGAAGCGCTGCAGGAAAGCCTGCTGACTACCCGCTTTGTATTGCCGCAAGCGCCAACCCAGCCCGTCACCATCAATGGTGGTTACGAGATGCCGAGCTGGTACGACATAAAGGCCATGAGCCCGGCGCGGTCGATTGACCGTGAGCAGTTGGAAGCGTCGGCGGATCGCATCATTGAATTGATCGAAAAGGAGCGCGCCAGCGGAATAGACGCTTCGCGGATTTTTCTCGCCGGGTTTTCCCAAGGGGGCGCCGTCGTTCTGCACACCGCTTATATAAAGTGGCAAGGCCCGTTGGGTGGCGTACTTGCCCTCTCCACCTATGCCCCGACCTTCACTGACGAGATGGAGCTTTCAGCCAGTCAGCAGCGTATTCCCGCGCTATGCCTGCACGGCCAGTTCGACGGCGTGGTGCAGAACTCGATGGGGCGCAGCGCCTATGAGCATTTGGTGAAGCATGGTGTCACCGTGACATGGCAGGAATACCCAATGGAGCACGAAGTGTTACCCGAAGAAATTCGCGACATCGGCGTCTGGCTGGCTGAACGCCTGCGTTGATCGTTTCAGCTGCATCGCCCCTTTGATCATCCCACTACGCCGCGCCCGTTTCTTGCATTACACTGGCCGGCGTACATTCCTTAACCAATTGATGAGATGACCGTGCTCAAAGCACTCAAGAAAATGTTCGGTAAAAGCGAGGCTGAGCAGCTCGCGCCAGTCCCCAGTGCGCCGTCGCACGCCCCCGGCCCTCGCAGCGATGCGCCCAAGGCTGAACGTCCGGCTCCGGTAGCGACACCCCAGCCCGAGCCGCAACCTGCCGGCGCCACCGAACCGGTCCGCGCCGAAGCGCCGAAACCACCCCGGCCGCGCCGCGAACCGAAGCCTAAGGCACCGGTCATTCCCTGGAAGCTCGAAGATTTCGTCGTCGAACCTCAGGAAGGCAAAACCCGCTTTCACGATTTCAAGCTCGCTCCGGAACTGATGCACGCCATCCAGGACCTGGGCTTCCCGTACTGCACGCCGATCCAGGCGCAGGTGCTGGGTTTCACCCTCGCCGGCAAAGATGCCATCGGCCGTGCGCAGACCGGCACCGGCAAGACCGCCGCGTTCCTGATCTCGATCATCACTCAGTTGTTGCAGACGCCACCGCCGAAAGAACGCTACATGGGTGAACCCCGTGCGCTGATCATCGCGCCGACCCGTGAGCTGGTGGTGCAGATCGCCAAGGATGCTGCCGACCTGACCAAGTACACCGGCCTCAACGTCATGACGTTCGTTGGCGGCATGGACTTCGACAAGCAGCTCAAGCACCTCGAAGCTCGTCACTGCGACATCCTTGTCGCCACCCCGGGCCGTCTGCTCGACTTCAACCAGCGCGGCGACGTGCATCTGGACATGGTCGAAGTGATGGTGCTGGACGAAGCCGACCGCATGCTCGACATGGGCTTCATCCCGCAAGTGCGGCAGATCATTCGCCAGACCCCGCCGAAGTCCGAGCGTCAGACCCTGCTGTTCTCCGCGACCTTCACCGAAGACGTGATGAACCTGGCCAAGCAATGGACCACCGATCCGGCAATCGTCGAAATCGAAGTCACCAACGTGGCCAACGAAAACGTCGAGCAGCACATCTATGCCGTGGCCGCGGCTGACAAATACAAACTGCTCTACAACCTGGTCAACGATAACGGCTGGGAGCGCGTGATCGTCTTCGCCAACCGCAAGGACGAAGTGCGCCGCATCGAAGAGCGCCTGGTGCGCGACGGCATCAACGCCGCGCAACTGTCCGGCGACGTGCCGCAGCACAAGCGCATCAAGACCCTTGAAGGCTTCCGCGAAGGCAAGATCCGCGTGCTGGTGGCCACCGATGTCGCCGGTCGCGGCATCCACATCGACGGCATCAGCCACGTGATCAACTTCACCCTGCCGGAAGTCCCGGACGACTACGTGCACCGCATCGGCCGCACCGGTCGCGCAGGCGCTGACGGCGTGTCGATCAGCTTCGCCGGTGAGGACGACTCCTACCAGTTGCCGTCGATCGAAGAAAAGCTCGGTCGCAAGATCAGCTGTGAAACACCGCCGACGCACCTGTTGCGCGCTGTTGAGCGCAAGCGTCCGCAGCCGCAGTAAACGACCCGTAACGCAAAAAGCGCAGCCGGCAACGGACTGCGCTTTTTTTTGCCCGGCGTTTTCAACAGGCGCTTGCGGTAGACAACTAAAAGTCCATAATGGACAAATTAGTTTACATCCAGACCGTGGAGCCTGACATGACCAGTACACCCTACGTGATCGACCATACCCAGGCCCGCGAGCTGCTGGCGCGCATCGACGTGCCGCAGATCCTGCGCAAACTGTTTCGCGACCTCGCCGCCGGCCACGCCGTGCAACCGGCGCAGCAGTTGGTGGAGTTTCCGCAGGGCGCCGGCGACTTCATCAATTATCTGGGGGTGCTGGCCGAGGACGGCGTGTACGGGGTCAAGACCTCGCCGTACATCGTCCGCGAGCAAGGGCCACTGGTGACAGCGTGGACCCTATTAATGTCGATGAAAACCGGCCAACCGCTGCTGCTTTGCGATGCCGGCGAGCTGACCACCGCACGCACTGCAGCGACCACCGCCGTTGCAGTCGATACCCTCGCCCCGCTGAAGGCCCAACGACTGGCAATCATCGGCAGCGGCAAGGTTGCTCAGGCGCATCTGCATTACGTGAAAGGTCTGCGTGACTGGCAGAGCATCAGCGTGTATTCGCCGAGTCTGTCTGAAGACGCTGAAACCCGGGCGCTGCTGAAAGAGATCTACCCGGGGGTGAAGATTGCCGACAGCCGCGATGTCGCCTTCACGGACGCGGACGTGATCATGCTCTGCACCTCGTCCGCCGGCCCGGTCATCGACCCGGCCAGCTTGAGCAAACCGGCGCTGATCACCTCGATCAGCACCAACGCACCACGCGCCCATGAGCTGCCGCCACAGAGCCTGGGCGACATGCAGGTGTTCTGTGACTATCGTCTGACCACGCCGGGCTCGGCCGGTGAGATGTTGATCGCGACCGAGCAGCATGGCTGGAGCAAGGATTCGATCATCGGCGACCTTGCCGACCTGCTCAGTGAGAAAGTGCCGCGCCCCGGTTACGACCGTCACGTATTTTTCCGTTCAATTGGCCTGGGCCTGGAAGACATTGCGCTGGCGAATGCGGTTTATCAATTAAATAACTGACACCACACATCCCATTGTGGGAGCGGGCTTGCTCGCGAATGCGGTCTGACATTCACCGAAGATGTCGACTGATACACCGCTTTCGCGAGCAGGCTCGCTCCCACAGTGGACTAGTGAACGCCTTGATATTGCGTAAACACCGGAGACCTTTCATGAGCCAGGCAGATTTCATCATCATCGGCGGCGGGATTGCCGGCGCTTCCACCGGTTTCTGGCTGTCGCCCCACGCCAAAGTGATCGTGCTCGAACGTGAATCGCACCCGGCCTACCACTCCACCGGACGTTCCGCCGCGCTGTACACCGCCGCCTACGGTACGCCGCAGGTGCGTGCGCTGACGCTGGCCAGCCGTGAGTTTTTCGACCAGCCGCCAAGCGGCTTCTGCGAGCATTCATTGCTGACGCCGCGCGGCGAAATGACCGTGGATTTCAGCGGTGACGCCGCCGAACTGCACAACCAGTACCTCAGCGCCAAAGCCACAGTGCCAGAGATGCAGCTGCTCAGCGCCGACGAAGCCTGCGCCCGTCTGCCGATCCTGCGTCGGGAAAAAGTCCACGGCGCGATCTACGACCCCACCGCCAGCGACATCGACACCGACGCTTTGCATCAAGGCTACCTGCGCGGTATCCGCCGCAACAACGGCCAAGTACATACCGATTGCGAAGTGCTGGGCCTGACGCGCGACGCCGCTGGCCTCTGGCAGGTGCAAACCAACGGTCAGACCTTCAGCGCGCCGGTCATCATCAACGCCGCCGGCGCCTGGGCTGACCAGATCGGCGCGCTGGCTGGCGCCCAGGCGCTGGGCCTGCAACCCAAGCGCCGCGCAGCGTTCATTTTCGCCGGCCCCGAGGGCGTGGACATTCATCACTGGCCGATGCTGGTCAGCCTCGACGAATCGTTCTACATGAAGCCCGACGCCGGGATGTTCCTCGGCTCGCCGGCCAACGCCGATCCGGTCGAACCGCATGACGTGCAACCGGAAGAGCTGGACATCGCCATGGGCATCTATCAGATCGAAGAGGCTACGACCCTGACCATTCGCCGCCCGACCCGCATCTGGGCCGGACTGCGCAGCTTCGTTGCCGACGGTGATCTGCTCAGCGGTTTCGATCCGCAGGTGCCGGGGCTGTTCTGGGTCGCGGCCCAGGGCGGTTACGGTATTCAGACTTCACCGGCCATGGGCCAGGCCAGCGCGGCATTGGTGCGTGATCAGCCGTTGCCTGAGTCATTGCGGCAGTTCGGCCTGAGCAGCGCCATGCTCTCCCCTTCACGACTGCGCTGATGGCCCCTGCGGATGACGCGCCCAACGGATTGCGGCACACTCGCAGCGCCCCCGTGCACGGGGGCGCTGACGCCGCCTGGAGCTCCACAATCATGACCGCCCCCGAAATCGATCCGGCACTGGATAACTTCCGTGCCATCGCCGACGCCATCGCCACGCTGTTCTTTCCCCACGCCGAGGTGGTGCTGCACGACCTGCGCACGCAGAAGGTCGACTACATCGCCAACAACCTGTCCAAGCGCGAGATCGGCGACGATTCATCGCTTGAAGACATGCTCAGCGAGGAGGTCAGCGAGCGCAACATCGGCCCGTACGAAAAGCTCAATTGGGACGGCCAGAAAATCCGCAGCCTGAGCACCGTGCTGCGCGACGGTGAAGAGCGGCCACTGGCGGTGCTGTGCATCAACCTGAATATTTCGCTGTTCGAGAATGCCAAGGCCGCGCTGGATCTGTTCCTGTCGCCGAGCAAACTGATCCCGCAGCCGGATTCACTGTTTCGCGATGACTGGCAGGAACGCATCAACACCTTCCTCCACGCCTGGCTGCGCGAGCGGCAGCTGAGCCTGAATCTGCTGACCCGCGATCACAAGCGCGAACTGGTGCTGGCGCTGCACGCTGAAGGCGCGTTCAAGGGCAAGAGCGCCTCGAACTATGTGGCCAATGTGCTGAACATGGGGCGGGCGACGGTGTACAAGCATTTGAAGGAATTGAAGGGCTAGGATCCATAAGCTGTATTGCCTGATCCGTCCCTTTCGGGAGCAAGCCCCCTCCCACATTTGAATGCGTTCCCCTGTGGGAGGGGGCTTGCTCCCGAAGGCGGACTATCAGTCGCCGTAGATGTCGGACTTGAAATACTTCTGGGAAATCTTCTGATACTCGCCACTCGCCCGAATCCCGTCGATGGCCGTGTTCAACTCACTGACCAGCTCGGTATTGCCCTTGCGCACCGCAATCCCCGCGCCCTCGCCCACGTACTTCGGATCCTTCAGCTCCGGCCCGACAAACGCATAGCCCTTGCCGCGTGGCATCGACAGGAAATCGTTCAGCGGGATGGTGTCGGCGAAAATCGCATCGAGCCGCCCGGCCGCCAGGTCCATGTAGATTTCTTCGTTATTGCCGTAGCGCTTGACGTTGATGCCCTTCGGTTCGAACACCTCGGTAGCATAACGATCGGTGGTGGTGGCGCGCTGCACGCCGACGGTCTTGCCCTTGAGGCTGGCGTACTGGTCATCGACCGTGGCGCCTTCCTTCATCACCAGTCGCGACGACGTGAAATAGTACTTGTGGGTGAAATCCACCGACTTCTTGCGGTCTTCGTTGATGGTCATCGACGACAGCGCCATGTCGATTTTCTTCACTTTCAGCGAAGGGATCAGACCATCGAACTCACCCTCGATCCACACACACTTGACCTTCATCTGCGCGCACAGGGCGTTGCCGATGTCGTAGTCGAAACCGACGATTTCACCCTTGTCGGTTTTCGAAGCGAACGGTGGATAAGCGGCCTCGATGCCGATGCGCAAGGTTTTCTCGGCGGCAAACGAGCTGGTGCACGCCAACAGGCTCAGGGCCAGACCGGTGATCAGGGGGAGTTTCTTCATGTTCGTTCTCTCGCGGGTTGTTGTTGGTTTGGCAAGACAGAAGAAAAGAGCTGAAAGGGTTTTTTTGTACTTGTAAATCCATACTGGACTTTTACGTACAAGCCGTCAATCGGGCAGGCAGTCAGGATATTTTTGTGTGGCGAATGACGCCATCGCGAGCAGGCTCACTCCTACAGGGGAACGCATTCCAACTGTAGGAGTGAGCCTGCTCGCGATGACTGACTTGAGGACGACGCGGGTTTTACTTCTTCCAGCGATCCGCAGCGGCATGATCACTGTCACGCCCCTCGACCCAGCGCGGGCCGTCACTGGTGTTCTCTTTCTTCCAGAACGGCGCGCGGGTTTTCAGGTAGTCCATGACAAAGGCGCAGGCGTCGAACGCCGCCTGGCGATGGGCACTGGCCGCACCGACAAACACGATCGGCTCGCCAGGCTCCAGCGCGCCGATGCGGTGCAGCACTTCCAGCTTCAGCAACGGCCAGCGCTGCTCGGCCTCGACGGCAATCTTGCCGAGGGCTTTTTCGGTCATGCCCGGATAATGTTCGAGGAACATCCCGGCCACATCCAGCCCGTCATTGAAGTCGCGCACGTAGCCGACAAAGCTCACCACCGCGCCGACACCGACATTCGCCGCGTGCATCGCGTTGACTTCAGCGCCGGGATCGAACGCCATGGACTGCACCCGAATCGCCATGCCTCAGCCTCCGGTCACGGTGGGGAAAAACGCCACTTCGTCGCCATCGCTCACCGGCTCGTCGAGCGGGCACAGGTCTTCGTTGCGTGCGCACATCAGGTTCTGTTCGCTCAGCACTTCGGCACCCTGGCGTTGCGCGAGCAGCGCACGCACAGCGTCGACCGTGGCGAAATCGCCTTCGACCTCCACCGAGTCCACGCCCAGTGCTTCACGATAACGGGCAAAGAATTTAACCGTCAGCTTCATGGCTGCTCCGCCTGAAAATGCCCGCTCTTGCCGCCAACCTTCTCCAGCAGACGCACGCTTTCGATGACCATGCCGCGGTCCACCGCTTTGCACATGTCATAGATGGTCAGTGCGGCGACGCTGGCAGCGGTCAGTGCTTCCATCTCTACGCCGGTCTGCCCTGACAGCTTGCAGCGGGCGACGATGCGCACACTGTCGTCACCTTCAGCGCTGAGTTCAACCTTGACCCCGGTGAGCATCAGCGGATGGCACAGCGGGATCAGATCACTGGTTTTCTTCGCCGCCTGAATGCCGGCAATGCGCGCCACGGCAAACACGTCGCCCTTGGGATGGCCGCCGCTGACGATCATCTGCAGGGTTTCGGGGAGCATGCGCACCAGCGCTTGGGCCGTCGCCTCACGGAACGTCACGGCTTTTTCGGTGACGTCGACCATGTTGGCGCGACCTTGGGAATCGAGATGAGTCAGCACGGGATTACTCCTGATCAGGAGCAGGGATTGTAAACCTGTGGGTCAAATTTCCGCATCACTGATTATGAATTCACCGTTGCACCCTGTGGGAGCGAGCCTGCTCGCGAAAGCGGATTCAGATTCACTATAGATGTCGACTGATACACCGCATTCGCGAGCAGGCTCGCTCCCACAGGGGATATGCATTTATCAATAAAAAACCGGGCGGCTTTTGAGCCACCCGGTTTTGTTGGAAGAGTTACAAATGCGATTCGGCGTATTCGGCCAGAATCGAACGTGGCACCCCTTGCAGGGTGATGTGCACCCCGTTGGGGAAATCCTTGAAGCGTTCGGTCAGGTAGGTCAGCCCGGAGCTGGTCGCGGACAGGTAAGGGGTATCGATCTGTGCCAGGTTGCCCAGGCACACCACTTTGGAACCGGCGCCGGCCCGGGTGATGATGGTTTTCATCTGGTGCGGCGTGAGGTTCTGGCATTCGTCGATCAGGATCAGGCTCTGCTGGAAGCTGCGACCGCGAATGTAGTTGAGCGATTTGAACTGCAACGGCACTTTGCTGAGGATGTAATCGACGCTGCCATGGGTGTTTTCGTCATCCATGTGCAAGGCTTCGAGGTTGTCGGTAATGGCGCCCAGCCAAGGCTCCATTTTTTCCGCTTCGGTGCCGGGCAGGAAGCCGATTTCCTGGTCCAGGCCCTGCACGCTGCGGGTCGCGATAATGCGGCGATAGCGTTTGCTGACCATGGTCTGCTCGATCGCCGCAGCCAGCGCCAGAATGGTTTTACCGGAACCCGCTGCACCCGACAGGTTGACCAGGTGAATGTCCGGATCCAGCAACGCATACAGCGCCAGGCTCTGGTAGATATCGCGCGGTTTGAGACCCCAGGCTTCCTGATGCAGCAGCGGTTCCTGATGCAGGTCGAGGATCAGCAGCTTGTCTTCCTGGATTTCCTTGATCCAGCCGACAAAGCCTTGTTCGTCAATGATGAACTCGTTGATGTGCACCGCCGGCAGGTTGTCGATCAACTGCACCTGATGCCAGGTGCGGCCGTGATCCTGACGGGTTTCGACCTTGCTCACGCGGTCCCAGAAGGAGCCGGTCATGTTGTGGTAGCCGTTGGGCAGCAGGGACACGTCATCGACCAACTGGTCGGTGCTGTAGTCCTCGGCATCGATCCCGCAGGCGCGCGCCTTGAGGCGCATGTTGATGTCTTTGGTGACCAGCACCACGGCCTTCTTCGGATCACGGGTGTGCAGGTCGATCAACTGGTTGATGATTTTGTTGTCGTTCAGATGCTCGGGCAGAATCAGGTTAGACTCGGCCTGTTTGCTCATCAGAATTGACAGCAAGCCCTTTGGCCCGCCCTTGCCGCGCTGGATCGGCACACCCAGTTCAACGTCCTCGGGGGAGGCATCGCCCAGGGTCTTGTCGATCAGCCGGATCGCCTGGCGGCATTCGGCAGCAACGCTGTGATGGCCGCTCTTGAGCTTGTCCAGCTCTTCGAGCACGGTCATCGGGATCGCGACGTGGTGTTCTTCGAAATTCAGCAGGGCATTTGGATCGTGAATCAATACGTTGGTATCGAGTACATAAAGGATTGGCTGGTTGGAAGAAGGGCTACGTCCGTGATCATCCATACTCGGTCACCTTTGTGGGAGCCATTCGACGCAATACCTGGGCGGTGCTGCGCCTCGAAGTGACTGCCGAATTCATCCACGAGGGACTGGATGAACTGCACACAAAAGGAGTCTTGGAAGACGCCACCTGTGTTGCAGGTTTCGGCGGTCTGTCTTCGTAATACTCCAAAACCCATGACATAAAAAAGCACTTTGACGGTTTTTTTAAGTTTATTTTGCAGAGTGACGAAAAGCCCTTGGCGGACCGTCCAGACCCCGCTAAAGTCGGAAGTCCGCCTGCATCGAATTCTCTAGAAAAATCGCCCCAAGCCCAATGTTTCCGGGCTTTTTCCGTTTATCAGCGAAACCCGTCCTGACAGTCTTCAAAGCCGATGCCGCTTTGCGCAGTTTGCGTGATCAGCCACGGCAACGCGGTCTTCACCGCATCCTGTTTCATGTTGAAATTGATCACCCCGTGACGCCACAGCAGCATCAGGGTCAGCACCCGCTGCGCACTCTGCGCGCCCTTGAGCTTGCCGGCGCCGTCCTGGGCGTCGATGTCCCACAGCGCCACTTGCAGGCCCTGATTGCGGAAGAAGCTGCCGGCATCACTGCGGCGCTGTCCCTCCGGCGGACGGAACAGCGGCGCATAGTTTTCCGGCAACTTGTTCTTCACCAGATCGGCGCTGCGGCGCACCGAGTCCTGCCAGTCCTGCCAATAGCTGTGGGAACGGAACTCCCAACCCTGCACGCCGACACACTGTTTCGAGAACTCCGATTGCAGGTTGCTCACCGAGCGATCGGCCAGACGCGCCTGCACATCCTTGCCCAACAGGAAGAACGTGCCGCTGAGATTGGATTTGCGCAGGTAGTCGGCAATCCAGTCGGTGTTGTCCGGCTGCAGATTGGCGGCGCTGTCGAAGCTCAGCAGAAACAGTCGATCGTGCATCTCGTCACCATTGCGCTCGTAGTCGCCGAATTGATCGACTTCGCTGCTGGTTTGCGGTGACAGCGCGGCCTTGCGCATCAGCTCGTCCAGATACTGCAGATGAAACAACCGGCTCGGCTCGGCCCACTTGGTGTAATAGCTGTCGTCGCTGACCACGAACTTGGCGGCCTGCTCGCGCAGGGTCGGCAGGTCTTCGACGAGGAAGCAGAACGAGGCATCCTGATCGCAGCTCTGCTGGGCGAAGTTGTAGTTGGCCAACAGACGTTCCCAGAGCCGCTGGCGCAGGCGGCTGATCGCGTCGACGTTGACCGTGCGCAGCCCAAGGCGCTGGGCCAGCGCGGCCTCGTCCAGCGCCTCGGTGCCGAGCAGGCCACGGGCGAACATGAGGATTTCCGCGCGCGAGGCGACGTCGAACAGCGTCGGACTGCTCAGTTGCTCCGGCCAGGTGCTGCGATCCAGCGTCGCCACATCGCCCGGCGCCGCCATGGCCCCGAAGCTCAACAGCCACGCGGTGAATAAAAGAACAATGCGCAAAGGGGTGTCTCCATAACCAAACCCGCGCGGCACTATAGCTGATGTGCAAGCTTCAAGGACGCTGCCCTCACCCCAGCCCTCTCCCGGAGGGAGAGGGAGCCGATCTTCATGTTTTCAAACCTGAGTTCGACTGGATATTTCAGGTCGATGTATGACTCTAGAACAACACGGTCAGCTCCCTCTCCCTCCGGGAGAGCGCTGGGGTGAGGGGAAAATCCACCAGCCGTCGCAAAAGCCCGAGCTTCCTGATACCTATTACCCTCATAGCTGGAGTCCACTCGGCCAACCCCCTAGAATCGCCCCCACGATTAAAGGAGACGACTTCATGCTGATGGTGATTTCCCCCGCCAAGACCCTCGATTACGAAACACCGCCGGCGACCCAGCGCTTTACCCAGCCGCAATACCTCGATCACTCTCAGGAGCTGATCCAGCAGCTGCGCGAACTGAGCCCGGCACAGATCAGCGAACTGATGCACGTGTCCGACAAGATCGGCGGCCTGAATGCCGCGCGTTTCGGCAGCTGGACGCCCGCCTTCACCCCGGAAAACGCCAAGCAGGCGCTGCTCGCGTTCAAGGGTGACGTGTACACCGGCCTCGACGCGCAATCGTTCAGCGAAGCTCAGTTCGACTATGCGCAAAAGCACTTGCGCATGCTCTCCGGTCTCTATGGCCTGCTGCGTCCGCTGGACCTGATGCAGCCGTATCGTCTGGAAATGGGCACCAAACTGGCCAACGCCCGTGGCAAGGACCTGTACGCGTTCTGGGGTACGCGCATCAGCAAATGGCTCAACGAAGCGCTGGCCGATCAGGGCGACGATGTGCTGCTGAACCTGGCCTCCAACGAGTACTTTTCGGCGGTCAAACGCAGCGCCCTGAACGCCCGGATCATCAACACCGATTTCAAGGACCTGAAGAACGGCCAGTACAAGATCATCAGCTTCTACGCGAAGAAGGCCCGCGGCCTGATGAGCCGTTTCGTGATTCAGGAAAAAATCAACGATCCTGCCCTGCTCAAGCAGTTCGATGTGCAGGGTTATCGCTACAGCGCCGAGCAATCGAAACCGGACAATCTGGTGTTTCTGCGCGACCACGCCCCGGAATAAAGCATGCCCATTGCACGACTCTTTCTATAAAGAGTCGTGCAGCTCGCACGACGTCAAAAATCCCTCGCAACATTTCGCCGTTTTATTGGCGCCATAAAATCGTCCTGCCCAATTCTAATTTTAGTTTCACTCGACAGCCGCACTTTTTTTCAGTAGTGGCACGTAAATTTTTTTACGGTAGTGGCACAAAACTATCTAGCTCGATTACGCACCGATTAACAAAGGCCCAAATCGAAAGTGCTATCAAATTGAGACCAGTGCCATCTTTGGCAATATTTCAAAAAATTTCAGATTTCGCGATGAGCGGGTAGGAACTATGTCCAAATGCATAGCTCATACCACCGGTAACGATTCTCGCCGAGTTTGTACGAGATAACTTACGCAGAGCGGAGAACCATGTAACCAAGTTGTCACAGCAACTTGCCTAGATGGTTCACTCATCTGATCAACTAACGATGGATAGGTGATACGCACCATAAACATCCTCTACAAGGCCAAGGCTGCGCCCCTGTAATTGTGCTCGCCTGAGCACCCAACCGCTTGATCTACGGGCCTTTCGTCCGACATCAGGTGGACTGAACACATGCACAAGAGTCTTCCAGCAAGAAGATCCGCTGCATAACAGGGCAAGTCATAACAACTAAGGCCTAGTTGCGCACATCTTGAGTGCACTTATTTAGACACTCGGAACTTAGTATGCCTGCACACGGCATTGTGGCGCCTGTATGCCGCACTTTCGAGTGCACTATGACCGCTGAACACCATTAACTCCGGCCATCTAATGGCTTGATAAAACACAGAGGTAATTGCGATGCGCATCAGCATATTTGGTTTGGGTTACGTTGGCGCAGTGTGTGCCGGTTGCCTGTCTGCACGGGGCCATGACGTGGTTGGCGTCGATGTTGCCAAAGACAAGATCGACATGATCAACGCCGGCAAGTCGCCGATTGTGGAACCGGGTCTGGGCGAACTTCTGGCTCAGGGTATCGAGACCGGTCGTCTGCGCGGTACGACCAACTTCGCCGAGGCGATTCGTGACACCGACCTGTCGATGATCTGCGTCGGTACGCCGAGTAAGAAGAACGGCGACCTGGAACTGAACTACATCGAGGCGGTGTGCCGCGAGATCGGTTTCGTACTGCGCGAAAAAACCACCCGCCACACCATCGTGGTACGCAGCACCGTGCTGCCGGGCACCGTCGCCAACGTGGTGATCCCGATCCTCGAAGACTGCTCGGGCAAGAAGGCCGGTGTCGATTTCGGCGTCGCGGTCAACCCGGAATTCCTGCGTGAATCCACCGCGATCAAGGACTACGACCTGCCACCGATGACCGTCATCGGCGAGTTCGACAAGGCCTCGGGCGACGTTCTGCAATCGCTGTACGAAGAACTCGACGCGCCGATCATCCGCAAGGACATCGCGGTCGCCGAGATGATCAAGTACACCTGCAACGTCTGGCACGCAACCAAGGTCACCTTCGCCAACGAGATCGGCAACATCGCCAAAGCGGTTGGCGTCGATGGTCGTGAAGTGATGGACGTGGTCTGCCAGGACAAGACCCTCAACCTGTCCCAGTACTACATGCGCCCGGGCTTCGCCTTCGGTGGTTCGTGCCTGCCCAAAGACGTGCGCGCCCTGACCTACCGTGCAGGTTCGCTGGACGTCGAAGCGCCGTTGCTCAACTCGCTGATGCGCAGTAACGAATCGCAAGTGCAGAACGCCTTCGACATCGTTGAAAGCCACGACAAACGCAAAGTCGCCCTGCTCGGTCTGAGCTTCAAGGCCGGTACCGATGACCTGCGCGAAAGTCCGCTGGTGGAACTGGCCGAAATGCTGATCGGCAAGGGCTACGACCTGAGCATCTACGACAGCAACGTCGAGTACGCCCGTGTTCACGGCGCGAACAAGGACTACATCGAGTCGAAGATCCCGCACGTGTCGTCCCTGCTCAACTCGGACTTCGATTCGGTGATCGACAACTCCGACGTGATCATCCTCGGCAACCGCGACGAGAAGTTCCGCGCGCTGGCCCAGGAAGCGCCGCAAGGCAAACAGGTCATCGACCTGGTCGGCTTCATGGCCAAAGCCACCAACCCGGGTACTCGCACCGAAGGTATCTGCTGGTAAGTCAGCCTTCCGGCCGGGGGATTTGAACCCTCGGCCGGTTCTTCGCCTGCCTTAACCCCATCGGGCCACCCGACAGGCTCGCCCGAGATAGAGACGGATGCAGATTATGCACAGGCTAAAGCACGGCCTACTTCAGGCCGCCGGTTGGCTGTTTTACCTCAGTTTGTTGTTGGGCCTGGCCTTGATGCTGCCCACGTCCACGTTCGACTCCGAGTCGAAGGACTTTATTTTCCTGATTGGCGCCGTGGGTATCTGGCGCTACTCGATGGGTGCAACGCACTTTGTGCGCGGCATGATTTTTCTCTACATCGTTTACCCGCACCTGCGCCGCAAAGTGCGCAAGCTGGGTAAGGCGGCGGACCCGTCGCATGTGTTTCTGATGGTCACCAGTTTCCGTATCGACGCGCTGACCACCGCGCAGGTCTACAGCTCGGTGATCCGCGAAGCCATCGACTGCGAACTGCCGACCACCGTGGTCTGCTCGATCGTCGAAATGTCCGATGAGCTGCTGGTCAAGGCGCTGTGGGCGCGGATGAATCCGCCAGACCGCGTGAAGCTCGACTTCGTGCGCATTCCCGGCACCGGCAAGCGCGATGGCCTGGCCTACGGTTTCCGCGCGATCTCCCGTCACCTGCCGGACGACCGCGCCGTGGTGGCCGTGATCGACGGCGACACCGTGCTCGGCGAAGGCACCGTGCGCAAGACCGTGCCGTGGTTCCAGCTGTTCGGCAATGTCGGCGGCCTGACCACCAACGAGTTCTGCGAAGTGCGCGGCGGCTACATCATGAGCGAATGGCACAAGCTGCGTTTCGCCCAGCGCCACATCAACATGTGCTCGATGGCCCTGTCCAAGCGCGTGCTGACCATGACCGGACGCATGTCGGTGTTTCGTGCCACCGTGGTGACCGATCCGGAATTCATCGCTGACGTCGAAAGCGACTCGCTGCAACACTGGCGCCTGGGCCGTTTCAAGTTTCTGACCGGCGACGACAAGTCGAGCTGGTTCAGCCTGATGCGCCTGGGTTACGACACCTTTTACGTGCCGGACGCCGCGATCAACACCGTTGAGCATCCGCCGGAAAAGAGCTTCATCAAGGCCAGCCGCAAACTGATGTTCCGCTGGTATGGCAACAACCTGCGCCAGAACTCGCGAGCGCTGGGCCTGGGTGTGAAACGCCTCGGCGCCTTCACCTCGGTGGTGCTGTTCGATCAGCGCGTATCGATGTGGACGTCGTTGCTGGGGCTGACCGTGGCGATCATCGCCAGCTTCAAGTACGGCGGCGCGTTCATCCTCGCCTACCTGCTGTGGATCGGTATCACCCGCCTGATTCTGACCCTGCTGCTGTCGTGCTCCGGTCACCGGATCGGCCCGGCCTATCCCGTGATTCTGTATTACAACCAGATCGTCGGTGCGCTGGTGAAGATCTACGTGTTCTTCCGCCTCGACCAGCAATCCTGGACGCGCCAACCCACTTCCCTGACCCGTGATCTCGCCAGCTTTCAACGTTGGTTCAACACCTGGTCGTCTCGGACCATGACCTTCTCCGCCGGCAGCATTTTCGTCGCCGTGCTGCTGATGATGGTCTGACCTGCCCCTATTGAATTAACAAGGAAATCGCCCCCATGAATACCGCCGTCAACGCCAACGTAGTGCATGAATCCGAAGCCCAGCGTCAGCACGCCCGAGTGAAAATCCCGGCCAAACTGCGTTTCTTCGGTCCGGACCGAACGCCGGTCGAAGCGCGGGTCCTTGACCTGTCCGCCGGTGGTCTGGCGTTCAACGCCGGGCAACTGCCGCTGACCATCGGCGAGGTGTACAAGGCACGTCTGCAATTCGTCATCGACAACCTCGGTCTGGCCATGGACGTCGAACTTCAAGTGCGCTCCTACGATCGCCAGAGCGGCCGCGCCGGTTGCCAGTTCCAGAACCTGGAACCGCAGGATATTTCCACCCTGCGCCACCTGATCACTTCGCACCTGGCCGGCGACATCGTCAGCATGGGTGAAGTGCTGGCGACCCTGCAGCGCGACAACTTCACCAAGGCGCGCAAGGTCAAGGACGGCGGCAGCGGCATGACCCCGTTCGGGCGTCTGAAAGCCGTGACTTTCAGCGCCGGCATTTTCGCCATCGGTCTCGTCGCGTTCGGTTTCGTCTTCAAGTCGGTGTACGGCATGTACTTCGTCAGCCATGCGCAAGCAGGTCTGGTCAGCGTGCCGGGGATGAACATCACCATGCCGCGTGACGGCACGGTGCAGAGCCTGGTCAAGTCCGACGGCGTCGCCGCCAAAGGCGCGCCGCTGGCGACCTTCAGCACCAGCATGCTCGACGTGCTCAAGGGCCATCTGGACGAAGACCAGTTGCAACCGGCCAAGGTTGAAGAACTGTTCGGCAAGCAGATGACCGGCACCCTCACCTCGCCTTGCGATTGCACCGTGGCCCAGCAACTGGTGGCTGACGGTCAGTACGCGAGCAAGGGCGACGTGATCTTCACCCTGGTGCCGCGCAACACCCAGGCCACCGTCGATGCACGCTTCTCCTATCGCCAGTTCGGCGACGTGCGTCCGGGTACGCGAGTGAGCTTCCAGATCGCCGGCGAAGACCAGACCCGCACCGGCAAGATCGTCAGCAGCACCAGCCTGAAAAGCGCCGACCTGTCCTCCGACATCCGCGTGCAGATCCAGCCGGACGAACCACTGGACAGCAGCTTCGCCGGGCGCCCGGTGGAAGTGAACAGCGATCGTGGTCCGAACCTGAACTGGCTGATCGACAAAGCCATGGCTGCCGGTCTTTAAGTCGAGGACATGCCTGTGACTACTCCTATCTTGAACACACCGCCGAACCTGTGGGAGCGAGCCTGCTCGCGAAAGGATCAGCGCGGTTTGTCTGAAGTACCGAGTCGACTGCTTCGCGAGCAGGCTCGCTCCCACATGGGTTTGATGGTGTGCTCGCTGGCATTGGCGGTAAGTCTCGCCGGTTGCGCCGGCCTGCCCGACCAACGCCTGGCCAACGAAGCGCTCAAGCGTGGCGACACTGCCACCGCCGCGCAGAACTACCGCGCATTGGCGGATCTGGGTTACAGCGAGGCGCAAGTCGGCCTCGCCGATATCCAGGTCGACAGCCGCGACCCCGAGCAGATCAAACAGGCCGAAGCGACCTACCGCGCCGCCGCCGATGTTTCGCCACGGGCCCAGGCCCGTCTCGGTCGCCTGCTGGTAGCCAAGCCCGGGTCAACCGAAGCCGAGCACCACGAAGCCGAAAGCCTGCTGAAAAAAGCCGCCGCCAATGGCGAAGGCAACACGTTGATCCCGCTGGCGATGCTGTACCTGCAATTCCCGCACAGCTTCCCGAACATCAACGCGCAGCAGCAGATCGATCAGTGGCGCAAATCCGGCTACCCCGAAGCCGGTCTGGCGCAGGTGCTGCTGTATCGCACCCAAGGCACTTACGACCAGCATCTGGATGACGTGGAAAAGATCTGCAAGGCCGCGCTCAACACCACCGACATCTGTTACGTCGAACTGGCCACGGTCTATCAGAAACGGGCCCAGCCGGAGCAACAGGCCGAGCTGCTCAAGCAGATGCAGGCCGGTTACAGCCGTGGCACGGTCAGCGCGCAGCGCGTCGATTCGGTGGCCCGCGTGCTGGCTGATTCGACCCTCGGCAAGACCGACGAGAAGACCGCGCAGTCGCTGCTCGAACCGATCGCCCCGGGCTACCCGGCATCGTGGGTGACCCTCGCCCAGCTGCTCTACGACTTCCCGGAACTGGGCGACGTCGATCAGATGATGAAGTACCTGGACAACGGCCGCGCCGCCGACCAGCCGCGCGCCGAACTGTTGCTGGGCAAGCTCTACTACGAAGGCAAACTGGTGCCGGCCGACGTGAAAGTCGCCGAAGAACACTTCCAGAAAGCCGTCGGCCGCGAAGTCGCCGCCGACTACTACCTCGGCCAGATCTATCGCCGTGGTTACCTGGGCAAGGTCTATCCGCAGAAGGCTCTCGACCACCTGCTGACCGCCGCGCGCAACGGCCAGAACAGCGCCGATTTCGCCATTGCCCAACTGTTTTCCCAAGGCAAGGGCACCAAGCCCGACCCGCTCAACGCCTACGTATTCAGCCAATTGGCCAAGGCGCAGAACACCCCGCAAGCCGATGAACTGGCGACCACCCTGGCCGCGCAATTGCCGCCCGAGCGTCTGGCCGAAGCCCAGCGCCTGCTGCAACAGGAACAGGCCAGCCGTGGCGCCCTGAACCAGAACACGCTGCAACTGCACGCCCTGCAAGAAGAAGACGGCGAGGAATCCCTATGAAGTTGAATCCCTTTGTGAAGGCCGGCATTGGCCTCACGTTCGCGCTGATCTGGTCTTGCCCGACACTGGCCGCGATCACTGAAACCAAGAACTTCGGTCTGGAAGTAAAAATCACCGGCCAGTCCGAAGACGACCGCGACCTCGGCACCGCCAGCGGCGGTGACGTCAACGGTGTGGGCCTCGACCTGCGTCCGTGGGTCTACGGCGAAAGCGGCGCGTGGAGTGCCTACGCCATGGGTCAGGCTGTGACCTCGACCGACATCATCGAGACCGACACCCTGCAGCAGTCCGACGGTGAGCAAACCACCGACAACAGCGACCGCAAAACCAAGAAAAACTATCTGGCGATGCGCGAGTTCTGGGTCGGCTACAGCGGCCTGACGCCGTACCCCGGCGAGATGCTCAAGCTCGGTCGCCAGCGCCTGCGCAATGACGACGGCCAATGGCGCGACACCAACATCGAAGCGCTGAACTGGACCTTCGACACCACCCTGTTGCGCGCCAACGTCGGTGTCGCCGAACGCTTCAGCGAATACCGCACTGACCTCAAAGAGCTCGCGCCGAAAGACAAGGATCGCCTGCACGCCTACGCCGATGCCGCCTATCAGTGGACCCCGGGTAACTGGGTCGGCATTCGCGGTCATCACACCCACGACAACGGCAAGCTCGATTACGCCGAACCGGGCGTGCCCCGCGACACCCTCGACAAAACCCAGAACGGCGACATCAGCTGGCTCGGTCTGACCGCCGACAGCGACGCCTACAACTGGCGCAACACCAACACCGTCAACTACTGGGGCAGCATCACTGGCATGAGCGGCGACCTCGATTCGGTCAACCCGCTGAACGCCGATGGCAGCCGTCCGGCCCAAGCCAAGCGCAGTGATGACATCAACGGCTGGGCCACCGACCTGGGCGTGCGCCTGCGCCTCGATCCGCAGTGGCAGGTCGGTGCGGCCTACGCTCGCGCCAGCGCCGATTACCAGCAGAACGGTCTGGAAAGCAACCGCTCCAACTACACCGGTACCCGCTCGCGCGTGCACCGTTTCGGCGAAGCGTTCCGTGGCGAAATGAACAACATGCAGACTGCCACCCTGTTCGGTTCGTGGATGCTCAACGACCAGTACGACGCCAGCCTGATCTACCACAAGTTCTGGCGCGTGGACGGCAATAAGCCGGTGGGCAGCAACGGCATCAACGCCGTGGAAAACAACACCGACGACGTCACTGGCGCGATCCTCTCCAGCACCTCGCTGCCGCTGCAGGATGGCAACAAGGACCTGGGCCAGGAAATGGATCTGGTGGTGACCAAGTACTTCAAGCAAGGCCTGTTGCCGGCGGCGTTGAGCCAGTCGATCGACGAACCGTCGGCGCTGGTGCGTTTCCGTGGCGGCGTGTTCAAGCCGGGTGATGCCTATGGCAGCCAGGTCGATTCGTACATGCACCGCGCGTTCATCGACGTGATCTGGCGCTTCTGATGCAAACCGCCAAGGGAGTGCCCGACATGCACCATGCAAGGAAAGGCTCGCTCAGCCTGTTGGCCGGCGCCATGCTGCTGGCCTCCGCTGGCGCGTTCGCCACGGTGGAACCGGCCAAGCCTGTGACCACCGCCAAAGAGCTGCAACAAGCCAAGACCTACACCGTCAGCAGCGCGCCGACCGAGGCGCTGGAACTGGCCAAGCCGAAACTGCCCGACCTCTCCGGCTTCACCGCCGAAGCCGCTGCCGCGAAGATCAATCGCAGCAAACCGGGCAAGATCAGCGTGCGCCGGATGATGCAGGAAGACGCGCTGAAGGACTTCATCGGCGGCGACAACAAGATGGCCGAGTGGGTGGTGCGTCAGCACGGCATCCCGCAGGCGATCTTCGTCGACGACGGTTACCTGAACCTCAAGGATCTGGCGCAGAAGCTGCCCAAGCAGTACTTCAGCGAAACCGCGCCGGGCGTGTACCTGGCGAAGCTGCCGATTGTGGTCGGCCGTAAAGGCATCCTCGAAATCGACGGTCAGACCCAGGAGTTGCGCCTGTCGCAAGAGGCCGGTTCGTTCCTGGTCAACGACGGTCAGCTGTTCGTGCGTGACACCAAAGTCACCGGCTGGCGCGAGAAGGACAACGGCCCGGCGACCTTCCGTTCGCCGAAGGAATTCCGTCCGTTCCTGCTGGCCTGGGGCGGCACCGAGACCTACATCGTCAACAGCAAGATGGCCAGTTTCGGCTACGCCAACAGTAAGTCGTACGGGGTGAGTATTTCCCAGTACACGCCGAACATGGCCAAGGTGCTCAAGCGTCCCGAGCCGACCGGCTGGATCGTCGGCTCCGAGTTCTCCGACATGTGGTACGGCTTCTACTGCTACGAGACCCGCGACTTCGTGGTCAAGGGCAACACTTACAAGGACAACATCGTCTACGGCATCGACCCGCACGACCGTTCCCACGGTCTGATCATTGCCGAGAACACCGTCCACGGTACGAAGAAGAAGCACGGCATCATCATTTCCCGTGAAGTGAACGACAGCTTCATCTTCAACAACAAGAGCTACGACAACCACCTCTCGGGCCTGGTGATCGACCGTAACAGCGTCAACAACATCATTGCCTACAACGAGATCTACAAGAACCACACCGACGGCATCACCCTCTACGAGTCCGCCGACAACCTGCTGTGGGGCAACAAGGTCATCAGCAACAAGCGCCACGGCATCCGCATTCGTAACAGCGTGAACATCCGCCTCTACGAAAACGTCGCCATGGCCAACGGGCTGACCGGCGTCTACGGCCACATCAAGGACCTGACCGACACCGACCGTGACATCAAGCTCGACCCGTTCGACGCCCAGGTGTCGCTGATCGTGGTCGGCGGTGAACTGGCGGCCAACGGCAGCGGCCCGATGGCCATCGACTCGCCGTTGAGCGTCGAGCTGTATCGCGTATCGATGCTGGCGCCGACCAAATCCAGCGGCATCAGCTTCAACGGCATCCTTGGCGAGCGCCAGGATGAAATTCTCGACCTGCTGGTGCGCCAGCAGAAAGCCGTGCTGATCGACCCTGTCGAACGCCAGACCGAATTGCAGGACTGAGGATAATTTTATGCACCCACACTTGATCAAATTACTCAGCCTGTCGGCCCTGACCGTGGGCATTCTGGCGGCCAGCAATGCTGCCCGCGCCGATGACACGGCGGGCGCCACCCCGCCAAAATTCAGCGCCGAACCGTGCTGCAACCTGTGCCCGGCCGCCCATGACGCGAAGAACTACACCACGCGCTACCAGCAGAACTTCACCACCCTGGTGCAGGCGCAGGGCGACTGGCTGTTCCGTACCCAGGAAGATTTGCGCACCGAGTTCAACACCACTCCGGCCGGCTACAAACGCCTGCAACAGCTGCACGATGCGTTCAAGGCCAAAGGCGTCGAACTGGTGATCGTCTATCAGCCGACCCGTGGCCTGGTGAACCGCAACAAGCTCAATCCGCAGGAAAAAGCCGCGTTCGATTACGAGAAAGCGCTGGGCAACTACAAGACCATGCTCGGCCGTTTCGCGCAGATGGGTTACGTGGTACCGGACCTGTCGCCGCTGACCAACGAATCGCTGCCGGACACCCTGCCCGCCCACGATTTCTACTTCCGCGGCGACCAGCACTGGACCCCATACGGTGCCCAGCGCACAGCGAAAATCGTCGCCGAGAAGGTCAAGCAGATCCCGGCCTTCGCCGACATTCCCAAGCGTGAATTCGAAACCAAGCGCACCGGGCGCATGGGCAAGACCGGCACCCTGCACAACATGGCCGGGCAACTGTGCGGCACCAGTTACGCGATCCAGTACATGGACCAGTTCACCACCGAGCCGAAAGGCGAGGCCGGTGACGGCGACCTGTTCGGTGATTCCGGCAACCCGCAAATCACCCTCGTGGGCACCTCGCACAGCGGCAAGAACTACAACTTCGCCGGCTTCCTCGAAGAAGCCATTGGCGCCGACATTCTCAACGTCGCCTTCCCCGGCGGTGGTCTCGAAGGTTCGATGCTGCAGTACCTGGGTAGCGACGAATTCCAGAAGACCCCGCCGAAGATTCTGATCTGGGAATTCTCGCCGCTGTACCGCCTCGATCAGGAGACCATCTACCGCCAGATGATGTCGCTGCTCGACAACGGCTGCGAAGGCAAAGACGCACAAATGTCCGCCAGTACAACGCTCAAGCCTGGCGGCAAACAGGAACTGCTGGTCAACAGCAAGAACCTGAACCTGCAGAACAGCAGTCATCAGGTCGACATCCGCTTCGCCGACACCTCGGTGAAAACCCTGCAAGCCACCCTCTGGTACATGAACGGTCGCCACGAGGACATCAAGATCGAGAAACCGGAAACCTCCGACACCGACGGTCGTTTCGCCTTTGAGTTGCGCACGGACGAAGACTGGGCCTCGCAAAATCTGCTGGCAGTCGAAGTCCAAGGCCCGGAAGCGGGTACCGCGCCGCAAAAAGTCGAAGCGAAAATCTGCAAACGCAACGTATTCCCGGGCGCTGGGTCACAAACCGCTCAGCTCGGGCAATGAGGTCTGCTATGCGAAATCGAACGATCAAACACTTGCTTGCGCCATCCCTGCTGACCCTGGCGATGTTCGCCGGGGCCACTCAGGCCGCCGCACCACTGCGTCCGCCGCAGGGCTATTTCGCGCCTGTGGATAAATTCAAGAGCGGCGACAAGAGCGAAGGCTGCGACGCGATGCCGGCGCCGTACACCGGGCCGCTGCAATTTCGCAGTAAGTACGAAGGCTCGGACAAGGCTCGCGCGACGCTGAACGTGCAGTCGGAAAAAGCCTTCCGCGACACCACCAAGGACATCACCACCCTGGAGCGCGGCACCGCCAAACGGGTGATGCAGTTCATGCGCGACGGTCGTCCGGAGCAGCTCGACTGCACGCTGAACTGGCTGACCGCGTGGGCCAAGGCCGATGCGCTGATGTCGAAAGACTTCAACCACACCGGCAAGTCGATGCGCAAATGGGCGCTGGGCAGCATGGCCTCGTCGTACATTCGCCTGAAGTTCTCCGACTCGCATCCGCTGGCCACGCATCAGCAAGAAGCGCAGCAGATCGAGGCGTGGTTCAGCAAGATGGCCGATCAGGTGGTCAGCGACTGGGACAACCTGCCGCTGGAAAAAACCAACAACCACTCGTACTGGGCCGCGTGGTCGGTGATGGCTACCGCCGTCGCCACCAACCGTCGCGACCTGTTTGATTGGGCAGTGAAGGAATACAAGGTCGGGGTCAATCAAGTCGATGCCGACGGCTTCCTGCCTAACGAACTGAAGCGCCAGCAACGCGCCCTCGCCTATCACAACTACGCCCTGCCGCCACTGGCGATGATCGCCAGTTTCGCCCAGGTCAACGGTGTCGATCTGCGTCAGGAAAACAACAGCGCGCTCAAGCGTCTGGGTGACCGGGTGCTGGCCGGGGTGAAAGACCCGGATGCGTTCGAGGAAAAGAACGGCAAAAAACAGGACATGACCGACCTGAAAGAGGACATGAAATTCGCCTGGCTCGAACCGTTCTGCACCCTCTACACCTGCCCGGCGGATGTGATCGAGAAAAAGCACGGCATGCAGCCGTTCAAGACCTTCCGCTTGGGTGGCGACCTGACCAAGGTCTACGACCCCTCTCACGAGAAGGGCTAAAAGCCCCTCACCCTAACCCTCTCCCGGAGGGAGAGGGGACTGACCGAGGTGTTTTTGAGAAATCCGCCGACCTGATACATCGAGTCGATCTCAGGTGTTGAAAAACAATCGAGATCAGGCTGCACAGAAATACCGAGTCGATCTCGATATTGGCAGCGCCAGAGATCAGGCTCCCTCTCCCTCCGGGAGAGGGCGGGGGGTGAGGGAGAGATTTCAAGTCCCTCCGCAACCCTGAAAGAAACACGCATCACCCCTCCAATAGCACGGGGGGTTGGGGGGGCTTTGGCCCTTGACTGTTGGTTCAAACATGGAGAGATCGGGATGGTATTTTCATCCAACGTGTTCCTGTTTCTGTTCTTGCCGATCTTTCTCGGCTTGTACTACTTGAGCGGGCAACGCTATCGCAACCTGTTGCTGCTGATCGCCAGCTACGTGTTCTACGCGTGGTGGCGGGTGGACTTCCTGGCATTGTTCGCCGGCGTCACCCTGTGGAACTACTGGATCGGCCTGAAAGTCGGTGCCGCCGGCGTGCGCAGCAAACCGGCACAGCGCTGGCTGCTGCTCGGCGTGGCGGTCGACCTGTGCATCCTCGGCTACTTCAAATACGCCAACTTCGGCGTGGACAGCATCAACGCGATCATGACCTCGTTCGGTCTGGAGCCGTTCATCCTGACCCACGTGCTGCTGCCGATCGGTATCTCGTTCTACATCTTCGAGTCGATCAGCTACATCATCGACGTGTATCGCGGCGACACCCCGGCCACCCGCAACCTGATCGACTTCGCGGCGTTCGTGGCGATCTTCCCGCACCTGATTGCCGGCCCGGTCCTGCGTTTTCGCGACCTCGCCGACCAGTTCAACAACCGCACCCACACCCTCGACAAGTTCTCCGAGGGCTGCACGCGGTTCATGCAGGGTTTCATCAAGAAGGTCTTCATCGCCGACACCCTCGCGGTGGTGGCGGACCACTGCTTCGCCCTGCAAAACCCGACCACCGGGGATGCCTGGCTTGGTGCGCTGGCGTACACCGCGCAGCTGTATTTCGACTTCTCCGGCTACAGCGACATGGCCATTGGTCTGGGCCTGATGATGGGTTTCCGCTTCATGGAAAACTTCAAGCAGCCGTACATCAGCCAGTCGATCACCGAGTTCTGGCGCCGCTGGCACATCAGCCTGTCGACCTGGCTGCGTGACTACCTGTACATCACCCTCGGCGGTAACCGTAAAGGCACGCTGATGACCTATCGCAACCTGTTCCTGACCATGCTCCTCGGTGGTCTGTGGCACGGCGCGAACATCACTTACATCGTCTGGGGCGCCTGGCACGGCATGTGGCTGGCGATCGAAAAAATGCTCGGCATCAACACCTCGCCGCGCAGCCTGAACCCGATCCGCTGGGCGCTGACCTTCCTGCTGGTGGTGATGGGCTGGGTGATCTTCCGTGCCGAAAACCTGCACGTCGCCGGGCGCATGTACGGCGCGATGTTCAGCTTCAGCGACTGGTCGCTGTCGGAACTCAACCGCGCCAGCCTCACCGGTCTGCAAGTGGCGACCCTGGTGGTGGCGTACGCAACCCTGGCGTTCTTCGGCCTGCGTGATCTGTACACCAACCAGCCTCCGGTGAAGAGCAAACCTGAAGTCAACGTCGAGGCCAACGGCCCTGCCACCGCGACCCCGGGCATGATCAAAGCCGCGCCTGGCGAAAACCCGGCGAGCATCCACGAGCCTGGCTACACCGTCGGCGTCGAGGCGCAGGTGCAACCGGCCTACTGGACGGCGGACTGGTCACGTTACGTGATGCGCGGGCTGATCCTGCTGCTGTTCATCGCCTCGATTCTCAAACTCTCGGCGCAAAGCTTCTCGCCGTTCCTTTACTTCCAGTTCTGAGGGATCTGACATGACCCGCTCATTACGCATCTTCTACATCGCGCTGTTTCTGGTGACCCTGCTGGTGCTCGGTCTGTGGTCGGTGCGCAGCTTCTTCGGCTTCAGCACCAACGCCGATGCGACCGTGCTTAACGGTCGCTGGACCAAAGCCGTGGAAACCCACTACGACGATCAGTTTCCGATCAAGCGTCTGGGCACCAACCTCTGGGCGGCGCTGGATTTCAAACTGTTCAACGAAGGTCGTCCAGGCGTAGTGCTCGGTCGCGATCAGTGGCTATACAGCGACGAGGAATTCAACCCGATCGTCAACGAAGAACTGAACCTGCAAGGCAACTACGCGCTGGTCGAAGGCGTGCGCCAGACCCTGAAAGAGAAAGGCGTGAAACTGGTGATGGCCATCGTGCCGGCCAAGGTGCGTCTGTACCCGGAACACCTGGGTGAAGTGAAACCGGCGAGCATCCACGCCAACCTCTATCAGGACTTCCACGCCCGTGTCGCCGCAGACAAGATCCTCGCCCCGGACCTGCTCGGCCCGCTGCAACAGGCCAAGCAGAACGGTCAGCAAGTGTTCTTGCGCACCGACACCCACTGGACCCCGGAAGGCGCTGAAATCGCCGCCAACACCCTGGCGAAAACCATCGCCGACAAGTTCCCGCTCAGCGGCGAGCCACAGCGCTTTGTCACCACGCCAGCGGAGAAGGTCACGCACAAGGGCGACCTGCGTCTGTTCCTGCCACTGGATCCGCTGTTTGAAAACCTGATGCCGGCACAAGAGCCGCTGCAAAAGCGCAACACCGTTGCCGCCGAGCAGCCTGCCGGTGACGACGCGCTGTTCGCCAGCAGCGAAGTACCGGTCGCGCTGATCGGTACCAGCTACAGCGCCAACCCCAACTGGAACTTCGTCGGTGCGCTGAAACAAGCGCTGCACAGTGACGTGGTCAATTACGCCGAAGACGGCCACGGCCCGATCCTGCCGATGCTCAGCTACCTGAAAAGCGATGACTTCAAGAACAGCCCGCCACAGGTGCTGATCTGGGAGTTTCCTGAACGATATCTGCCTGTGAACAACGAAATCGGCGACGCCGACCCACAGTGGGTCGCAGAGCTCAAACAAGCCGGTGCTCGCCAACAAAACGTAGCCATCAACACTAAATCCGAGACGCCCGATCGGGCGCAAAACTGAAAGAGAGGTAACACCATGACTTTCACAACTACTCCTCGTCGTCTCGCCAAACGCTTCGCACTGGTTGCAGGCCTCAGCGTGCTGTCGGTCCAGGCCTTTGCCGGTGGCGACGCCGCGCTGTACGGCCCGACCGCGCCGAAAGGCTCGACCTTCGTGCGCGTCTACAACGCCAGCAACGCCGAAGTCAGCGCCACCGTCGGCAGCACCAACCTGAGCGACGTTGCGCCACTGGCCAGCAGCGACTTCAGCTTCATGCCGGGCGGTGACTACAGCGCCAAGGTCGGCAGCCAGACCCTGCCGGTCAAACTCGCCGGTGACCACTACTACACCCTGGTCAACAACGCGTCCGGCGCGCCGCAACTGATCGAAGAACCACCGTTCAAGAACAAGCAGAAATCCCTGGTGCGCGTGCAGAACCTCAGCGACAAGCCGCTGACCCTGAAGACCGCCGACGGCAAGACCGACGTGGTGCCGAACGTGGCGGCCAAGGGCCGTGGCGAACGTGAAATCAACCCGGTGAAAGTCAGCCTGGCGCTGTACGAAGGCGACAAGAAAGTCGGCGACGTGAAACCGGTCGCCCTTGAGCGCGGTGAAGCAGCGGTGCTGTACGTCACCGGTTCCGGCAGCAGCCTGTCGCCAGTCTGGGTGAAACGCCCGGTGTCGACTCGCTAACCAATTTCATGAACTGACGCAGTAACCCTGTGGGAGCGAGCCTGCTCGCGAATACGGTCCGACATCCAACATCAATGTCGACTGATGTACCGCTTTCGCGAGCAGGCTCGCTCCCACAGGGCCTCTAACCAATCGATTTTTATGGAGTAAACAATATGATTCCGGTGATCTTGTCAGGTGGTAGCGGTTCACGTCTTTGGCCGCTTTCGCGTAAGCAATTCCCTAAACAATTCCTGGCCCTGACCGGTGAACACACGCTGTTCCAGCAAACTCTGGAGCGCCTGGTGTTCGAAGGCATGGACACGCCGATCGTGGTCTGCAACAAGGATCACCGCTTCATCGTCAACGAGCAGTTGGCCACCCGTAACCTTGAATGCCAGCGCATCCTCATGGAGCCGTTCGGCCGCAACACTGCGCCAGCGGTAGCGCTGACCGCGATGATGCTGGTCAACGAAGGCCGTGACGAACTGATGCTGGTGCTGCCGGCCGACCACGTGCTGGAAGACCAGAAAGCCCTGCAACGCGCCCTCGCCCTGGCCACCGTCGCCGCTGAAAACGGCGAAATGGTGCTGTTCGGCGTGCCGGCGACCAAACCGGAAACCGGTTACGGCTACATCAAGTCCACCGGCGATTCGCTGCTGCCGGAAGGCGTCAGCCGCGTCTCGCACTTCGTCGAAAAACCCGACGTCAAGCGCGCCACCGAATACGTCGAATCCGGCGGCTACTACTGGAACAGCGGCATGTTCCTGTTCCGCGCCAGCCGCTTCCTCGAAGAGCTGAAAAAGCACGATCCGGACATCTACGACACCTGCCTGCTGACCCTCGAGCGCAGCCAGCAGGACGCCGACACTGTCACCCTGGATGAAGCCACCTTCGCCTGCTGCCCGGACAACTCCATCGACTACTCGGTGATGGAAAAAACCCAACGCGCCTGCGTGGTGCCGCTGTCCGCTGGCTGGAGCGATGTCGGTTGCTGGTCGTCGCTGTGGGAAGTCAACGAGAAGGACGCCAACGGCAACGTCAGCAAGGGCGACGTAGTGATCCAGGACAGCAAGAACTGCATGATCCACGGCAACGGCAAACTGGTGTCGGTGATCGGCCTGGAAAACATCGTCGTGGTCGAAACCAAGGACGCGATGATGATCGCCCACAAGGACAAGGTTCAGGGCGTCAAGCAGATGGTCAACACCCTCAACGAGCAGGGCCGCAGCGAAACCCAGAACCACTGCGAGGTCTACCGTCCGTGGGGTTCCTACGACTCGGTGGACATGGGCGGCCGCTTCCAGGTCAAGCACATCTCGGTGAAGCCGGGCGCGTGCCTGTCGCTGCAGATGCACCACCACCGCGCCGAGCACTGGATCGTGGTCAGCGGCACCGCCGAAGTGACCTGCGATGACAACGTGTTCCTGCTCTGCGAAAACCAGTCGACCTACATCCCGATCGCCTCGGTGCACCGCCTGCGCAACCCGGGCAAGATCCCGCTGGAAATCATCGAAGTGCAATCGGGCAGCTATCTCGGTGAAGACGATATCGAGCGCTTCGAAGATATCTACGGCCGCTCCACCCCGATCGAACGTGGCGTGTCGGTGAAAACCATCGCGCAGTGATCACCCGGCAATGAGAAGCCCCCGTCCAGCCCGCTGCGTCCCCTATCCGCAGTGGGTTGGGCGGGGGCTTTTTTTCAACTCAACGAATGTTGTCGAGTCAGCCTCGGCCGGGAATGTCCCCCCAGCGATTGCTGCCTTCCCGCGTAGGGAGCCGGTGCGAGCAGTCCGATAAAGTCCTGGGTCCGCCGCAGGCTCTGCAGCGTACTGGACGTTTGCATCGACAAGTCGGAGACCGCTTCGAAAAGCTCCGGATCCGCGCTGCCGGTGGTTGCCAGCTCGGTAAGGATGGCCTGCGTCCTGAACTCGACCATGTCGATGTTTGCCGAAAGATGTTCATAAGTGTTGCTTAACGCCTCAGCATTCAGTCCCTGCGCTGCATGGATGAATTCCCGCCCCGTCTGGAACAGCCCCCGAGTTTCTGGTCCCAGTTTTTCAGAGACTGCCTCGATCACTTTGCCCTCGACCTTGGCGCGCGCCATTTGGGTCAAGCGTGATCGACCGTCGGCTGTGCGCGGATCATGCGCTGCCAATTGCAGTTTCACTGTGGCAAGACTCAGCTTCTTTTTCGGCTCGACGCTTTCAACCAGAGCCTTGGGATTCAATTCGCTGCCCTTGAAATGGATAGGTCGGTTCAACTGATAGGTGTCCACCACCTTGTCGATGGCTGCACCCGCCAACTTATCGGCGACCTTCGTGCCAATCTTGCCCCCAAGCGAACCGGCTACCGGTCCGAACACGGTGCCCATTGCAGTGCCAATCGTGCCACCTGCGGCTTGAGCGCCTGCGCTGAACATACTGCTGGCCAGTTGCGTTCCGACGCGCCTGACCAGGGCCTGAAACCGGTGTCGCGCCTGAGTGTGGTTGAGCAATGAGTTTCTGACGTCCGCTGCCGCCGAGGTCATCGTGCTCATTAATGCCTGCTGCTTTTGCACACTGTCAGCCAACTCAGATGTGGCGGTCTTCCCGCCCCCATCAGTGTCGACATGGTTCATGGGCGAGTTACCCACCATCTGATACAGGTTCGGCCCGTCGATAAAGCCTTTCGGGTCAGGATTCAACCAGCGCTGCAACCACGGCATGTAATAGCGATAGCCATAATAATAGAGACCTGTGGCATCGCGCTCCTTGCCCGAATAACGCAGGGTTTTGTAACTGGCCTCGGTGTCCTTGCTCCACGCCGTTTCACCGAACGGGAAGAAAGTTTCTTGACTGATGAGCCGGGCATCCTCGCCCAGTTCCAGGCAGGTCGATCCGAGATGATCCGTCAGCGTGTACCGATAATGGTCATTGGAACCGGTGGGCGGAGCACTTTCCCAGTGCAGCACGTGTACACGGCTGATGTGGCCCTCGACGAAAATCACTTGCAGTTGTTCACCGGTGGCCGTGTCGGTACGTAGCTCCAGCCCAGGCAAATAGCGCACCTGGGCCGTGACGCCGCGGGCATTCGTCTGTAACGAGCGAATCTTGCGCACACGTTGACCGGCACCGTCGTAGCAATAGTGTTCACGGTCATTGGGGCCGCTGGCACGTTCGACCGGCGTGACCGATTGCAGCTGATTACGCAGATTCCACGTCAATGAACTCCCCGCGTACAGCGCTCGCAAATTGCCACGGGGATCGAACGCCGCGGCAATCTCCTCTTCCGTCGGTGGCACGCCATTACGGTAAGGCAAACAGCGATTACTTGATCGCGCAGCTTTGAGCTCGCGGCCATTGCGCGCGCCAACATGCGTCAGCAGCAGCAGATTGCCGGATTCATCGTAGTCGAAGGTCTGTCGATAATTGCTCACTGCTGCCGGATCGTCACGTCCGATGGACGCCGGACCTTGAGTAGCAGCACCTGCTTCCCAACCGGTGGCCACATGCAACTGGTAGAAGCTGTCGTAGTCGAAACGACTGACAGGATCGATACGCTGGTTGGCGAAATACCGGATCGGCAGTGCCTTGTCCTCGATGCTCAGCAAGTTGCCCATCGGGTCATAGTCGTAGATCAGATGTTGCAATACCTCGCCCCCGGCTTTCCTCGCATGGCGGGTTAGCAGAAGACCGTCCTCGGGCTGATAGGTCAGCGTCGTCAGCACACCATTGCCCGCCAGTTCCTGAGTGACTTGCCCATCAGCGTTGTAACGAATGTCGCTCACCAGCGTTTGCGCTTTGGTCTGGTGCCGCAATTGCAGATGGCAGGCACGCAACTGACCGTCCAGCGTCAACTCGCGGTCCTGTCGATTATCACGTGCATCGACTTGTTCGAGTACCTGCCCCAGCGGCCCGAAGCGCCAGCGGGTCGTTGCACCGTCACCAGGCTCCAGCAAGCGCTGGCGGTCATCAACGTTTTGCGGCCAATCGGGGACGCTGGGGTCGAGGGTGAAGTGCCGCGTGCTTTCAATGCATTGCCCACTGATTGCAAAGCTTTGCGAGCACACACTACCCGCCGGATCATCGTGCCGAATCAACTGGCCCAGCTGATTCCGGGAGGGATCACCCGCGCCGGGCTGACCGTAATTGAGACGTTCGACGCACCGCCTAGGCTCGGATGCGCCCTCTTCGAACACGGCAATCGGACGCAGCAACGGGTCGTGTTGCACCTCGCGCCAGGTTTCTCGACTGTCCCAGTCGTACAGCGTCTCGGCACCCAGCCCGTACAACGCCAGCTGCGTACCGGCATCGACGCTGTCGGAGCGCAGCGTTTGCCCGATCAACGAATAAAGGGTGCGCAGATTCGCTGGCGTCAGCGGCTCGGTCGTTTGCAGTGCCCACAGGCGCGGATCCCACTGTTCCACAACCCTTCCGGCAGCGTCACGTACCGTGCGATTGACGCGGGTTTGAGCTGGGCAAAGGTCGTCGGCACGCCAATAACCAACCGTCCGAACCTGCAGTCCCCGCGGGTCGCTTACTGAAAGCGTCGGTGTTTTGCCATGTTTGTTCATCAGCTTGCTCCCGGCACTAGCGTTATCCATGCTTCAGGGCATCAGAGCATCCGCGCTTTGCGATTTTCAACTGTCAGAAATTACAGTACCGACTGACGGTACATTCGGAATACGCGCGAATGTCCATTGCGCCGGCCCTCCGGTAGGATGGTACTCACGAACCAAGGAGCCTTCCCTCATGTTCATCGGCATCCTGCTGATCATCACCTGGTTGATTCTGCTGCTGCGCTATCCCGCCAAGGCTGTGCCGGTCTCCGTGGCCGCGGCTGTCGGTCTGGGCCTGGTGGCCATGTGGGTGGTGTGGCTGGACAACCGCGAGCTCAAGCAACTGGCGCGCCTTGAGATGCGCATCAGCTATGCACCGGAGCAATGCCCGGCGGATCGGCCGCTGCAATTGAAAATGAAAAACGGCAACGACGTGCCGCTGACTGAACTGCGCTGGCGCATCGCAGCTTACGCGCCGGGCGACACGGTCAATCTGGCCGACAACCAATACACCGCCCCGCGCTATCGCGGCCCCGGCGAACTGCAGGCCGGCGGCGACTGGGAAGACTGCCTGCCGATGCCACCGCTGCGCCCCGGTTATCGCCCACAAACCCTGGAGTTTCGTGCCGAGCGCTTGCAGGGCAGTTTCTCCGACTGATCCCCCTCCTCCCATTTTTTGCACAAGGAATGCGCCATGCCCGTTGCGTTGATTACCGGTTGCTCCAGCGGCATTGGCCGCGCCCTCGCTGACACGTTCAAAGCCGCCGGTTATGAGGTCTGGGCCAGCGCGCGCAAGGCTGAAGACGTCGCGGCCCTCGCCGCTGCCGGGTTCAGCGCAATCGCACTGGACGTCAATGACGGCGTGGCGCTGGAACAACTCGCTGAGCGCATCAACCAGCAACACGGCGGCCTCGACGTGCTGATCAACAACGCCGGTTATGGCGCGATGGGGCCGCTGCTCGACGGCGGCGTGCCGGCCATGCAGCGCCAGTTCGAAACCAATGTGTTCTCGATTGTCGGGGTGACTCGTGCGCTGTTCCCGGTACTGCGCCGGGCCAAGGGGCTGGTGGTGAATATCGGCAGTGTCTCAGGGGTTCTGGTCACGCCGTTCGCCGGCGCCTACTGCGCCTCGAAAGCCGCGGTGCATGCGCTGAGCGATGCGCTGCGCATGGAGCTGGCGCCGTTCGGTATCCGCGTGATGGAGGTGCAGCCGGGAGCGATTCAGTCGAGCTTCGCCAAGAATGCCGGGCATGAAGCGGAGCAACTGATCAACGAGCAATCACCGTGGTTTCCGTTGCGTGAGGGGATTCGTGCGCGGGCCAAGGCCTCGCAGGACAAGCCGACCCCGGCCAGTGAGTTTGCGGCTGAGTTGCTCAAGGCTGTGCAGCAGAGCACGCCGCCACGCTTGATCCGCATTGGTAATGGCAGCCGCGCGTTGCCGTTGCTGGCGACGTTATTGCCCAAAGGGTTGCTGGAGTCGACGTTGATGAAGCGGTTCGGGTTGCGCGGCCAGCTCTGAGACCGAGTTGACCCCATCGCGGGCACAGTCAACCGAGATCTTCAGCCCCAGCCCTTCATGAAATCAATGAACGCCCGCACCTTCAGCGGCAAATGCCGGGTATCCGGGTACAGCGCATACACCCCCTGCTGAGCAAACCGGTAATCGGCCAGCAACCGCACCAATCTCCCCGCCTGCAGATCCTCCTGAATCAGCCACTGCGGCAAAATCGCCACGCCTTGGCCGGTCAGCGCAAACGCCCTGAGCGTCGCCGAGTTGTCGGCGACGATGGCGGTGGTCCCCGGTTTTGGCTGGTAGACATGCTCGCTGCCGGCCGGGTCGGTCACGGTCATTTCCGGAACTCGGCCATGGCCCAGCGTCGGCATCGACTCCAGCGTCGCCAGCGTGGCAACCGGCGCGAAGCGCTCGACCAGTTGCGGCGCCGCCACCGCAAACACTTCGAACCTCGACAACTGCACCGCGCGCAGATTGGAGTCGTGCATGCGCCCCAGACGAATCGCCATATCGAAGCGTTCGGAGATCAGATCGGCGTGGGCCGAGGATGTCGACAAGTGAATGTTCAGTTGCGGCTGTTGCTTGCGAAACACCTCCAGCGCCGGCACCACTTGGGCCAGGGCAAACTCCACGGTGGTGGTGATGCGCAACGTGCCCTTGAGTTGCGAATGCTCGGAGCGCGCCTCCTCGATAGCCAGTCGCGCTTCGTCGAGGGTGCGCAGGCAGCGCCGATAGAAGCGCTCGCCGGCATCGGTCAGGGCCAGTTGCCGGGTGTTGCGCGTGAGCAAGGTGACGCCCAGTTCTTCTTCCAGTCGCTTGAGATTGAAGCTCACCACCGCGCGGGTCTGGCCCAGCGTCTCAGCAGCCGCCGTCAACGACCCGGCCTCGACCACGGCTTTGAAAGTGTCAAAACGGTCCAGGCTGACCATATCCAGCGCGCTCCCTGTCAAAATTATTTTGACAAACTAGCAGGCAAACCAGCGTTTTCCTAACGTCCGAAGCGCCCTACCCTGCACGTCTCATTACAGGGAAGCTGCCATGGCCTATCGCTCGAAAGTTGCGCTGGTGTATCTATTCGGGTTCGCCCTCGACCTGCTGAACATGTTCGCCGCGAGCATCGCCTACCCGGACATCGCCCGGGAATTACAGGCCTCGGTGACGCAATTGGCGTGGATCACCAACGCCTACATGCTCGGGCTGACACTGATCATTCCGCTGAGCGTGTGGCTGGCGGCGCGGCTGGGCGAACGGCGGCTGATTCTGGGCTCGTTGCTGCTGTTCGGTATCGCTTCCGGTCTGGTGGCCCAGGCCGGGTCGATTGAAAGCCTGATTGTCTGGCGCCTGCTGCAAGGCCTCGGTGGCGGGTTGTTGCTGCCGATCGGTCAGGCCTTGGCTTATCGGCAGTATCCATCGACACAACGCGCGCACCTGACCGGCGTGGTGCTGATGGTCGCGCTGATGGTGCCAGCCCTGTCGCCAGCGGCGGGCGGCCTGATCGTCGAGGCGTTGTCGTGGCGCTGGATTTTCTACCTGAACATGCCGCTGGCGCTGCTCGCTTTCGGCCTGGGTCTGCTGTGGTTGCAAGCGGATCAACCCGGCACGGAACGCCCGACACTGGATCTGCGCGGCCTGCTGCTGGCGGTGGCAGCCCTGACACTGTTGTTGATTGCCGTGAGCCTGGCGAGCGCCGCCGCTACCCGACACCTCGCCGGCGGAGTTCTGCTGCTCGGCGTCCTGACCTTATGGCTGTACCTGCGTGATGGCTGGCACAAACCCGACGCGGTGCTCGACCTGCAACTGCTAAAGAGTCCGTCACTGCGTTTGGCAATGCTGATCTACCTGTTTGTGCCCGGGGTGTTTACCGGCACCAACATGATTGCCGTGTTGTACCTGCACGACCTCGGTTTCGGTGCAGCGCAGACCGGTGCGCTGATGCTGTCCTGGGCGGCCGCATCGGGTATGGCGATCATGCTCGGCAAACGCAGTTTCAACCGCATCGGCCCCAAACCGTTGCTGATCGCCGGGATGCTTTTGCAGTGCCTGGGGATTGTCCTGCTGATGCGCATCGAACAGCCCGCCCCCGCGCCGCTGATCATTGCCTATGCCTTGATGGGACTGGGCGGCAGCCTGTGCAGCGTCACCGCGCAGAGCCTGGCGTTTGTCGGCATCGCGCCGGAAAAAATGGGTCACTCCAGCGCTCTGTGGAACATCAATCGCCAGCTCGGTTTCTGTCTTGGCGCCGCGCTGCTCAGTTCGCTGTTGGGCGCACTGGGCGGCCACGGATTCAAATACTGCTTTGTCGCGGCGGCCTTGCTCACACTGCTGCCAATGGTCGCCGTGCTGCGTTTCGACGCCTCCACAGTGCTCGCCCTGCTGAGCCCACCTTCCCTTCAGGAAAAATCCACATGACTGACTACAACGAATATTTTGATGAAGTGATCCAGGCCCACCTGGTGATCGAACGCTGGTTTGCCGTGGAGCAGGATTCAGCCGAAATGGAGCGCTTGCTGAGCCGGTTCTCGGCGGATTTTTCCATGGTCACGCCGCTGGGCCGGGCGCTGGATATCGAAGCCTTGCATGCGCTGTTTCACGCGGCGGGCGGGAAGAAGCCCGGGTTCAGGATCGAGCTCAGTGAGTTGCGCGGGATTGCGCTGCATGCGCATGGCGCGACGCTGAGTTATCGCGAGCAGCAGAGCGATGCGAGCGGGTTGCGCACCGATCGCCGGTCGACGGTGGTGTTTGAAAAGACCGAGGCCGGGCGGGTGCTGTGGCGGCATTTGCAGGAGACGTTCTGCGCTGAATGATTACTCGGTTTTGGTCTGAAAGACCGGGTTGTCCTTATCGCGAGCAGGCTCACTCCTACAAGGGATCTTCGGTGTGGCAGAGATCCAGTGTAGGAGTGAGCCTGCTCGCGATTCAGTCGGCGTGGTCTGTCAGTTATCCACAGGCTCTTGCTTCACCACCACCGTGCAAGTTATCCCCGCCGCCAACAACACACCCTCCGGCACTTCGTCGATGTGAATGCGCACCGGCACCCGCTGCGCCAGACGCACCCAGTTGAACGTCGGGTTCACATCGGCGATCAACTCGCGGCTTTCCGGGTTGTCGCGGTCGTAGATGCCGCGGGAAATGCTCTCCACGTGGCCCTTCAACACTTCGCCGCTCATCAGTTGCATGTCGGCCTTGTCGCCTACGCGCACGTGCGGCAGTTTGGTCTCTTCGAAGAAGCCGTAGACCCAGAACGAGTTCATGTCGACCACGGCCATTTTCGCTTCGCCGATGCGCGCGTAGTCACCGCGATGCACGTTGAGGTTGGTCACGTAGCCGTCCACCGCCGCGCGCACTTCAGTGCGTTTGAGGTTGAGTTCGGCGGCTTCCAGTTGCGCTTGTGCGTGTTGGTAATCGGCGAGCGCGGCGTCGGCGATGTTGCTGGCGTCGTCGCGGTTTTCCTTGGAGATCACCAGGTTGTCGAGGTCGGCACGGCGATGCGCGTTGACCTTGCGCATCTCCCAGGTCGACTTGCGCGAAGCGACCAGCGACTGCGCCTGCTTGACCGCGATGCGGTAGTGCTCGGGATCGATCTGCATCAGCAAATCGCCCTTCTTCACCAATTGGTTGTCGCGCACCGGCACGTCGACCACTTCCCCGGTGACGTCGGCCGCGACGTTGATGATGTCCGCCCGCACTCGGCCGTCGCGGGTCCACGGGGTGTTCATGTAGTGCTCCCACAGGGTCCGGCCGATCCACAGTGCCAGGGCCAGCACCAGCAGGGTCGCAAGCAGGCTGAAAAACTTTTTCATCAGAACGTTCTCAACGGTAGACAGTCAGCGCCATGGCGCCGAACAGACAGGTAAACAGACTCAGACGCAAAAGCGCCGGGTGCCAGAAAAAGCGGTACAGGTCGAACCCCGAGAGGAACCGGTCCAAGGCCCAGGCCAGCGCCGCAGCGACAAAAAACATCAGGGTCATGGTCGGCATGTACACGCCGTGGAAGGCGATTTCACGAGGCATGGGCAAGTCCTTCGGGCTTGGCGACGGCATAGGCAGCGAGTGGTGATTGCGGGTCGAGCAACGAGGTGCGGATGAAGTGCAGATAGCTCTTCACCCGGCGTAACGCGGACGTGTCGAAGTGCGGCGCAAACGGCTCGTCGGTCGCGGCGACCCGACTGATCGCGTGATCGACCGCCACCAGTGCGCGCTCCAGATTGCTCGGGTTCGGTTGCAGAAACAGTCGCACCAGCGCCCGGCCCATGACGCGGATCGCCTGACGCCACGGCTGCGATTCGGCATACGCCGGATGCACCGGGAGGATCGCCTGTTCCTTGCGCAATTCGATGATCGCGTGGCCGACTTCGAGTACCACGAACATCCAGCGCAGCAGGTTCTTCTGCACCGTCGGCTGACCTGCCGCCAGGCCATAAGCCTGGTGCAGCAGGTCACGGGTACGACTCTCGAAACTCGACGCCAGGCCCTTGAGTTTGCCGCTGATCGCGTACACCACCTGGCCACGCAGATCCTGCTCCAGGCGCTTCCACAACCAGCGGCTGTTGGGCGGCAGAATGATTGCGCCAGCAGCAGCGCAGACCAGCATGCCCATGACCATGGCGATGTAGTCGTTGATGAAGGTGTAAGGGTTGTAAATGGTCAGGTTGTCCGGCACCGAACCGGTGCTGAAGAAGATCAACAGACCCAGGCCGATCCCGGCATATTTCGGCCGCGAAGCGAGGAACGAGCCGAGCACGATGACTGGCGCGAGCATCACACACAGCAGCGGAAATCCGTCGATCCACGGGAAGATGAAAAACATCTCGACGAAGCCGATCAGCGCCCCGAGAAAAGTCCCGCAGGCCATTTGAAAAGCCATGCGTTTGGGGTTGGGCGTGGCGGCAGACAGGCCCACGGTCGCGGCAGCAATCAGGGTCATGGTCGCGCCGCTCGGCCACGCGGTGGCGACCCAGTAACTACCGAGCACAATCAGGATGAACGAGGCGCGAATCCCCGAAGCCGCAGCGGCCCACCAGTTGGTTTGCGGGGTGAACGGTTCGTCCCAGCGCTCGCGTTCGTGGCGGTGATCGGCCAGCGAGGCGTGGGTCTGTGCATAACTGTGCAAGTCATCGACGAAGCGATAGAGCAGCTCGTATGCAGTGTGGAAATCCAGTTGTTCGGCTTCACTCGGACCGGTTTCCTGGAAAATGCCGCGCAAGGTTCGCACGCGCGTCGGCAGGCCTTCCTTGTACGTGGCCAATGCCGTCGCCAAACGTGCCGCGTCCGGGCTGGTCAAGGCGCGGCCACTGAAGCCGTCGAGTACTTCCGCCAGATCCTGCAGGCCCGGCCTGATCGCGGCCACCACGTGTTCTTCGTCATTCACACGCAAGCGTTCGAGCAACTGATGCAGCGCGTTGAAGCGCGTGGTAATGCCCATGAACTCGCTGTTCAAACGGCTGAGGCGACCGTTGCGCCGACGCATGTGCGGGTCTTCGAATACGGTGACGCTGCGCAACCCTTCCAGCCCCACGGCTTCGGCGATGAAACGCACGTTGTTGGTCTCGAAGGCGTCGGCTTTGCTGCGTCCGCGCAGGCCATCGGTGACGAACAACGCGAACACGCCGAAGCGCTGATACAAGGCGTTGCGCATTGCTGCGCTGGCGGTTTGCGGCAGGATTGCGGCGCTGACCACTGTCGAGCAAAGAATCCCCAGCGAGATCTCCAGCACCCGCCAGACGGCGGCCATGAACGCACCGTCCGGATGCGCCAGCGCCGGCAGGCCGACCATCGCGGCGGTGTAGCCGGCGAGGACAAAACCGTAGGCGCGGAAGTTACGGCAACGCGCCGCACCGGCCGAGCAGATGCCGACCCAAATCGCCAGCGAACCGAGGAACAACTCAGTGTTTTGCGCGAACAGCGCGATCAGCGTGACCATCATCGCTGACCCGGCCAGGGTGCCAAGGAAACGATAGAAACTCTTGGCGAACACCTGGCCGCTCTGCGGCTGCATGACGATGAACACGGTGATCATCGCCGTGCGCGGTTGCGGCAACTCCAGGCGCATCGCCAGCCACAGCGTGAGGAACGCGGCGAGCAATACCTTGAAGATGTAGACCCAGGTCACGCCATCGCTGCGCGCCCAGTCAAACAAACCCCGGCGCCATTCCAGGGAGTAGAGCCAGCGTAGAGGTGCGGGCAAGGGAGTCATTTGGTCTTGCTCAATGATTGAGGACTGAAGAGTTATCTGTGGCAAACATCAATTTTTGTGGTGAACACAAACTCTGTGGTGAGGGGATTTATCCCCGACGGGTTGCACAGCAACCCTAAACAAGGCAATTGAGTTCTCACAGTCAGATTGCACACGCTCGTCTTGGGTCTGCTTCGCAGCCCATCGGGGATAAATCCCCTCACCACAGGTATTAAATTGCCAAAGAGATCGTGTATTCACCGCAAAAGGGTCGGGGTTTTCGGGGCCTGGGTTTGCTCGGCTGTGGGCACATCATTGCCAGCCCCGAGGCCGCCACCCAGCGCCGTCACCAACTCGGCATGCGCACTCAAGCGCGCCGCCTGCACCTGCTGCTGCACTTGCTGCTGCTTGAACAGCAGGGTCTGCGCATTGAGCACGTTGAGGTAATCGGTGAGGCCACGCTGATAAGCGATCATCGCGATGTCGTAGGTCTTCTGCGCAGTAGCCACCGACTCGGCGGCGAAGGCTTGCTGCTTGTCCATCGACTCGCGGCGGATCAACTGGTCGGAAATGTTCTTCAGCGCATTGACCAGCGTCTGGTTGTAATGCGCCACGGCAATGTCATACCCGGCGGACGCTTCGCCCAATTCGCTGCGCAAACGCCCACCGTCGAAGATCGGCAAGGAGATCGCCGGGCCGACGTTGTAGTTGAGTTTCTTGCCAGTCAAAAACTCCAGCGCCCCACCGCCGGTAGCCATGTAGCCGAGGCTGCCGACCAGATCGACGTTGGGATAAAACCCGGCATGCGCGACATCGATGCCGCGTGCCTGCGCCGCCACTTGCCAGCGACTGGCGACCACGTCCGGGCGCTGACCGAGCAACTCGGCGGGCAATGCCGATGGCAGTTTCAACGCAGCACCCAGGGCCAGCGTCGGCCGCTGCAACTGCGCCCCGGCGCCCGGGCCTTTGCCCGCCAGCGCGGCGATCTGGTTACGGCTCAGGGCGATTTCTTCGTCCAGCGCATCCAGTTGCCGATGGGTCTCCGGCAACGGCGTTTCCGCCTGACTGACTTCAAAGTGCGTGCCGATGCCGCCGTCCAGACGCTTCTGCGCCAGATCGAGAATCTGCTGTTGCTGCTTGAGGGTCGCGGCGACGATGTCGCGCTGGGCGTAATGCAGCGACAGCTCGATGTAGGCGCGCACGATGTTGTTCTGCAATTCCAGCTGCGCCAGCCGCGCTTCGGCGGCGCTCATGTGCGCCAGATCCACCGTACGTTCGCTGGCATTGCTTTCCCGGCCCCAGAGGTCGAGGGCGTAGCTGAAACCCAGCGCGGCGTTGTTGTCCCAGGTGGTGGTGTTGGCCAGCTCGCCCGGGCCGTAGAACTGGTCGGTCGGCCAGTTGTGGCGCTTGAGCGTCGACTCGCCATTGATCTGCAACGACTCGGCGGCCTCGGCGACACCGGCCAGCGCCTTGGCCTGACGCACTCGTGCAGCGGCCATGGCCATGCTCGGGCTGCCCTGCACGGCGAGGTCGATCCAGTGATTGAGTTGCGGGTCGCCGTAGGCTTGCCACCACTGTGCGGTGGGCCAGTGTGCGTCACGGGCGGCGTGGGCGATGGCGTCGTCAGTGGCCAGTGCGTCGGCTTCCAATGCCGTGCTATGCGGGGCAATTCCTTGCGTTGAGATGCAGCCGCTGAGACCCAGGGTAAAAGCCAGAACACTGAGCGGCAAAAGCGCTCTGATGATGCGACGCGGCACAGCTGCGAATTCCTGAAAGAGGGGTAAGGCGGGGCGTGTTCCCTTCTGTAGGAGCTGCCGAAGGCTCCGATCTTTTGATCTTGATTCCCTTAAAACAAAATCAAAAGATCGCAGCCTGCGGCAGCTCCTACAGGGAGCGGCGCAATTCTAGGTGGGCGCCTTGGTGGCGATAAGCTGGGATTCCTGTGAATCTTTGTTACCGTTAACGAGATAATCCGTTGGTCGGGGGTCTCAGCCCCTGAAACTTCGTGTCACAATTTGCCATCTCCCTTGAGAGCACCCCATGGACACATTGCAAAACATGCGCGCCTTCAGTTGTGTGGCCGAAGCCGGCAGCTTCACCGCCGCCGCCGTGCAACTCGACACCACCACGGCCAACGTCTCGCGCGCGGTCTCCAACCTGGAAGCCCACCTGCAAACCCGCCTGCTCAATCGCACGACCCGGCGCATCGCCCTGACCGAGGCCGGCAAGCGCTACCTGCTGCGCTGCGAACAGATCCTGGCCTATGTCGAAGAAGCCGAAGCCGAGGCCAGCCAGGCCCACGCCCGCCCCGCCGGCCAGTTGAAAGTGCACACCATGACCGGCATCGGCCAGCACTTCGTGATCGACGCCATCGCCCGCTACCGCAAGACCCACCCGGACGTGACCTTCGACCTGACCATGGCCAACCGCGTGCCGGACCTGCTCGACGAGGGCTACGACGTGTCCATCGTGCTCGCCAGCGAACTGCCGGACTCGGGCTTCGTCTCGCAACGCCTGGGCATCACCTACAGCATCGTCTGCGCCTCCCCGGCCTACGTGAAAGCCAACGGCTGCGCACAAAAGCCCGCAGACCTGCTGAACCACGCCTGCCTGCGCCTCGTCAGCCCGGTGATCCCCCTGGAAAAGTGGGCCTTCAACGGCCCGGACGGCCAGGAAATGGTCACCATCAACAGCTCGCCGTTCCTGGTGAACTCCGCCGACGCGATGAAAGCCGCGATCATCAGCGGCATGGGCGTCGGCGTCCTGCCGGTCTACGCCGCCATCGAAGGCCTGCGCAACGGCACGCTGGTGCGGATGATGCCCAACTACCGCTCGCAGGAACTCAACCTGTACGCGATCTACCCGTCGCGGCAATACCTGGATGCGAAGATCAAGACTTGGGTCGAGTATTTGCGCGGGTCACTGCCGGAGATATTGGCGGCGCATCAGGCGGAACTGGCGGCGTATGAGTTGAGTGGGAGCCTCGCCGGAGCCCGCGTCGCCAACTGATTTTCAACACACGGTGTTCACTGTAGGAGCTGCCGCAGGCTGCGATCTTTTGCCCTTGATGTTTAAAAATCAAAAGATCGCAGCCTACGGCAGCTCCTACAAAAGCGGTGATTTGAAGGGAGTTTTCCGACAGGTTTTGACGGTTGTGGCTCGGAAGTGGGGTGGATAGGCTCAGGGGGTCGTTGACGAATCAACGACCGGACTTGGTCGTCCGGGTTTAGAATGGCGCACTTTTTAAGCTTGCTTAATGGCGAGCTGTGCGTGGGAGGGCCTTGGCCCTGCCGGGTTTCCATTCCCTGGTCGACCAACCTGCGTACGGTTCGCCACCCTATTGCTTGGTCGCAGTACGTGGCGAACTCCACATCCCGAATGGAGTTCCACCATGATCAAACCCACACCCAATCCGCCCCAAGCCGAAAGCACCTCCCCCTACGAATCCCTCGATTCAAAAAAGCTCCACGACGCCGCCGAGCGTGCACTCGACCATTACCTGAAACCTTCCGCCGCCGCTGTGAGATTCCACAAACCCAGCAGCATGTTCCAGGTCGTCCCCGACATGGACAACGAAAGCCTGCTGGTTCACGCCTGCGAATCACTGGCCTCGGCAAGCATCATGACCAGCGACATTGCGGCCTATGTCGAAAGCCCGCAGCGAAAGACGATACTGGCGATCCAGCAAATCATCATGCTGGCCGAGCTGGCGGTGAATCGGGTGCTGGATAACCACGAAATCTCGCAGTCTCCAACACACAACTAATCCCCCTGTGGGAGCGAGCCTGCTCGCGAAAGCGTCAGCCCATTCAATATTTTTGGTGCCTGACACACCGCTTTCGCGAGCAGGCTCGCTCCCACAGTTGAAATGGGTGTGTTCAGTTGGAGACTGGTCGGCTCGTAGGCCGCCTTCGCGAGCAAGCTCACTCCTACGGAAAAGCAAAGCAGTCCAGACAGACCGCATGCTCTTCACCACTCAATGGCCGAGTGTCAGCTCGCCGAAAGCTCTTGATCTTGCCGTGCCGGCCCCATCGGCAGGCTGAGTGGAGGGGTTTATCCGGGGGTAGGCGCGCAGCGCCATGCGGCGAAGCCGCATACATCGAGAGGAGGTGCAGCGAAGCAAACCGGAGGCGATGCCCCCGGATGAACCCCGCAACGAAGGAACCCGAGCCTAAGCGAGGGCCGAACGCAGGGGCCAAGACCTTTGCTTCCTTTGGGGCGTTTGCCAAAGGGAGTCGCTGTAAGAGCGAAACCGCCAGCAGCAGCACCCGAAGCAACGGATATGTCCCCCATCAACCCAAAGCATGGTCGGCCCAGAGGCCGCCAAGACAACCCAAAACAGAAATGTTAGCTTGCTTGGCAATAAAGCCCAGAAGCCGAGCCCATAGCGATGAAAAAAACAGTCCTGGCCTTCAGCCGCATCACCCCACCCATGATCGAACGCCTGCAGCAAGAGTTCGACGTCATCGTCCCCAACCCGAAGAACGGCGACATCAACGCCCAATTCAACGAAGCCCTCCCCCACGCCCACGGCCTGATCGGCGTCGGCCGCAAACTCGGCAAAGCCCAACTCGAAACCGCCACAAAACTCGAAGTAGTCTCCAGCGTCTCCGTCGGCTACGACAACTACGACCTCGACTACTTCAATGAACGCGGGATCATGCTCACCAACACCCCCGACGTACTCACCGAAAGCACCGCCGACCTCGCCTTCGCCCTGATCATGAGCAGCGCCCGCCGCGTCGCCGAACTCGACGCCTGGACCAAGGCCGGCCAATGGCAGGCCAGCGTCGGCGCACCGTTGTTCGGCTGTGACGTCCACGGCAAAACCCTGGGCATCGTCGGCATGGGCAATATCGGCGCCGCCGTCGCCCGCCGTGGCCATTTCGGCTTCAACATGCCGATTATCTACAGCGGCAACAGCCGCAAGACCGAACTGGAACAGCAACTCGGCGCGCAATTCCGCAGCCTTGACCAACTGCTGGCCGAAGCCGAATTCGTCTGCCTGGTGGTGCCGCTCAGCGACAAGACCCGCCACCTGATCAGCCATCGCGAATTGGCGTTGATGAAGCCGGGGGCGATTCTGGTCAACATCTCCCGTGGCCCGGTGGTCGACGAGCCGGCGCTGATCGAAGCCCTGCAAAACAATCGCATCCGTGGCGCAGGACTGGACGTCTACGAGAAAGAACCGCTGGCCGAGTCGCCGCTGTTCCAGTTGAAAAATGCTGTGACATTGCCGCACATCGGCTCCGCCACGAATGAAACGCGCGAAGCCATGGCCAATCGTGCACTGGCCAATCTGCGCAGCGCGCTGCTCGGCGAACGCCCGCAGGACCTGGTCAATCCGCAAGTCTGGCGCGGATAAAAAATGACGGGCAAGTGCAGAACCGCACTTGCCCGTTAGTTGCCGCCCTACACAACTTGAAATTGAACAACAAAGCCAACTTAACAACAGCATTATAAGCTCTGCCTGGCAATCGAATGATCGACCACTGCTATGGAGAGCTAATCCCGTGAACAACCTGACAACCGATAAAGTTATTCGCTACAGCAAAGTTATATTGATGGCTTACATCAGCTTCTTTGGTGTATTGGTGATGATTCACAACTTTACCGACTATGATTCGAACTACACGTACGTGGCTCATATCCTGAGCATGGACACTACCACCGCCAATGAGTCCATAAAGTACCGAGCCATCGATTCACCGATGATTCATCACCGGATCTACTGGTTCATCATCACGCTGGAAGTAACGTATACGACGTTATGCCTGATAGGCACCTATCAACTCTATCGGCACATCAATGCGCCTGCAGAGGTATTCCACGAGGCAAAAAAGTTCTCGATCATGGGCATACTGACGGCAATTTTCATTTATTACGTGTGCCTGCAAACCGTGGGTGTGGAATGGTTTGACATGGACACCTCACAATCATGGAATGCCAAGGACTGGGCCCGGCATATCATTGACTTCATATTTCCGGTGATGATTTACATCACCTTGAAAGTCGAGCGCTGATGTTCAGTGATCGTTTGTTTCATACCAACTTCCCCTGCACCGGCGCCACCAGCGTTTTCGGCTTACGAAACACCAAGACATTACCCAGCATCACCAACACCAGCCCGAGCAACGCCGGTGCCGTCCACTGATAACCTTCAGCAAACGCTGACACGTTCAGTGCCACCACCGGGAACAGCACGGTGCAATACGCCGCACGCTCCGGCCCCATACGTCCGACCAGCGTCAGGTACGCGGTGAAGCCGATCACCGAACCGGGGATCACCAGATACAGTAACGCCCCGACGTAACGTGGCGACCACTCCATGTCGAACGCAATGCCATTGACCAGACACCACACCGACAACATCGCCGCCCCGTAGGCCATGCCCCAGGCATTGGTGGTCAAGGGTTTCAAGCCTGCCTTCTGCTGCAGACTCGACAACATATTGCCCGCCGAAAAACACAAGGTGCCACACAGCGCCAGGCCAAGACCAAGCAACGTTTCGGGGCTGGCGTGATGGCCGGCCAGTTCCGGCCAGAACAGCATTCCCAGACCGAACAGGCCGAGCGCCCCGCCCATCAAAACATTGCGCGCGATGCGCTGACCGAAGAATACGCGTGCATTGAGCGCATTCCACAAAGTGGCCGTGGAAAACACCACCGCCACCAGCCCGCTGGGAATCCACTGGCTGGCGGTCAGAAAGCACATGAAGTTGACGCAGAACAGGCACAGCCCCTGCGCCACACAGATCAGATGTCCGCGCCGATTCATCGGTTGCAGCCGCCGACTGAGCAGCAACAGCACGAACAGCACCAGCGCGGCGAGACCGAAGCGATAAACGATCGACACCGGAATCGCCACCACGCCCAGTTGCCATTTCAGGGCAATCCAGGTGGTGCCCCAGATCAGCACGGTCAGCAGATACAGCGAAAGGTTCATGACGAAACTCCTGAGAACACCGGGCACTCTGTGGCAAGCGAGCTTGCTCGCGCTTGAGTGCGCAGCACTCACTGATGGGTCCGCTGCGCAGCCCGGCGGGAGCAAGCGCCCTCGCCACAGGGTTGTGTTGTATGGAGGTTCAGGGTGCGACAGCAACGATCGGGGCGCTTGCAGATTCTTGCGCTTTTGTCGCTCGACAGGCTGGCAGCGCGAAAGCTACGGAGTAGGATGCAAGGCGTTGGAGAGAACCGAATATGGCCGCTATCGATACCCTGCAAGTCTTCCAAGCCCTCAACCGCTCGCCGAATGCACGCCTGTTGCACAGCGCCGATCTCGGTGACGGCTTGTCTGCGGCCCTGTGGACCAACCACCACGATGCCCAGGAATACGAAACGCCGAGCCACCACACGCTTTCCTGCTACATCGCCGGGGGCACGGGCACCTTTCGCCGTGGCCAACCGGGGCGCAAGGGCGGACCGGACAAGTTGTGCATCCTGCCCGCCGATCACCAATCGGGCTGGGTGATCAACGGCGATCTGCGTCTCGCTCATCTGTATTTCAGCGCCGAACAATTTGCCCTGGGTTGCGTCACGCTGCTGGATCGCGAGCCGCGAGAGATGCAGTTGCGCGAGCAGACCTTTCTGGAAGATCCGCAGCAGGCCCGACGCTTTCGTCAGTTACTGACACTGAATTGGGACGAACCGGCCGAACGCCTGCTGACCAGCAGCATTGCGCATGAATTGATCAGCCATACCCTGCTCAGCCAGGTCGGCGCCCGGCAGGGTGTGCGCCTCAAGGGCGGACTGGCGCCCCATCAGCGGCGGCAACTGGTCGAGTTCATCGACAATCAGTTGGCCGAGCCGATCAGCCTCGGGCAACTGGCCGGATTGTGTGCGCTGTCGGAATATCACTTTTCGCGGATGTTTCGCGTGAGCTTCGGCCTGCCGCCGCATCAGTACGTGCTGGCGCGGCGCTTGAACCGGGCACGGGAATTGTTGCGTGGCACGGCGTTGCCGCTGGGGGAGATTGCATTGGCGTGCGGGTTTGCCAGTGCCAGTCATTTCACCAACCGGTTTCGGCAGGTATTGGGTGGGACGCCGGGGGAATATCGGCAGGCGTTTTTGCGTTAGATCCGGGTTTTTTATTGCCTGATCGGGCCGCTTCGCGAGCTAGCCCGCTCCCACAGGGTTCAGAGTGAACTCAGATTGTTTGAATAACACCATCCAATGTGGGAGCGGGCTTGCTCGCGAAGAACGATGACGCGGTCCTGAATCAGAACTCCAGCGTACTGGAGAGCGAAATCTGCCGCGAATCGCCCATCGACACAAAGAACCGGCTCGCCGCCGAGGTGTAGTAGGTGCGGTCGAACAGGTTCTTCACGTTGAGCTGAAACTTGACCTTCTGCCCTTCGAGTCTGGTGTCGTAAGTGGCGAACGCATCGGCCACGGTGTAGCTCGGCAGGTCGAAATCATTCACCGCGTTGCCCGCGCGTTCGCCGACATACCGCGCCCCGGCACCGACCCGCAGTTGATCACCACCGATCACACTGCCGAAGTCATACACCGCCGACAATGAACCGCTGTTCTTCGCCACGTTTTGCAAGCGATTGCCTTTGTAGTCCGGGTCTTCGGTGACCTCGGCATCGGTGTAGGCATAGGCGCCGATCAGGCTCCAGCGATCGGTCAACTGCCCGGTCAGGTCCAGTTCCAGCCCCCGGGAACGCACTTCGCCAGCCGCGCTGTAAATGGTGGTCGGGCCTTCAGAATTGGAGACCAGCACGTTGCGCTTCTTGATGTCGAACAGCGCGATATTGCCGGTGATGCGCCCCGGCATATCCAGACGCGCACCCAGTTCCCACGACTTGGCCTCTTCCGGCGCAATGCTGCCGTCGAGCACGGTGCTGCTGCCGCTGAGCGGGGCAATGGTCGAGTTGGGTTTGAACGATTCGGTGTAGCTGCCGTAGAACGATAATTCGTCGGTGTAGCGATACACCAGACCGGCGCGCGGTACGAATTTCTGCCCGTTGCTGTCGGTGTTGGCCTTGAACGGCACGCCTTTGCCGGCGTACTGGTCGTACTCCTGGAAGCGCCCGCCGGCGACCAGAATCCACTGATCGTTGAGGTGGATGGAGTCCTGCAGGAACACCGAATCACTGCGCAGCAGATCGGTCTGCGCACTGTCCGCCGGGCTGACCGTAGTGCCTTCGACTTCGCGGCCGTACACCGGATTGACATAGCTGAAGGTGCTCAGGCTTTTCTGGCGGATCAGGTCGGCGCGGTAGATCTTGCGGTACTCGTCGTCGACGCCGAACACCAGATCATGCTGCATGCCCAGCAGGTTGACCTTGCCTTCGAGGCTGGCGGTGGTGAAACGGTCAGTGCTGATTGCGCCTTGCGTGCCGTCCATGCTGCGGGTCAGCGTGCCTTTTTTGGTGTCGATGGCGGTCACGCGCACCTGGCTGGCGTCGTAGGTTTCGCGGTTCCAGCTGTAGCCGAAGTGGGCCTTCCAGTCGTCGTTGAGTTCGTGGTCAGCCTCGAAATGGTACAGATCCGAGCGGCCTTCCATGTCGTTGAACGGCTCGTCCAGACGCTCGTTGCGCGAGATGTCCAGCGGATGGTTGGTGCGTGGATCGATCACCGTGCCACGGTCGAACGGGGTGAGAAACTCGCGGTGTTCATAGCCGAACGACAGCTTGGTGCGCTCGCCGAACCAGGCCAGCGACGGTGCGATCAGCGTCTCGCGGTGAGTGCCGTAGTTGCGCCAGTAATCTTCGTCTTCGTGATCCAGTACCAGCCGGTAGGCCAGCCCGGATTCACCCAGCGCACCAGTGCTGTCGAAGGTGCCGCCGCTGCCATTTTTGCCGTCGCCGTAGGTGGAACCGCGCAGGGTCAGGGCGTTGTATTGAGTCAGTTCCGGCTTCTTACTGACCAGGTTGACCACACCGCCCGGGTCCTGAATGCCGTAGAGCAACGAGGCCGGGCCCTTGAGCACTTCGACCCGATCGACTGTGGCGTTCATGCCGCGGCCCTGCACGATCGGCATGCCGTCACGCATGATCGAGCCATTGCGGTTGTCGCCAAAGCCGCGGGTCATCACCGAGTCCTGGGTGCTGCCCAAGGTGTTGCCCTGGGTGATGCCGCTGACGTTGGCCAGCGCATCGTCGAGATTGCGCGGGGCCTGATCGCGAATCACCTGAGCCGGGATCACGTTGACGGTCTGCGGGATTTCCTGCAGCGAAACCGAGGAGCGCATCACCGAACTGGTCTGCGGCGGTTGATAGGTCATCGACTCGTCGCGGGTCGAGGTGATGGTGGTGGCGCCGAGGTTGAGCGCACCTGCGGTGGGCTGCGGTTCCAGCGCCAGAGTGTGGCTGTCGGTGCGGCGGAAGGTCATGCCCGAACCGCTGAGCAGGCGTTGCAGCGCTTGTTCGGCGCTCATCTGGCCGCTGACGGCCGGGGCGTTAATGCCGTACGGCGCCTCATCGGTGTAGACCACGCTTTGCCCGGTGACGCGGCTGAAGTCGCTCAGGGCCTGGGGCAGCGGTTTGGCGCTCAGGGAGAAACTGAACTGTTTCTGTGTCGGGCTGCTGACGGTTTCAGCGGCCAGCGCCACACTCAGCGGCAACAGCGCCAATGCGGAAAAACTCAATGCCGAAACACTCAACCACTGTTTGACCGAACCCGATTTTGCCCTGGACTTCATTGCTCAATGACCTGTGTAGAACCGCAACGGATGCGAATGACTCGCAGTTTCAGTCACTACACGGATGGGGCTGTGGTTTACCTCACCACAAATTTGAAAATATTTTTCGAGAGCAGTGTCGGTAGTTCTGACGCCTTCGCGAGCAGGCTCGCTCCCACAGAGAATGCATTCCAAAGGTGGGAGCGAGCCTGCTCGCGAAAGGGCCAGCCCCCTCAGCGCAAAATAATCAGATGCCCCAGCACCTGATGCTGCTCAAACCCCAGCACCCCTCGCAACGAACTCAGCACCGCCTGCGGATCCTTGCTCGGAAAACTGCCGCTGACCTTGCGCGCAGCCAACTCATCATTGAGCACAACAATCCGTCCCGGGTAATAGCGCCGCAGATCCTCCACCACATCGGCCAGCGACGCCTTGTAGTAATTCAGCCAGCCCTGACGCCAAGCCAGTTGCGCTTCGCTGTCCACCGGGTGCAGTTTTTCCGCACTGCCCTGCCCGTAAGCCACTTGCTGGCCGGCGGTCAGAATCTGCTGTTGCGCGTTGCGATCCGCCGTCACGCCAACGCGCCCGGACAGCACCGTGACCTGCGCACCTGCGGGCTGCAGTCGCACTTCGAACTGCGTGCCGAGCACCCGCGCCTCGCCCTTCTCCGCCGCGACCACAAACGGATCCCCCGTATGCGTGACACTGAAAAATCCGGCACCGCGACGCAATTGCACATGCCGCTCGCCATGACTGAAATCCACCGCGATGGCACTGTCGGCATCCAGCGTGACTTGCGATTGATCGGCCAGGGTCACGGTGCGGATCTCGCCCGGTGCCGAAACGTAATCGGCACCCAGATCATCGATCCAGCGCTGCGGCTGCCAACCCGTGCCAAGGCTGATCATCAGCATCAGACACGCGGCCATCGCCAGCGCACCCGACCAGCGCAGCAGCGTTGAACGACGCGGACGATCCATCGCATTGAGGAAGCCCTGCAACGCCAACGCCTCTTCATCGGCCAAGGTACGCGCCGGACTTTCGCTCAACTCCCAGAGCACTTGCGCCTGGGCGTAGGCCTCGGCGTGGGCCGGGTCGGCGCGCAGCCATTGGCTGAAGGTCAGTTGATCGCCGGTGCTCGGGCGGTCGTGCAGCAGGCTCAGCCAGGCGAGCGCGGCCTGCTCCTGAGCGGGCGTTGGAATGACGCGGTCGTTGGCTTTCACGGTGCTTTCCCTGGCAGGCGTGGCGCGGGTTCGCGCAGGCTGGCCTTGCAGGCCTCGAGGGCGCGCATCATATGTTTTTCCACGGCACTTTGGGACAGGCCCATGGCCTTGGCGATGTCTGCGTATTTGCGGCCGTGGATGCGATTGAGCAAAAAGATCTGTCGGGTGCGCTCGGGCAAGGCGCGCAACGCTGCTTCGACATGGCGCAGATCATTGCCCGCTTCGAGCGCGGCTTGCGGTTCGCTGCCGTGGCTGTCCGGCGCATCCGGTTGCCAGCCCTCATTGACCCGCACCCGGGTGCCTTCGCTGCGCAAGTGGTCGATGGCGATGTTGCCGGCGCAGCGCAACAGGTAGGTGCTGAGTTCTTCGACCTGCACCAACGGCCGTCGCCAGAAACGCAGGAACAGATCCTGCACCAGATCCGCTGCCGTGGCCCGGCAACCGACGCGCCGGTTGACCAGCGCTTCCATCTGCGAGCGCTGCGACAGAAACACCTGAAGAAAATGCGCACGCGCACCGTGCGGTTCGTCGTCGCGGGATTCCGGGGGATGACCGATCAGCATGTCAGACCTGCGCCCAGGCAGCGACCGGGCTGGCCAGCAGACTCAACCCGGCCAGTGCGAGGGCCAGACGTGGGCGATACGGCAGCAACAGCACCAATGCCAAAGCGCTGAGCATGAGCACCGCGAACCAGTCGACCAGACCGAAACTCCAGCCGTGTGCAGCGACTGCCGCCCAAAGCGACAGCCCGAGCAACAGCCAACCAGCGAGTTTCAAAACCCGTGCGCGTCGGGCCGAGGGTTTGTTGCCGAGCAGTTCATCATGGTGCCGAGGCATCGACAGACACAACGCGCTGAAGGCGGCATAGCACAGCAACAACGCCAGCAACATCAGCTGACCTCCTGCTCAAGCGCGATCGGTCGCGGCTTTTCCCGGGGAGTTTTTTTCACGCTGATGGCGCTCCCGGCGCGCTGCATTTTCCATGCGGCCCAGCCGAGGAACAGGCCTGCGCCCAGGCACGTCAGATCAAAACCCGCCAACGTCCAGTCACCTCGCGCAAGCGTTACCCCGAGATTCCACGGTGTGGTCAGATTGATCAGTGGTACCGCGATAAACAGCACGGCAGCCAGCCCGAGCTGTTCGACCCAGGCCTTTCGCCCTTTGCGCAGCACTGCATGCACCACGCTCAAGGCCCAGGCGACAAAAAACGCATTCACTTCCTGATCGGCGCGCCCAGCCAGGTCTGCCGGCAGCAGGCGATTGGCCAAAAAGAACACCGCCACCGCTACCACCAGCCCGGCCATGCTGGCGATGTTCAGCACTTCCACCAAGCGCAATTCGAACGGCATCACGCCGCTCTTGGCGTGTTTGAGCTGGCGCTTGCCAAGCCAGATCACCAGCCCGGTGCCGATCATCGCAGTACTCGCCAGACCACAAATGAAATACAGCCAGCGCAATGTCGACCCGGCAAAGTGGCCCATGTGCAAACCGTAGAATGTGCCGCCGACGGCCATCGCCACGGGCTGCTCCGGAGCGCCGCCGAGGCGCTCGCCGGTGACGCCATTGAACGTCACCGCGCGCCCGAAATCGTGGACGACGCGGTCGCCACGGCGCGACAGCACCACCGAGGCATTCGCGTCCCCTGGATTGTTCACCGTCAGCCGCGCGGTGCTGCCTCCCGCCCACTGCTCGCTGGCCTTGGCCAGCAGTGGCGCCATCGGGCTCAGCGGCGCCGCCCGGTTGGCTCGCTCAGGGGTCTTCGATGCCGGAAAAACTTCGTCGTAAAAGGCGCGCACGTCGCCGTTATAGGACGCCAGAATGCTCGCCGGCATGACCATCGCCATGAAGATCACCAGGCTGCTGTAGGTGATCATCAGGTGGAACGGCAGCACCAGCACGCCAACCGCGTTATGCCCGTCGAGCCATGAACGCTGGCCTTTGCGCGGGCGAAAGGTGAAGAAGTCCTTGAAGATTTTCTTGTGGGTGATGATGCCGGTGATCAGCCCGACGAACATCACCATCGCCGCCATCGTCGCCAGCCAGCGGCCCCATGGATAAGGCATTTGCAGCTGGAAATGGAAGCGATAGAAGAACTCGCCGCCCAGGCTTTCGCGGGCCTGGACTTCACTGCCGGTCTGCGCGTCGAGTGTTCTGGATTCGAACTTGCCGCGCTCGCCCGGTGCGTTCGGCGCCTGCTGCCAGCGCACCGTCAGGCCGGGATCGCGGGCGTCGGGCAAGTCGATCAGCCAGCGCGAGGCGCCGGCGGCGTGTTGCTGCAGGTAACTTTGCGCCAGGGTCAGGCTCGCTTCGGCATTAATCGGCCGCGCGGGAATTTCCGGCTGCATCCAGTGGCTGATCTCATCCTTGAAATAGGCCAGCGTCCCGGTCAGAAAAATCGCAAACAGCAGCCAGCCGAACACCAGCCCCGTCCACGTGTGCAGCCAGGCCATCGACTGACGAAAGCCCTCTTTCATGCGAAGCCCAAGCCCCGTGCGGCGCCGGACACCGTTGCCAGAATCACGCTCGGCACCAGCAAACCGACCCACGCCGACCACGCCGTGCGGCAAGCGAAGCACCACAGCACCGCGACCAGATAGACCAGAAAGGAAATGGTCATACCGGTCACCACCGCTTCGGCGCGGCTCAACGGCAGCCACATCGTCAACGCGACACTGGCCAGCGCCGCGACCAGATAGCCGCCGAACACCGCCGCCAGCACCCGCGAGGTGACGGCCAGACGATAGGACATGGGAAGTGAGGCGAGTTTGCCTTTCATGTTTCGACCCTGAAACGAAAAAACGTCCGGCCAACGAGCCGAACCAACAGGCGAGCAATATTAATGATAAATATTCTCATACGCAAAAGCATCTGATTGCCGGACACCCTCGCCCGCCCCTACAATGCGAACAGTTCTTGTTCTCTAACGCATCCAACGTGCGCCCGGAGTAATACCCTTGTCGTCCGCCCATCCCGTCGAATCGCTCTACCACGACCACCACAGCTGGCTCACCGGCTGGTTGCGGCGCAGACTCGGCTGCCCGGACAGCGCGGCGGATCTGGCGCAAGACACCTTCATCCGCGTGCTAACTGCACGTGAACAATCGGTAATTGTTGAGCCGCGCGCCTTCCTCACCACCCTCGCCAAACGCGTGCTGTTCAATCATTACCGTCGTCAGGATCTGGAACGCGCCTACCTCGACACGCTGGCGCAGATGCCGGAAATGGTTGCGCCATCGGAAGAAGACAAAGCGATCATCCTGCAAACCCTGATCGAGCTGGACCAGCTGCTCGATGGCTTGCCGCGTCTGGTCAAGCGCGCCTTTTTGCTGGCGCAGGTCGATGGCCTGACTTATCCGCAAATCGCCGCCGAGCTAAGCATCTCGGTGGCCACGGTCAAACGTCATCTGCACAAAGCCGCCCTGCGCTGCTATTTCGCCCTATGAACCGCGCTCCGGATTTCTCTGCGCAAGTGGCCGAACAGGCCGTGCACTGGCTGATGGAAATGCAGCAAGGCACGCTCTCCCCGCGTCAGCAACAAGCCTGGCAACAATGGCTGGACGCCCACAGCGAACATCGTCGGGCGTGGGAGCACATGCAGCGGGTCAACCAGCGCCTGCGCGGCGTGGCTTCGCCATTGGCCCATGCCGCGTTGAACGGGCCGAAGTCTTCCAGCCGCCGTCAGGCGCTCAAATTGCTGCTGCTTCTCGGTGCCGGTTCTGCTGTCACCTGGGGCATGCGCGAGCACAATCCGCTGCCGGCGCTGCTCGCCGATTACCGCAGTCCGCTGGGGGAGCGCCGCAAGGTTACGCTGGGTGCGGGCAGCCAGTTGCAGCTCAACACCGCGAGCGCCGCGGACGTGGACAGCACGCAACGGCTGATTAGTCTGCTGGAGGGCGAGATCCTCCTAAGCACCGCACAAGCGTTCGAAGTGCGCACGGCGCAAGGGCTGTTGAGAACCGCTGCTGCCCGGCTCAACGTCCGGCAATTTGCTGATCGCACGCAGGTGGCGCTGTTCGAAGGCCAGGTCGAATTGACCCGCCCCGGGCGCGAGTCGATGTGGCTACCCGTTGCCCGTCAGCTGAGTTTCAGCGCCACCTCGGTCAGCGCGGCCAAGCCACTGGACGCCAACAGCGGCGCCTGGGCCGACGGCATGCTGATCGCCGCACACATGCGCCTGGGCGATTTTCTTGAAGAGCTCGGCCGCTACCGTCGCGGCCAGTTGCATTGCGATGCGAAGGTGGCCGACTTGCTGATCTCTGGGACTTATCCACTGGACGACAGCGAGCGGATTCTTGATCTGCTGCAAATCAGTCTGCCGGTGAAAGTGCGGCGGTTTACCCGCTATTGGGTCAGCGTAGAGGCGCGGGCGTAGAAGCAAAATCAAAAGATCGCAGCCTTCGGCAGCTCCTACAGGCTGAACAAGTGTAGGAGCTGCCGAAGGCTGCGATCTTTTGCTTTCAAAAAAAATGAGCCGTTTTTCAGATCTGGCGTGACAGAGAAGGAAAGCCCCCTTGATTCAACCTTCTCAGGATCAACCTTCATGCACCCCACCCGTCTCACGCCACTGGCCCGCCGCCTGCGCAACCTCTTACTGGGCGCCAGCCTGAGCTTCAGCGCTCTGCCGGTCATGGCTGCCGAAACCAAGGTTTACCACATCGCTCCGGCGTCGCTGGAAAACGCCCTCAACCAGTTTGGTCGTGAAGCCGGCGTGCTGATTTCCTTTGGCTCGCAGATCACCCGAGGCGTGCAAAGCCGTGGCCTCGAAGGCAGCTACAGCACCGCAGAAGGCCTCGATGCATTGCTCGAAGGCACCGGCCTGCAAGCTCGCGCCGAAGGCAACAATGCCTTCAGCCTGCAACCGGTCGGCGACACGGCGCTGGAGCTGGACACCTCGAAAGTCGTCGGTGACTGGCTCGGTGAAGCGGCGCAGGTCAACGTGTTCGAACACCCCGGCGCCCGCGATGTGATCCGCCGCGAAGACTTCGAACGTCAAGGCGCGACTCAGGCGCGCGACGTGCTCAACCGCATCCCCGGGGTCAATGCCCCGGAAAACAACGGCACCGGCAGCCACGACATGGCGCTGAACTTCGGCATTCGCGGTCTCAATCCGCGCCTGGCCGCGCGCTCGACCGTACTGATGGACGGCATTCCCGTGCCGTTCGCACCGTACGGCCAGCCGCAGTTGTCGTTCGCGCCGATCAGCATGGGCAACATGGACGCCGTGGACGTGGTGCGTGGCGGTGGCGCCGTGCGTTACGGCCCGCAGAACGTCGGTGGCGTGGTCAACTTCGTGACCCGCGCCATTCCCGACGCGCCGACGGTCAAGGGTGGCTTCCAGACGGAGACCAGTCCGTCGTCGAGCCATGACGGCTTCAAGACCAGCGCCAACCTGCTGGCCGGTGGCACCAACGAAAATGGTCTGGGCGGCGCGCTGCTTTACTCCGGCACCCGTGGCGGTGACTGGCGTGAACACAGCGACAGCGAAATCGACGACCTGATCCTCAAGGGCAAATACCAGCTCGACGAGGCCAACAGCTTCAACGCCATGGCCCAGTATTACGAAGGCAAGGCCGACATGCCCGGCGGCCTCAGCGTCGCCGATTACGACGCCGATCCGTATCAGTCGACGCGCCTGAAAGACCAGTTCTGGGGTCGCCGCACAATGTTCAACTTCGGCTATCGCTATCAGGAAGATCGCCGCGAATTCACCGCCAACACCTTCTTCACCAAGACCCTGCGCAGCGGCTATCTGGATCAGGGCAGTTTCCTCTCGCTGTCACCGCGCGAATATTGGGTACGCGGTTTCGAAACACGTTTCGCCCAAGGCTTCGACCTCGGCCCGACCAGCCATGAAGTAGGCGTCGGTTACCGCTACATCAACGAGGCCGGCCACGAGTTGCGCTATCGCACGCCGATCAGCAGCAACCAATACCCGACTACCGACAGCCGCAACGACCGCGACACCCGCGGTGGCACCGAAGCCAATGCGTTGTTCGTCGACGATCGCATCGACATCGGCAAATGGACCATCACTCCGGGCGTGCGCTACGAGATGATCGAGTCGCAGCAGACCAACAACCTGACCGACGTCAAATACAAGGGCGACTACAACACCGCACTGCCAGCGCTGAATGTGCTTTATCACCTGAGCGACAGCTGGAATCTGTACGCCAACACCGAAGGTTCCTTCGGCAGCGTGCAATACAGTCAGATGCCCAACCGTGTGAGCAGCGGCGAAGTCAAACCGGAGAAGGCCCGCACCTGGGAACTCGGAACCCGTTATGACAACGGCACCCTGCGCGCGGAAATCGGTGCGTTCCTGATCAACTTCGACAACCAGTACGAAAGCAACCAGACCAACGATTCGGTGATCGCCCGGGGCGAGACCCGCCATCAGGGCATCGAGACCAGCGTCAACTACGCGCTGGATGACTTGAGCCCGGCACTCGCCGGTTTCGATGTGTACGCCACTTATGCCTATGTTGACGCGACCATCCGTGAAGACGGGCCGAACAAAGGCAATCGCGTGCCGTTCTCGTCGAAACACAAAGGCACGATTGGCGTCGGTTACACCGAAGGCCCGTGGAAACTCAACGTCGACAGCAGCTTCCAGAGCGACCAGTTCGCCGACAATGCCAACACCTCCAGGGAAAGCGCCGACGGCAGCACCGGCAAGATCCCCGGCTACATGCTGTTCAGCAGCCGCGCCGGTTATGACTTCGGCCCGCAATTGTCGGATCTGAACGTGGCGGTGGGGGTGAAGAACATCTTCAACACCCAGTATTTCACCCGCTCGTTTGATGACAACAATAAAGGCAAGTACGTGGGTGAACCGCGCACGGTGTATGTGCAAACTTCTGTAGCTTTCTAATAAAACTGTGGCGAGGGAGCTTGCTCCCGCTCGGCTACGGAGCAGCCGTAAATCCTGCTGATACAGTCTGGCTGTTGAACGCCGTGCAGGTATTGGGGCCGCTTCGCAGCCCAGCGGGAGCAAGCTCCCTCGCCACACTGTTCAGCAACACAAACAAAAACGGGCCTGCTTGCGCAGGCCCGTTCTCATTGGGTGGCTTGAAAAATCAGCGCATCAACTGTTGATCGCTGCCTGTTCGTTCTCGAGAAACTCTTCTTCCAGCAGTGCGTCATTCGCCTTGCTGAATGGCACGATGGCGGCGCGGGGCTTGCCTCGCAGTTTGCCAAACAGGTGCTCCAGCGCGTGCTCCAGTTTTTCGGCTGCACCGTCGATCGCCTGTTCCAGCGAATCGGCTTTATGGGTGACGGAAATCGGTTGATGGCCTTTTGGCCGCGCTTCCAGTTGGCAGCGCAAGTCATGGGGACCTGGTTTGTCGCCGTTCTCGTCGCTCAGGTGGACTTCGACACGGGTCAGGTCTTCTTCATAACGTTCGAGCGTGCTCTCAATAGTTGTACGTACCCACTCCTCCAGTCGCTTACTGCTTTGAATATGGTTATCGCTGTTGACTTGGATTTGCATAGTTCATCCCTTATTTCAGCTAGCTCGCCAGAGGCCTTGAATTGGATTTCCTGACCTCCTGGTTACAACAATCGGCCCGACCGGCGAACATTTCAACCCCTGAAAAAAGATAAATATTCATTCGCAAAAAAAGCCGGACAACCGGGCAAGTCACTGGTAAGGTCGGGAGTTGGGTCGCTTCGCAACCCTGCAAAATCTGCTCACAATTGCCCGTCGTTCAACGGGTGCAAGCTACGGAAAATCCCCGCCTCCTCCACCAGCCAGTCATGCACCGCGCGCACGCCCGGATGGCTCAAGGCCCCCGGCGCATACAGCAGCACGTAGCGTTTGTGGTTGGGCACCGACAGGCCGAACGGCACAATCAACGTCCCGCGCTCCAGTTCATCGTTGAGCAACGTGCGCCGGGCAATCGCCACGCCCATACCGGCGATCGCCGCTTCGATGGTCAGGTGATTGCGATTGAACGTGTGCCCACGCCGTACGTCGGCGCCTTCAAAGCCAATCGCGTTCAGATAAAACTCCCATTCCGCATATTCATAACTGCCGCGCCACGCGGTGATGTCGTGCAACAACGGAAAATGCACCAGGTCCACCGGCCCATGCAGCGGCGGACGTCCACGCAACAGGCTCGGCGCGCACACCGGGAAAATCTGCTCGTCAAGCAAGGCTGTGGATAACAGTCCCGGGTAGCTGCCGTCGTTCAAATCAATTGCCAGATCAAAGTCGCCCTCGTGCAACGGCACGCTGCTGTCCTCGGCCACTAGGCGCAACTGGATATCCGGATAACGCTGTTGCAGACGCGGCAAACGCGGGGTCAGCCATTTGCTGAGGAATGACGGAATCGAGCGCACCCGCAGAATTCCGCTGATCATCCCCGCATCCAGTCGACGCAGTTCAGCATCGATGCTGCCGTAGGCCTCATTGACCGTGATGGCCAGCCGCTGGCCTTCCGCACTCAACTCCACGCCCCGCGCTCGTCGGTGGAACAGGCGAAAACCGAGGCGCTCTTCCAGCTGGCGAATCTGCTGGCTGACCGCCCCCGGAGTGATGTGCAGCTCTTCAGCGCAACGGGTGAACGACAGGTGCCGCGCGGCACAGGAAAACACCTGCAGCCAGACGTAGGTCTGGGCATGCAATTGACGACTCATCGTTTAGTCCTGCTAAAGGCTTTCTTAGGAAGTTTCGTTGGTCACGTAGATCTGACGTAGGCAGTATCGCCGACATTGCGCTTGTCCTACAAAAAATGGCAGCGATTCCTACTCCATTGCTTGTAAGGGTTTAGCATGGCTATCAGTGTTTTCGATCTATTCAAAGTCGGCATCGGCCCGTCCAGCTCCCACACCGTTGGCCCGATGCGAGCCGCCGCGACCTTCGCCCAGGCGCTGATTGATCAACGGTTGCTCAACGATGTGCGCCGCGTGGAAATCCGTTTGTACGGTTCGCTGTCGGCCACCGGTGTCGGCCACGCCACCGACCGCGCGACGGTCATGGGCCTGATGGGCGAATGGCCGGACAGCATTGATCCGGCGACCATCGATCCACGCATCCGGCAAATGCGCGAAAGCGGCCTGTTGCTGCTGGCCGGCCAGAGAGAAATTTCCTTCAACTGGCAGCACGATCTCCTGCTGCTCGACGAAAGCCTGCCCTACCACCCCAACGCCATGTCGCTGACAGCCTTTGGCGAAAGCGCCGAGCTGTTCACGCAAACGTACTACTCGATTGGCGGCGGTTTCATCATCGAAGCGGCGGAAGCCGAGTCCGGTGTGGCGCCGGCCGGCGACGTGGTGTTGCCGTACGATTTTTCCAGCGCCGCCGAACTGCTGAGCCTGTGTAAAACCCACAACCTGCGAGTCTCAGAGCTGATGATGGCCAACGAACGGGCCTGGCGCAGCGACGCTGAAATCCGTAACGGCTTGCTGCACATCTGGTCGGTGATGCGCGAGTGCGTTGAGCAGGGCCTGCGCCACGAAGGCATCCTGCCCGGTGGTCTGAACGTACCGCGCCGCGCGGCGAAACTGCACCGCAGCCTGCTGGAAATCGGCAAGCCGAACGTGATCAGTTCGACGCTGTCGGCGATGGAGTGGGTCAATCTGTTCGCCCTCGCGGTCAACGAGGAGAACGCTGCCGGCGGGCGCATGGTCACCGCGCCGACCAATGGCGCGGCCGGGATCATCCCGGCGGTGCTGCACTACTACATGAAATTCAATCCGGACGCGTCTGACGATGACGTGGTCGCTTTCTTCATGGGCGCCGCCGCCGTCGGCATTCTGTGTAAGAAAAATGCCTCGATCTCCGGCGCCGAAGTCGGCTGCCAGGGCGAAGTCGGTTCGGCCTGCGCCATGGCCGCGGCGGGCCTCGCTGAAGTGCTCGGCGCAACCCCGGAGCAACTGGAAAACGCCGCCGAAATCGGTCTGGAACACAACCTCGGCCTGACCTGCGACCCGGTCGGCGGCTTGGTCCAGGTGCCGTGCATCGAGCGCAATGCCATCGCTGCAGTGAAGGCGATCAACGCCACGCAAATGGCCCTGCGCGGCGACGGCAAACACTTTATTTCCCTCGACCGGGTAATCCGCACCATGCGCGATACGGGCGCCGACATGCACGACAAATACAAAGAGACTTCACGGGGCGGCCTGGCCGTGAGCTGGGTGGAATGCTGACACGCGTTCCCTGACCGCCCCGGCAGGGCGCAGACAGCGACCTGCCAACCGTGAGCCCGAGCAAAAATAATAACGAGGCAAAAACGATGACCGATGTACGTACACCTGCTGCCGAAAATCCCACTGTAGATCGCACACGCAATACCGAAATTGCCCACAAGGGCTGGAGCAAATCCGACACCACCTGGATGCTCGGCCTGTACGGCACCGCGATTGGTGCCGGCACATTGTTTCTGCCGATCAATGCCGGCGTCGGCGGTTTCTGGCCGTTGCTGATTCTGGCGTTGCTGGCGTTCCCGATGACCTTTTTCGCCCACCGGGGCCTGACCCGCTTCGTCTTGTCTGGGCGTTCGGGCGACATCACCGAAGTCGTTGAAGAACATTTCGGCATCGGTGCCGGCAAGCTGATCACCCTGCTGTACTTCTTCGCGATCTTCCCGATCCTGCTGGTGTACAGCGTTGCACTGACCAACACCCTGAGCAGTTTTCTCGAACATCAACTGCACATTGCCCCGCCACCTCGGGCAATCCTGTCGCTGGTGCTGATCCTCGCCCTGATGGCGATCGTGCGCTGCGGGCAGAACGTGATCGTCAAAGCCATGAGCGTGCTGGTCTATCCGTTCGTCGCCGCGCTGCTGTTGCTCGGCCTGAGCCTGATCCCCAACTGGAACGGCGCGTTCTTCGCCAGCGCCAAGGAAGCGATGCCGCTGTCGACGTTCCTCAAGACCCTGTGGCTGGCGATCCCGGTGATGGTGTTCTCGTTCAACCACTCGCCGATCATCTCCGCCTTCGCGGTTGACCAGAAGCAGCGCTACGGCGCCGAGGCCGAACGCAAGAGCAGCGGCATCCTCGCCATGGCCCACGGGATGATGGTGGTGACGGTGATGTTCTTCTGCTTCAGCTGCGTGCTGGCGCTGTCGCCGGCCGATCTGGCCGCGGCCAAGGCGCAGAACATTTCGATCCTGTCGTACCTGGCCAACCACTTCCAGACCCCGGTCATTGCTTACGCCGCGCCGCTGATCGCGCTGGTGGCGATCACCAAATCCTTCCTCGGCCACTACATCGGCGCCAGCGAAGGCTTTCAGGGCATGATCGTCAAAAGCCTGCGCGGCCGTGGCAAGGTGATGTCGGCGAGCTGGCTGAACCGTGCGACCGCGCTGTTCATGATCCTCAGCTGCTGGGCCGTGGCGACGTTCAACCCGAGCATCCTCGGCATGATCGAAACCCTCGGCGGGCCAGTGATTGCCTGCCTGTTGTTCCTGATGCCGATGTACGCCATCCGCCGTGTGCCAGCCTTGCGCCAGTACTCGGGACAGGCGTCGAACGTGTTCGTGGTGCTGATCGGCCTGATTGCACTGTCGGCGATCATCTACTCGGTTCTGCCCTGAAACGGGCCACAAATGACAAAGGCGAGCCATGGGCTCGCCTTTTTTATGCCGTATCCATTGTCCAACAATTTTCCCGGCATGCCCCTTGCAAATCCCCTGTAGGAGCTGCCGCAGGCTGCGATCTTTTGATCTTCATGACCGAAGTCAAAACAGCTCAGATCAAAAGATCGCAGCCTGCGGCAGCTCCTACATAAAGCAACAACACAGGCCACGGAATCGCCGATGATCAGGTATTGCGAACCAACCCGATCACGGCCGGTCAACAACTGCACGTTCAATCAGGCGGTGACGCATCATGGACAACCCTTTTCAGATCATTACCGATGCCTTCGCGCCGGACTATCAGATCAACCTGAGCATTCAGGGGCTGGACGGCAGCATCATGCTGACCCTGTCCAACAGCGGCCGGATCGTCGCCAAACGGATGATCAGCGCCGAACAGCGCAACGATCCGGTACGGCTCAAGCGGCTGGTGCAAAGCATCCAATTCGGCATCGCCATCGAGCAAGGCCATAGCGCCATGGCGATCCTCGAAGCAATGACCAGCGGCGGCGGGCTGCCCCCGCCACCGCAGCAGAGCAACGGCCAGCCTCGGCCGTCGATGGGCCTTTAAAGCTCGCCCTTCTCGATCTCGGGGTGTTCACCGGAGCCGGCGCCGAGCTTGCGTTGCGGTTTTTCGATCTTCACCGACGGAAATTGCGACGAGGCGTAACGCACCACCAGGATCGAGAACGCCAGCAGCAGAATGCCGCCGCACAGGTAGATGATGCCCATGTCCGGCGGGTTGTGGTGCGAAACGTTGGAGATCAGCAGGCGGGTCAGCGCAGTGATCGCCACGTAGATCAGGAAGCGCACCGGCATGTGGTTGGTCTTGAAGTAAATCCCGACCATCGCCCCCAGTTCCAGATAGATGAACAGCAACAGAATGTCATCGATCTTGATGTGGCCTTCTTCGAGCATGCCGAGAAATTCCATCACCGCCGCCCATGCGGTCACCGCACCAATGGCGAACAGCGCCAGGTAGTGGAAGGTCTCGACGAACAGGTTGCCCAGGGACTCGGCCAGTTGATGCACGTTTTGCCGCAGTTTCTCGGCCCAGTTGATTTTCACGATGATGTTCCTTAGCCCGATGCGAGCGGATGATGCCGGTTGGACGTGACGGTTTTCTGTATGCGCTATTGCGCCATGCAGAAACGAGGCCACGCATCATGGCGAGCCGGCATGAAACCTGCGCCGTGGCGTTTGGTCGCACCGTTGAGCAGGCACCGTCGACAGGAATTTTTGTGACGCTATAACTGAAGTTTCTTGATGAATTCGTTACGCTTGAAAAGGCATTAGCTTATAAATGAAATATTATTAATCGGGAAAATCTGTGAACTCGCGCACAAACACTCCGGTTATTCACCAGTTAGTTATCCAATAAATTACCAGGGTAATTATTTCCACAGCAGCCCCATCAGCGAAGCTTTAACTGCAGCGGCGATCTTGTTTTGGCAACCGAGTTTTTTCAGGCAATGGTTAATATGGAAGTTTACTGTCCTTTTGCTGATGCCGAGGATCACCGAAACATCGTCCGATGACTTTCCGTCAGCGGTCCATTGCAGGATTTCCTTTTCTCTCTGCGACAGTTCTATCGGCACCGGGAGCACCGAATCGGCGCCGCGCATCTGCAGGCGCGTCAGCCCCAGGTGAGTAATCTGGGCCAGCCAGGACAGCTGCGCCTGTTTGGTTTCGAGTTCCTGCGCGGTGATCGTCCCGCCGCCCCGGGCAAAGGTCACCAGCCCTTGAGTTTCGCTGTTGAGCAGCGTCTGCCCCCAGCCCTCCGAGAGCCCGTGAGCCTGCGCATCCTGCCAGAATTCGGGCATCTGAGCCTTGAGTTCAGCGTCCCACAGCACCGGTTTCACGCTGCGCATTGCGCGCTGGACGTAAGGATCGATGTCCAGGTAACGATTGGCGGAATAGGCAGCTTGCCAGGCGGGCGAATAATTATTGGCGAGAAAAAGACAGGGTTTGGTGATGGGGAAAAGTCGGCGTGACCCGTAAGCCACATAATCAAACTCCAACTGCCTGGCGACGGTCTTGATACTGTCGAACAACAACTCGACATCCGTTGCAGACATGGCGTTTTCCAACAGTTCAGCCTGCCAATATGACATAGAGATTCCTTTCCCACAGTTAATGCTGTCGGCCTCTTGCCAACATGCCTAGCATATTTCCAAATGTTTCCGCTAGCTGTCAAGGGTGACAGGTAGTATGCGAGCGCAGTGTGCACTTTAATCGCCACCCAACCAATCACTAAACGGAATCTGTGATGGATTACTTGTCAGGACGTTATGACGAGTTGACGACACGAAAGCGTCAACGCTTGGCTCAATATCGCTATCAGGTGTTCGTCGAACGCCTCGGCTGGCAATTATCCACGCCGGACGATTTCGAATTCGACCAATTTGATCACAGCGGCACCCACTACATCGTCGCCGAAGAGCACGACGGCAACATCAAGGGATGCGCCCGCCTGCTGCCCACCACCCAGCCGTATCTGCTGAGTGAAGTATTCACTTCGTTGCTCGGCGACAAGCCTGCCCCGTGCGGCGATGACATCTGGGAGCTGTCGCGCTTCACCTCACTGGACCTCGATGCCGAGGGCGGCAAAAACGAACAGATGATGTCCGACGAAAACACCGTTGGCCTGTTCATGGCCACGCTGGAGTACGCCCGAACCTGCGGCGTTTCACATCTGGTGTCAGTGTCCCCGGTTGCCATCGGACGCCTGCTCAGACGTGGCGGCATCGACTACAAATGGCTGGCGCCGCTGCAGGTTCTGGACAACCGAACCCTGGGCGCCTGCTACATCACGGTGCAGTAACCCTGCCCGACACTCGATAACAAGAAAACAAGAAAACAAGAAAACAAGAAAACACATCAACTGAAGCTGCTGACACGCGTCGAGCAGCACCTTTCGGTGTGGGTCGATTTCACGCCATGGATAGCAACTGCCTTACAACCAACGTTCAACACAGAGGGATGATCATGATCGACATGCACAGGAAAGTTGCCAAAGACATCGTCCACAAGGGCCACGATGACGACGTGCTGATTTACGACGCTCACCACTTGCTGCCGGCCTGGCTGCCGGCCGCCGTCGTGCAACGGGCGAACCTTGATCCAATGGATCTGGAGATCGTCAATCAGGCCTATCGGCTCGACAGCGAACGTCTGGTGCTGCGCTCGCTGCCAACCATCATTGACCTGGAAGAGCTCGAACAGGCAGGCCTGTCGGACTGTCTGCCGGAACTGCTGACGAATTACGAAAAGGCCACCGACCACCTGATCCTCAGCGGCATCTGGGTGCTGGAAAGCACCGAAGCCAAACTGGCTCGACTGCCCGGTTGCGGCAACGGCCTGAGCCTCGATCAGCGCCGGCAGGTACATGATGTCCTGAAAAACCTGGACGGCTGCCCGCAGCAGGGTCTGCTCTATTTCACCCTGTTCAACGACACCGCCAATTACTTTTTCTACCGCAAGCACCACGAACACGTGCCCGGCCTGATGCTGATCGAAGCGGCACGCCAGGCCATGTACGCGCAGTTCTACGAGCACAGCGGTTATGCCCGCGGTGAGGTGTCGATTTCCATCGTTGATCTGCTGTCGAGTTTTCCCCGTTACACCGAGTCTTCGTTTCAGGTGGATGTGCTGGTTGGCGACTACGAAGGCATGGCCCAGCCGCGGGCGCGCAAGGTCGACAAGCGTGCGCGATTCTTCCAGCGGGGCGAGCTGGTGGCCGACATTCGCCTGCACGGTGAAGTGATCAAGATGCCGGTGTTCAAGCGCATGCGGAACATCAACATCGACCCCGCCTGCTGGTTCCGTCCGCTCAAGGGCATACGCCATGAAGTGCTGGTGCGCCTGGATTCAGGTCGTCACCTCTCCGCCCGCCTTGAGCTGCTGTCGATGGCCGGCCTGCAAGTGCAATGCGACAGCCCGCTCGAGGCTTCTGAGCGCGGACACGTCTACCTGTACCTGGAAAACGAAGGGATGATCAGCCTGCCGTTGCAATCGCTGCACGCCAGCGACGCGACAAAGGCCGGCACGCTCAAACTGCACCTGGCAGAGCTGGATTCGCCGTTGCGCTTCAAGTGGCGCGAAGTGCTCAAACAGTTCGCTTACTTCTCCCACGAAGAAACCGCCCCGGCTCCGGCGCCCGTCCACGGCCAACCGTTGTGGATGAACTTCGACCAGGCTTCGGCGATGCCCGAACAAAGGAAGGAAGCATGATGCCGCGCTATCCCCACGTGCTGGAGCCGCTGCGGCTGGCCGGCGGGCTGGAGTTGCGCAATCGGCTGTTCTTCGCGTCGATGGGCGTGGACCTGGCCGATCACAGCGGGTGCGTGACGCCCGCCATGATCGAGTTCTATCAGGGCATCATGGAGGGCGGTTGCTCCATGGCGTTTCTGTGCAACGCCACGGTCTCGCCGCAATCGCGTCTGCAGAGCACCGGGCTCGGCCTGTTCGAGGAGCATCAGGGCGAATCGCTCAAGGCGATGTTCGCGATGGCCGAGCAGGTCAACACGCCGGTGGGTGTGCAACTGCAGCATTACGGCGGTCAGGGCACCACCACCCACACCGGCGTTGCCGTGCTGACCCCGAGTGGCGTGCCCTGCCCGCGCGTGTCGAAACTCGATCCGGATTACCGCGTGCGGATCATGGACGAAACCGACATCGCTCAGGTGATCGAGCAATTCGCCCATTCCGCCTGGCTGGCCTGGACCAACGGCGCACGTCTGGTGCAGTTGCAGGCGTCCAACGGCTACCTGCTGAGCAGTTTTCTTTCGCCGCACACCAACAAGCGCACTGACCGATATGGCGGCAGCGAAGAGAACCGTGCGCGACTGTTGCTCGACGTGGTCAAGGCCATCCGCGAGCGCACCCAGGGCCAACTGATCGTCACTATTCGTCTGGGCATCGACGACCGTCTGGGCGCTGAAGGGCTGCAATATCCGGATCTCAAGGAAACCGTGCAGGCGCTCTGTCAGGCCGGCGTTGCCGCGCTGGAATGTTCGATGTGCATGGGCGCGACTTTCGGCCAGTTGATTGTGCATTCGGAGACCATGGACCATTACCTGCAAGCCGGAGTGCGGGCGATCAAGTCGGTGTCGACAGTACCGGTGGGTTACGCCGGTTTCATCGACGGTCTGGACAAGGCCGAGCAGTTGCTCTCCGACGGCGTATGCGATTGGGTAGGGATGTCGCGGGCGCTGTTTGCCGACAACGACCTGATCAATAAAACCTTGCAGGGCCGCTCCGCCGACATCCACAAATGCCGATGGGACAGCCAGTGCTTCAGTGACAAAAGCAATCCGCGACTGGATCGGGTGTATTGCTGCGTAAACCCGAAATATTTACGCCCCGCGTTGGCATAAGGAGATGCGACATATGTACGATTTTCTGGGAAAAGTCTGCCTGGTCACCGGCGGCACCAGTGGCATTGGCGAAACCGTCAGCGAACGCCTGATCAAGGCCGGCGCCGATGTGATCGTGTTCGGTCGGGACGAAGAAAAAGGCGCGGCGCTGGCCGATCGGCTGGGTGAACACTGCCGCTTTATCGCCTGCGATGTCGGTGATCCGGAGCAGGTCGAGCAGGCGTTCGCGACCATTCGTTCGGCCTACGGCCGCCTCGATTGCGCGTTCAACAATGCCGGCGTGACTGCCAAGTACGGAGCACTCGCGCAATCGTGCCCGGACGACTGGATGAAGGTGATGAACATCAACGTCAACGGCACCTACCACTGCATGCGCCATGAACTGCAACTGATGCTCACCCGCGGCACCGGGGCCATCGTCAATACCTCGTCCTGCGCCGGCGTGGTACCGATTGGCGGCCAGGTCGCCTATGTCGCCAGCAAGCAGGCGATCAACGGCATGACCCAGGTGGCGTCGATCGAGAATGCGCGGCTGGAAGACGGCGGCTGCATTCGCGTCAATGCGGTCGCCCCCGGGCCGATCCTCGGCGGCATGAACAGCGAGGCACGCCTGAAAGCCGCACCGGAAAACACCCAGCGCAAAATCAACGTGACGTCGATGAAGCGCTTCGGCACGGCGGACGAAGTGGCCAACGCGGTGCTCTGGCTGCTCAGCGATCAATCTGCTTACGTCACGGGTGTGATCATGCCCATCGATGGCGGTTACGCCAGCGGCAAGTTCTGAATCAAATAAACCAACGACCCGCCGTGTGCGGGTCGTTTTGTTTGAGGCGCGTGCATCAGGAAAAATGCCGAATCCGGTCTACATTGAAAAGCCACTACCCAAAGCGCAGGGATTCGCTTATCCTTTCGCTGTATATAAATACAGTAGTCGCTAAGACAACTAAATGTGAAGGCATGTGAGGTGGTGAATGGCCGTCGAAGTGGTATACCGCAGCAGCCGAGATCTGGAGCGCTTGTTCATGGATAAAGCCGAAGCTGACCGTCATGACAAAATGCTCGAACTGGCCGAGATGCTGTCCGAAGTGTTGCAAAAAGCCGTGCCGTCGCTGAACGAGCAACAGGTTGAAGAAGTCGGGATCTACATGGCGAAGAACCGCGATGTGTTCGCCAAGGCCTTCAAGAGCCAGCCTGATGCGCTGTCGGAGCTGATCAATGCACCGGCAGAAGTAGTCGAAAAAGACGCAGCGGCTGAGCCGGAAGAAGCTCCAGTGAAGCCGGTTAAAGCGGCGAAAGCTGCCAAGTAACCACGTTTGAATCGAAAAGATCGCAGCCTGCGGCAGCTCCTACAGGGAATACGCATTCCATATGTAGGAGCTGCCGCAGGCTGCGATCTTTTGCTTTTCAGCGATACAGGACTTTCTCCGCCAACTCATCCGCCACCCGCGCCGGCGAACGCTTCTCGGCCTGCGCATGGGCAAACACCTCGGTCAGCCGCGAACTGATCTTCGACAGGTGCGCAGTAATTGTCCCCAGCTCTTCGCCGCGATGCTTGAGCGAGACATAAATCAACCCGCCCGCATTGATCACATAATCCGGCGCATAAAGAATCCCGCGCCGCTCCAGCTGATCAGCCACATCCAGATGCGTCAGTTGATTGTTCGCTGAACCGGCCACCGCCGAGCAGCGCAGTTGCGTCACCGTGTGACTGTTGAGCACCCCGCCGAGGCCGCACGGCGCAAGGATGTCGCAGGGTGTACTGAGCAAGGCGTCGTTGGCGATCGGATGCGCGTTGAGCTGTTCCATCGCCAGTTGCACCTTGCCGTGGTCGATGTCGCTGACCAGCAATTCGGCGCCTGCCGCGTGTAATTGCTCGGCGAGTGCGTAACCGACATTGCCCAAGCCCTGAATCGCCACGCGCAGGCCCTCGAGGTTGTCGCTGCCCAGCCGCGCCATGGCGGTAGCGCGAATCCCGGTGAACACGCCCATCGCCGCATGCGGCGCCGGATCGCCGGCCGAGGTGGTGCTGGTGACATGCTGGGTCTGCTGGGCGATGCAATCCATGTCCGCCACCGAAGTGCCGCTGTCGATGGCGGTGATGTAGCGACCGTCGAGCTGCTCGATGCAACGGCCAAATGCCTCAAACAGCGCCGCGCGGTTTTCCACATGCGCCGGGCGTACGATCACCGCCACCCCGCCGCCCTGATCGAGCCCGGCCAGTGCCGCCTTGTAGCTCATGCCCTGGGCCAGGCGAATGGCGTCCTCGACTGCGGATTCGTCGTTGGGATAGGCAAGATAACGGCAACCGCCCAAGGCAGGCCCGAGGCGACTGTTATGAATGGCAATGACCGCCTTCAACCCGGTGACCGGGTCAACGCTGAGGTGCAGCGATTCCAGGCGAGTGCTTTGCATGAGAGCGAACATCGGCAGGCTCCCGAATCACTTCTGGTAGACGCCAGTATAGGCTTGCGCCCAAAAATTGCTGAAGCGCACCGGAATAAGCGCCCGCTTCGACGGCGACTTTGCGGCATAACCTGGCCGGTACTGGACGAATGGCGCGGACGGGGCTAAAACGAGGCATTCCCCGGAGATTTCGATGAGTCCGCGCCAACGCTTTTTCGAGTGTCTGCACCGTTCACCGCCCGCGCTGTTCGAAGCGGCGCTGTGGATGGCTGCCGAGCACGAAAAAGGCCTCGATGTAGAAGCGCTGCAACAGGACTTCAAGGAGCTGCAACAGCGCGTCAGCTACGGCTTGCCAATGCTGCCAGTCAGCGAACTGGCGCAACCGTTGCTGCGGCGGTTGAATGATCTGGGCTTCTCTCAGGACGATTTTCTGCCGCTACGCCCACAGGTCGCGTTGTTGCACAAAGTGTTGCAGACCCGTCGCGGCCAGCCGCTGACCCTGTCCCTGATTGCTCTGGAATTGGCGCGTGGTCTGGAGATTCCGCTGGTCGGGGTGAACTTCCCGGGGCATTTCCTGCTGCGGGTACCCGGTGCTGATCACCTGCTGGATCCCTGCGGCGGTCGGCGGCTGTACCCCAATGACTGTCGCGAGTTGTTGCAACGTCAGTACGGCGCGCACCTCAAACTCAACGCCGACCATCTGGCCACCGCCAGCCCAGAGCAGATGCTCCAGCGCCTGTCACGCAACCTGCGGCAGTTGCATCTGGCCCATGAGGATTACATTGCCGCGCTGATCGATGCCGAACGCGTGCTGGAACTGGGCGGTGCCAGCGCCGCCGACTATCTGGCTCGCGCCAGCCTGTATCAACGGCTCGACTGTCCGAACGCCGAGCGCTTCGATCTGGAACATGCGCTGCTGCTCAGCGACGATCCGATCCAGCGATTGCGTCTGACTGAACGGCTTGGGCACTTGCCACCGAATTCCGTTGTGCACTAAACGCTTTTTGTAGGAGTGAGCCTGCTCGCGAAGCGTCGTGTCAGCGATGAATGCATCGAAGCCTGAATCGCCTTCGCGAGCAAGCCCGCTCCCACAGGGTTCAGCGTGGCCCCATTCTTCTGCATCACAACGATCCCTTGTGGGAGCGTGGCTTGCCCGCGAAGCAGGCGCCACCGTTGTTCCTGTCAGACTGCGTTATCGTTCTTCGCGAGCAAGCTCGCTCCCACATTGGATTGCGGGATATCTGAAGGCGAGCGCACCTGGATGATTAGCAGCGCCGCAATGACCGCCGGTATCGCGCAGAAGAAGAAAATCTGCGTCACCGGAATGTGCATCGCCAGCAGCATGCTGCCGAACAGCGGCCCGAGGATTGAACCGAAGCGCCCTACCCCCAACGCCCAGCCCGTGCCCGTGGCCCGCACATGCGCTGGGTAGAAGTTGCTGGCGAAGGCGTTCAGCGTCAGTTGCCCACCGATGATGCAGAACCCGGCGGCAAACACGCAGGCCACCAGATAGCGTGGATTGCCGTGGTTCAAACCCAGCAGAATCGTGCACAGCGCCGCCCCGGCCAACACCGCGCAGAGCAGCCGCACCTTGCGTTTCAAACGGTCGGCGAACCAGGCCATGCACACCGCGCCCAAGGTACCGGCGAACAGGAACATCGAGGTCACCAGGTTGGCTTCATTGAGTTTCAGACCGCTTTCCAGCAACAACGTCGGCAGCCAGCTGATCATGAAATACAACAGAATCAGGCTGACAAAAAACGTCGCCCAGATCAGCAGGGTCGGGCGCGCATAACCGTTGCGGAACAGCTCGACCACGGTCAATTTGCTGCCCTGCTCGCGCTTGTTCTGTTCGACGGACGCGGCCGGCGGTTGCCAGTCCGGCAGCATTCGCGCGGTGACTTTGCGCAGGCGCGCATAGGGCGGTGCATCGCGCAGCAGACGTGGCAGCGACTCCGGCAGCATCCACCACAGGAACGGGAACAGCAGCAACGGCGTGACACCACCGGCAAGGAACACCGCTTGCCAGCCAAAGCGGTCGATGAAGCCCGCAGCAACAAAACCACCCGCCGCACCGCCAAACGAAAACCCACAAGCGGCCAGCGTCACCATCAAGGTGCGCAGACGCGGCGGTGAATATTCCGACATCAAGGCCATGGCACTGGGCATCGCCCCGCCCATGCCGATGCCGCAGATGAAGCGCGCGATCATCAAGGTGTTCAGAGAATCGGCGAACACCATCAACACCGTCAGGCTGGCGTAGATCAACACGCAGGCGAGCAGGATCCGCCGTACGCCGAAGCGATCGGCCAGCGGCGTCACCGCGAGCGAGCCGAGCGTGAGGCCCAACAGGTTGGCGCTGAAAACCGGCCCGAACGCGGCTTTCTCCAGCCCCCAGTCCTGAGCCAGGGCCGGCACCACGTAACCGAGCACCTGGGCGTCATAGCCGTCGGTGACCAGCAGCAAGGCGAGCAGGATCAGCAGTAACCACTGATAGCGGGACACAGGACGGGCGTCGAGTGCCGCGCGAAAGCTGGCAATCTGGTTGTGCATCGCAAGGTACCTGTTTTGTTTTTATGATTTTTTTGGCGGGCGCCGAATCTCCCCTGTGGGAGCGGGCTTGCTCGCGAAAGCGGTATATCAGTCAGCATCCCGGTGCCTGACACTCCGTTTTCGCGAGCAAGCCCGCTCCCACATTGGGGCAAGGTGAAGCTTTAAGGGGTATCGGGCTGATTGGCCGGATGCGCCTTGATGAACGCCGGATGCTCAGCCGCCAACGCCGCCACCCGCCGGATCCGCGGGTAAGCCTCCAGCGAAACACCGAAGCGCTCGGCCGCATACAACTGCGGAATCAGATACACGTCAGCCACGCACGGCCACTCACCGAAACAGAAACCGCTGTCACCGATCAATTGCTCGACGGCCGCCAGCCCCTGACTGATCCAGTGCGCAATCCACTCCACCACCTGCGGCTCTTCATGGCCCAACTGGCGCAGGCGATTGAGCACGCTGACGTTATGCAGCGGATGCACATCGCAGCCGATCACCGCCGCCACACCGCGCACATGAGCACGGGCGGCGAGGTCTTCGGGTAGCAATGGCAACTGTGGATAACGCTCTTCCAGGTACTCGATGATCGCCGGCGACTGAATCAGCAGCTCGCCGTCATCGGTGCGCAAGGCCGGCACCCGGCCCTGCGGATTGATCGCCAGATACGCCGGCTGGCGATGCTCGCCTCCCGACGGCGCAATCAGGTTGACCGGCAACGCGGTGTAGTCGAGCCCTTTCAGCGCCAACGCGATACGCACTCGATAAGACGAGGTCGAGCGGTAATAGGTGTATAGATCCATGATCCGCTCCTGTCAGCGCGCCGCCAGCACTTTGCCGCGGCATTCGCCGAAGCCGATCGAGGCAAAACCGTCACGGGCACAACGCGCGCGCAGGATGATTTCGTCGCCGTCTTCGAGGAATTTGCGCACTTCGCCGGAGGCCAGTTCGATAGGCTTTTTACCGCCCTCGGTGATTTCCAGCAGGCTGCCGAACTGACCGCTTTGCGGGCCGGACAAAGTCCCCGAACCGAACAGGTCACCGGCCTGCAACTGGCAGCCGTTGACGCTGTGGTGCGCGACCATTTGTGCGACGGTCCAGTACATGTAGCGAGTGTTGCTCAGGGTCAGGCGATGGGCCGGCAGATTCTGTTCGCGCATGGCTTCGGTGAGCAGCAGCACTTCCAGTTCGATGTCGAAGGCGCCGCCATCTTGATCACGTTTGTCGAACAGGTAAGGCAGCGGCTGCGGATCACCTTCCGGGCGCGCAGGTTGTGCCATACGGAATGGCTCCAGCGCTTCGGCGGTCACCACCCATGGCGAAACACTGGTGATAAAACTCTTGGAGAGGAACGGGCCGAGCGGCTGGTATTCCCAGGCCTGGATATCGCGGGCCGACCAGTCGTTGAGCAGGCAGAAACCGGCGATGTGTTCGGCGGCGTCACCAATGGCAATCGGCTCGCCCATGTCGTTGCCCTGACCGATCCAGATGCCCAGTTCCAGCTCATAGTCCAGACGGGCGCAAGGGCCAAAAGTCGGCTCGCTGGCACCGGCCGGCAGGGTCTGGCCTTTCGGGCGGCGCACGTCGGTACCAGAAGCGCGCACGGTGGAGGCACGACCGTGATAACCGATCGGCACGTGCTTGTAGTTGGGCAGCAGTGGGTTGTCCGGACGGAACAGTTTGCCGACGTTCTGCGCGTGCTCGATGCCGACGTAGAAGTCGGTGTAATCGTTGATGCGCGCCGGCAGGTGCATCTGGCAATCGGCAGCCAGTGGCAGCAGTTTTGCGCCTTGGGCTTCGATGGCGCCGCGATGAGTGCTGCCCTCGCCGAACAATTCCAGCAAGCGGCTGCGCAAGGCTACGCGGGCTTCACGACCGAGGTCGAAGAAGGCGTTCAGCAGACCGCCGTGCATGGCTTCGACCGCGCTGCGTGCCGGGCCGTCGAACAGGCCGGCTTCAAGCGCCACCTGCAGATCGAAAATATGTTCACCGATCGCCACGCCCGCGCGCGGCGCCGAGCCGCCAGTGCTGAACACGCCCAGCGGCAGGTTCTGCAGCGGGAAATCCGCGTGGCCATTGGCCGAAGCAACCCAGCTGCGGGTGATGGAAGTCTGAGTCATGGGTTATCTCCGGGTCGGGTCGAACGTGGCGGGCAGCGTGGCCCAGCAGGCGTCGTATGTGGATTGCAGTTGCGGGCAGTCGAGGGCGAAGCGGCTTGGGCGCAGCACCTGACTGGTCTCGAACATGAAGGCCATGGTGTTATCGATCTTCGCCGGTTTGAGTTCCGCGTTGATCGCTTTGGTGCAGGTTTCGCCATCCGGGCCGTGGGCGCTCATGCAGCTGTGCAGCGAGGCACCGCCGGGCACGAAGCCTTCAGCCTTGGCGTCGTATTCGCCGTGGATCAGGCCCATGAATTCGTTCATCAGGTTGCGATGGAACCACGGCGGACGGAAGGTGTTCTCGGCGACCATCCAGCGTGGCGGGAAGATCACGAAGTCGAGGTTGGCCAGACCGTGCACGCTGGTCGGCGAGGTCAGCACGGTGAAGATCGACGGATCCGGGTGATCGAAGCTCACGGTGCCGATGGTGTTGAAACGGCGCAGATCATATTTGTACGGCACGTTGTTGCCGTGCCAGGCGACCACGTTCAGCGGCGAATGATCGAGCTCGGTGCCCCACAACTGGCCGAGGAATTTCTGCACCAGCGTCGTCGGCTGCTGCAGGTTTTCGTAACACGCGACCGGCGCGAGGAAATCCCGTGGATTGGCTAGGCCGTTGCTGCCGATTGGCCCCAGGTCCGGCAGACGCAGCGGCGCGCCGTGGTTCTCGGCAACGTAACCGCGCGCCTGCGGATCAAGCAGCTCGACGCGGAATTTCAGGCCACGCGGCAGCACAGCAATTTCCAGCGGCGCGACTTCGAGCACGCCGAGTTCAGTGGCAATTCGCAGCCGCCCCAGTTGCGGCACCAGCAGCAGTTCGCCGTCGGCGTTGTAAAACACCCGCTCCATCGAACGGTTGGCGGTGTAGTTATAGATGCTGATGCCGGCTGGTTTTTCCGCCGCCGAATTGGCCACCATGCCGACCAGACCGTCGATGAAATCAGTCGGCTCGCCCGGGATATCCAGAGGATTCCAGCGCAGGCGATTGGGCGTCACTTCACCCAACGGGCCGCCGGCCAGTTGCCGCTCCAGTTTGACGAACGCCGGGTGATTGGCCGACGGCTGAATCCGGTACATCCAGGTACGCCGGGCTTCACTGCGGGTCATGGTAAACGCAGTGCCGGAGAGCAATTCGGTATAGAGGCCGTACGGGGCTTTTTGCGGGGAGTTCTGGCCGATGGGCAAGGCGCCGGGCAACGCTTCACTGCTGAATTCGTTGCCGAAACCGGACTGGTACGTCAGCTCCGACGCGTTTGAATCGAGGTTCATGGAGCCTCCTGAACAGGGAGTCGGCAGTGGCCCATCGCTCTGGCTCAGAGCTTTGCGCACGCCGGGGTTGTTATTATCGTAATTCGATTACGCATAACGTAATTTGCTCGCTATCCAGCGTCAAGCTATAAAGACGCCCATTCGTTTTCGGATCCCGGCCGCACCATGGAAAAAACCAGCGACAGCAACGGCAAACAGAAAGTCCGCTCCGCCGAGGTCGGCACCGACATCCTCAAGGCGTTGGCCGAGTTGTCGCCCTCTACCTCACTATCGCGATTGGCCGAACATGTGCAGATGCCGGCGAGCAAGGTGCACCGCTATCTCCAGGCACTGATCGCCAGTGGTTTCGCCGAGCAGAACGCTGCCACCAACCATTACGGACTCGGCCGTGAAGCGTTGCGCGTGGGCCTGGCGGCCCTGAACAGTATGGACGTGTTGAAAGTCGCCGCCCTGCCCCTGTCCGAGTTGCGCGATGAACTGAACGAAACCTGTTTTCTGGCGGTGTGGGGCAATCAGGGCGCGACCGTGGTGCACATCGAACCGGCGGTGCGCGCGGTGACGGTGGTGACGCAACTGGGTTCGGTGTTGCCGTTACTCAGCTCGTCCACCGGGCTGGTGTTCAGTGCCTTTCTGCCGCATCGGGAAACCGATGAGTTGCGCGAGCAGGAAATCGCCGTCGCCGGCCATCCACTGGCCGATCAAAATGCCTACAGCGGTTTGTGCGAGCAGATCCGCGAACGCGGTCTGCATCATGTGCACGGCTTGTTGATGCCAGGTGTGGACGCGTTGTCAGCCCCGGTGTTCAACGCAGTCGGGCAGATCGCCGCGGTGCTGACCATCGTCGGCCCGACTTCACTGTTCCACGCTGATGAAGACGGCCCGGCGGCGCAGCGGTTACTGGCGGCGGCGCGGGCCGTGAGCTGGCGCATGGGGTATGAGCAAGCCGGTTGAGTCAGGCGATCTCCAGGCGCCAGCCCGGGATCAGCGCACGATGGTCTGGCTGATGCCGGTTACCCGATCCTTCATCAATTCAGTGAAGAAATCGATCAACTGTTGATCTGCCGCTTTATGACCCGCCGCCTCGGCGACGAATTGCGCCGCCGACCGTGCATCATCGACCAGACCGAGAAACGATCGTTGAACGTTGGTAACCTGCTTGATCACCTCTGCGCTCGCACCGGCTGTGGCCGCCTGGCCAAGCGTAAATAGTCCGATCAACGCGTCCGCGCCGTATCCCAGTGCCGCCGAGTAGTCACCGCGCCGTTGCGCCTGTGCTCCGTCGTAGACACTTTTCATCATCTGCACCGCAACGGCTACGGAGCCGATAGGCGGCACGGCGAGACTGATGACATTCACCACTTTGATCAGGCCATCGTAAACCAGTCCCGCGATAACCTCCTTCAAACTGGTGGTTCGCTCATCGATATCGCTCAATGCGCGACGCACTCTCCGATCATGGAACGTGAAGAGGTTGTTCAACTTGGCGCGTTCTTGCGTCTTGACCGGAGGCAGGGGTTTCCCGCTTGCGGCAAGATCGTCAAAATAGTCATTGATTACTTTTTGATCGACGATCGCAACCCGGTCAAAGTAGTAATCGCGCATCGGTCCATATTGGAAACGAATCGATGGAATGAAATCGTTGATGGGTCGATAAGCAACGCCATCCGGCGCATCGGGCGTATATAACCAGTCGTGGAACTGCTCGAGAATGTTCATCCGCAGGATATAGACGCCCGCAACCGTACGATCCCCCGCCTTGGTCAAGCCTATTTTTCCGATATTGAATTCGTAAAGACCTTCATCACCTTCTGCGGACGAATCATTGATCGGGTAGTGATAGACATCCTCTTTCAAACTGCCGACAACCCGTTGTAGCGCTATAAAGATTTCAGAGCCAAACCTGCCATCAAGGTAGTTGGAGAGCAGATCGTAATGCATCTGACAGCGAACTTTTTTTGCGTGAACGGCGCGCTTGAATGCGTAGCCAGGATGCTTCCCGTCCAGATAGTCGGTATTGAGCATTTCCGTATACCTGTCGCCAGGACGGAATGTTTTCGATAACGAGGACAGATCGCGAATATCCAGTTGATCAATGGCCGGATGTCCGTCCGTCAAAAAATACCTCGGGTCATACTTGCTCGGATAAGCCGGATTGGCAGCTTCAAACGACAGCCCTTCGATGAGCAGATCCGTTACGCTTTTCTGAAAATCGTCAGTCTGGACAATAATCTGATCGGGATTGATCTCGACATTTCGTCCTCGCGAACGCAACAGACTTTCAAGGTTCTGCTTTACCGCATCGTGGGTAAAGCGTTCGAAAGAAGGGAACGCATTGTCCCTTGCCTCTACGGTGGAGAGCGCTTTCAGTTCGGTATTCAATCGAGCGTAACGTTTGCGCGGCTCAATCCCGAGGTAGCGGTAAGGCGCAGGCGCAATGGTCCTGTGTAACGCCAGTTCAGACTGAAAAGCGAGATTGACGTCATTGAGCAACGGCGCTGTGCCATTGGGGAAAAGGTCCGAGTATTGGGTATCCAGCTTGTACAGATAATGGGTTGAGTGACGGCTGGCACCGCGCAACGATCCGGCATCGTGCAAATAGTCCGGATGAATCAATGACGCCGCGTATTGACGATCAGCGGTCATGGCCGATTCAAACCATTTGTTCAGAGCGAGTACATCCGCAAACGCCATGAAAACGGATTTGCCTGCAGGTGTTATCAGATAAACAAGATAGTTCCGAGTCTCCGGTGCCCGAAAAACCATCACACCTTTCAAGGCGGGCCCTGGAATCTGCAGGCTCAGTTTCAATCCGCGGATAGACACCGAAAGGTCACCTGCCAACGCCCTTTCAATGACCTTCGCTTCGGTTTCACTGAAGACGCCCGAATGGCGCGCAACGAAAAGCGCGAACTCGATGTTGCTGTGCAAGTGGTCGCGATACGCCTGTGCAAACTCCGGCGATGGATCAGTTGGAAGACTGGATACAAACTGCGAGCGCAAGTTGATGTTGTTCAACCATTGCTCAAGTGCAGCAGCGGACAGCCTGCTGCCGGACGGCAGCCCGGTGAGGCTGATTTCGGCTTTATACCCCTCGTCATGCAGACCGAAGATGATGAATTCCGTCAGGGTCCGACTGTCGACCTGCTCGAGGGTGCGGCCGCCCAGTTGCATCTTGTGGACGCTGCGCACCTTTATCGTCTCGGCTTCCAGTTGCTCACCCAACGCGCTCATCGCCCATTCGGAAAAACAACGCAAGACATAATCTTTAAACGAGAAACACCTGTCGAAAACCACCCGGTAGTCAGAGTGATATTTCTCCATCGAGCGCTCAAGCTCGACGTAACGCTGCTGAAGAGCGTTACCACCGTTCTTCAGCCAGAGTGGCCATTCGGTCCGCTTGAGTTCTGCCTGCACTTGATCGAATCGACGACCGATGTCAGTACGCATCACCGACAACACCTGATTGTCCTGCAATACCCGGCTGAACGCTCGAGCCTGGCCATTGCGATCGCGCATCAGACTTGCAAGCGTCTCAAGTTGTCCCTTCAAGTAAGCGTCGACACAATGAGCAGACACACTTTGCGTGGCTTTAGGGAAAGCGATTTTGCTACCGGACGCCGATACACGCGCCAGCAGCGTTGCGTGCACGTCGATATTCCTGGCGAAGTATTCAAAGCCGTTGCCTGGCGTGTGAATGACATAACCGGTGGACTCATCGATCAGTTTCATTTGCGGATCCGCCCGCATCGCATTATCGAGGACAAACCCCGGAACAAGCGAAGTGCGAGAGTCGGATTCAGGACTCACCACAACGTTATAAGCGCCGGCGCCGTTTTCCAGGTTCAACAAATAGCAATAGCGCGTCGCCATGCCATGATCCAGAAATCTCGCCATGGCTTTTAAAGAAAGCTCCGCTGTCAGCACAACGTTATAAGCCTGCTGCAAGGCCTGTTTATTTGTCAGTCCGGCATTTTCAGTTGTTGCGACTTTTACGGGGGCCGCCCAATACTTGCCTATCTCCGAACGCAGGCTGCTCTCCATGTTTCGCAGCGTATAAGTAATAGCCTCCTCAGCCTCGATAATACTGAAGCCCTTGACCCTCATCTCTTCGCCAACGGTATCGGGCAGGTGAAAGACACCGTCCCCGCCGCCAGCCAGATAGCTCGGCGCCACATTATTATCAAGACAATGAAGCAATACCTCAGACAGTTTCCCCGAAGGACGACGTTCAATCTCACTGGACTGATCGGTAATATTTATAAAAACATTATCGATATCGATATTCTTCTGCCGCTGCTGCAATTCTTGCTGCAATGCCTGCCGAGCAATCTGCCGAACTGTCGGGATCGCCTCAACAATAGCGAACAAATCATTCTGCGCGGCAGCGGACTTTACCCACTCAGCCCTCCAGGTTACTTCTACACCTTCAGAACCTCGCATCAAGCTTTTGTATAACTTATCCATATTCAAGTCCTATCTTTCAAGTTCAGTGAACGCAACCCCGCATCACTGCGATAGCGAAAGATAGTTTTATTTTTAACAAACAAGAAGCGCCAGTTCATTTCAACAAATATAGATTACAAGGTATTAACCGAAACAAAAAAAACTACCTGTAAAAAATGACAAATTCACAAACAAATAATCCGCACAAAAGCCTCATACAAAGTAACTAACTCAACCATCCAGAATAGACAGCGAAGCGATATATTTCCGGGCGCGAACACTTTGCGCAGTCCGTGCAGGATCCTGTGGCGCGATCAAGACTGTTGCACGCCCCGTAACAGTGCATGTCCGGAATCGCTATTTTTCCTTCGGGTTCAAATGCTTATTCTGAGCGGGCTTTCAGGCAGACGCCGCAAAGCACCAAGCCTTGGCTGCTGAGCAACTCGCGCCAGCGCTGACCGATTTCAGATGAGTCGATGCTTCGATTGATCGCCCCGGTGTTCACTGACGTTGATTTGTAGCTCCTTGATCCAACGTCTTACCTTGGCCGCTGCGTTTGCAGCGGCCTTTTTTATGGGCGAAGGCTTTACCGGCGGGATCGGTTAATTGCGGGGGCGTGGCAAACGTTACAGCGAATACTTCTGCAAATTCGCCATCATTTCCTTCAGCGCTTCAATGTTGTCCTTCGGATGCGCCGCGCCTTCGAAATCGCAGATCTGCTGCCAGTGCGCCGCGACATCTTCCGGGGAGAAGCCGCTGCGTGGATCGAACCCGGCGCCGAGGCTGCGTTCCCAGCGCACCTTGCCCATCCAGCCGCCACCGACTTCAAACAGGCCGGACGTTTCCTGGCACTGTTCACTGGCCAGGTACACCACCAGCGGGCTGACCAGTTCCGGTTTGAGCTGTTCGAACACTTGCGGCGGGATCAGGCCTTCGGTCATGCGCGTGCCGCCGGTAGGCGCGATGGCATTGACCAGAATATTGTTCTTGCGACCTTCGATGGCCAGGGTACGGGTCAGGCCGTAGAGGCCGAGTTTGGCCATGCCGTAGTTGGACTGGCCGAAGTTGCCGTAGATGCCCGAGGTCGAGGCGGTGAAGATCACCCTTCCGTAGTTTTGCTCGCGCAAGTGCGGCCACGCGGCGCGGGTCACTTTGTAGGCGCCTTCGACGTGGACGCGGTAAACCAGATCCCAGTCGGCGTCGTCCATCTTGTGAAAGGTCTTGTCGCGCAGAATCCCGGCGTTGTTCACCACCACGTCGACACGGCCAAAGGCGTCGAGGGCGTTTTGCACCAGTTTGTCGCCGTCGGTGACCGAGTCATGGTTGGCCTCGGCGATGCCGCCGGCTTCGCGAATTTCCGCCACCACACGGTCGGCGGCGGAGGCGTTGGCCCCTTCGCCCTGGGTCGAGCCGCCGAGGTCGTTGACCAGCACTTTGGCACCGTGCCGGGCGAACAGCAAAGCGTGCGCTCGCCCCAGGCCACCACCGGCGCCGGTGACGATCACGACTTTATCTTCGAAACGTACGGACTCATTCATCGCAGCAACTCCAGCAGGCCAGTAATGAGTCCGAGTGTCAGGCACAGGGCTTTGGGTCACAACGAATACGGCAGAGGCTGAATGGTGCGCGATAAGGGTGAGGGATGATGAGGGCGTCAAAAGATCAAAAGATCGCAGCCTGCGGCAGCTCCTACAAAAGATCGGGAGCTGCCGCATGCTGCGATCTTTTGATCTGTCAGGAGCATGCGACCTTGCGCGGCGGCAACTCCAGGCGCTCACGAAACGCCAGGTAATGCTTGAGCACCTGCACCGGCGCTTCGATCTGCGGATAGTGGCCAATGCCCGGCAACAGCACCGTATCGGCGTCGGCAATCAGCTCGCGGTAACGCTCGACCATGTGCGCACCGGAGATCGGGTCGACCTCACCGTCAATAACTCGCAGCGACACCTCGCCGCGTTGCATCGCCGTCACCCAGCGGTCGCGCTGCACACGGCGCTCGGGGATGTAGCCGATCAGTTTGTGCAGGATGCGCGGCCCGCGATGGGTCTCGATCAGGCTCCAGAAATCATCCAGTTCACTTTCACTGGGGCCGGTCTGCGGGCCGAAAATCTGTCGGAAGCTTTTCACCAGCGCATCACGGGTAAATGCACGGCCGATCATCCAGCCCAAGGGGCTGAGCAGCAGCTTTTGCATCAAGACCGGGCGATGGGTTTCCGGAAACAGCCCGCCATTGAGAAAGACGCAACTGGCGACCTCGATCCGGTTTTCGTAATGCCGGGCGAGCAACTCCTGGGCAACGCTGTCGCCGTAATCGTGGGCCAGCACATGCACCGCTTGCTCGACCTGAAGATGCGCCAGCAGCGCCTGTTGCAGGTCGGCCTGTTCCAGCAGGCTGTAGCGGTGATTCAATGGTTTGGCCGAATCCCCGAAACCGAGCATGTCACAGGCGATCACCCGGTAGCGCTGGGCCAGCGGCTGCCACAGGTAGTGCCAGTCCCAACTGGCCGTCGGGAAACCGTGGATCAGCAGCAGCGGCTCACCCTGCCCCGCCGTCCAGTAACGGATCGACTGACCGCGAAAGACAAACGTCCGGCTGCGTTTGCGCCAGACACACAGAGGAATCTCGGCAAGAGGCATCAGAGTTTATATCCGGGGTCTTGTTTATCGAGTTTGCGCAGCAACGCCGGCCAGGCCAGCGCGCCACCCATGCCTTGAGCACTTTTGGTGACGCCGGCGATCATCGCTTTGGCGCCCGCCAGGATCTGCGGTTCGATGGCGATCAGTTCAGCAGCGCCGGTCTGCGCCATGACCTGAATATCGCAGGCGCGCTGGAAGGTGAACATCATCAGAAAAGTGTCGGCGATGGTGCCGCCGCAGGTCAGCAGACCGTGGTTGTGCAGCATCAGGAAATTGTTCTCGCCAAGGTCCGCCTGCAAGCGCGCCTTCTCTTCATGATTCAGCGCCACGCCTTCATAGGCGTGATAGGCCAGGCTCGACAGCACGAACAGCGATTGCTGGCTGATCGGCAACACGCCCTGCTTTTGCGCGGAAACGGCTACACCGGACGCGGTGTGGGTATGCAGCACACAAACCACATCGTGCCGTACCTCGTGCACGGCGCTGTGGATGGTGTAACCGGCGGGATTGATTTCGTAGGGACTGTCCATGAGCTTGTTGCCGGCCTGATCGACTTTGACCAGGCTCGACGCGGTGATCTCATGGAACATCAACCCGAACGGGTTGATCAGGAAGTCTTCGGTGCCCGGGACCTTGGCCGAGATGTGGGTGAAGATCAGGTCATCCCAGCCATGTAGCGCAACCAGCCGATAACAGGCGGCGAGATCGACCCGAGTCTGCCATTCCGCGGCACTGACCTGGTCTTTGACATCAAGGGACAATTGGACGGGGGCTACGCTCACTGTATGCACCTCTGCGTTCTTATTGTTCTGCACGTACGAGCAGTCTAGTCAGGCGCAGAGGATCGCGTAGTTGCATTGCCAGCCAGCTTGATGACTGAGCGGGTCAGCCAGGCAAACTCCTTGGATCCATGTCAAAGCCACGACGCCAACAAAGGCGCGGCGAACAGATTGAGCAGCCCGGTCAGCACCATCACCAGCCCCGCCACCGAGCCTTCCTCACCGCCCACTTCATGCGCCCGACTGACGCCTGCGCCGTGCGCGCCAACCCCGAACAACGCACCGCGCGCCAGGGCACTGCGCAACGGCAGCCACTTGAGCAATACGCCGCCGAGCATCGCGCCGAACACGCCGGTAAACATCACGAACACGGCAGTCAGTTCCGGCACGCCACCGAGATCCTGCGCCAGCGGCATGGCGAATGGCGTGGTGATCGAACGCGGCACCAGCGACATCGTCACCGAGCTATCCAGCGCCAGCGCTCTGGCCAGACCGAACGACGTAGCGATCGAAGCCGCGCTGCCGGCAAGCATGCCCAGCAACAGCGCTGACCAGTGCCGCACCAGCAGACGCCGCTGCTGCCAGATCGGCACGGCGAAGGCGACCGTCACCGGCCCGAGCACCAGCATCAACCAATGGGTGTTGCTGGCGTATTCGGCATAGGCGGTGTGCAGCGGCACGGCGAGCGCCAGCAGCAGTGCCGGCACCAGAATCAGCGGCGACAGCAAGTAACGCCCGGTGCGCCGGTAAATCCAGCGACTGAACAGGTACGCCAACAGGGTAAAGGCGAGCCAGAACATCGGCATCCATTCAAGCTTCATGGGACCGCCTCAGGCGCACGGCCAGCTCCACGGTGAAGGCTGTCACCAGCATCACCATCAGGGTGCTGGCGCCGATCACCAGCAAAATCCGCCAGCCGTCATCGCGCAACAGCGCGCCGTAGTCGAGCAGACTCATCAGCGCCGGAATAAAGAACAGCAGCATCTCGGCCATCAGCAATCCGGCACCCAGTTGCAGCGCCGCCGGTTTGACCCAACCAAACGCAAACGCCAGCAGCAACAGGGCCATGCCGATCACGCCGCCGGGAATCGGCCAGGCCAGCCACGCGGCGATCTGGCAGCCGAGCAGGTAGAGACCGAGCAACACGGCCAGTTCTGCGAATAGACGGGACAGGTATTTGAGGGATGCGGCGTTCATGATGGGCTCCTTACAGGGGCTTATTTTACGAAGCGGCCTGTCATCCCAGAAGCGAATTGTTAGACTCAGTCCTATTCCACAATGGAATCGGATGATGGAATTCAAACAGCTGCGCAGTTTTGTCGAAGTCATGCACCAGGGCGGCTTCACCCAGGCAGCGAAAACCTTGCACATCAGTCAGTCGGCGGTAAGCAAACAAGTTGCGCAACTGGAGCAGAGCCTCGGCACGCCCTTGCTCGAACGACTCGGCTCGCAATTGCGCCTGACCGCCGCGGGCAGCGTGGTGCTGCAGCGCGCCGAGGGCATGTTGCGCCTGCGCAATGAATTGCTCAGCGAACTGGATGATCTGAGCCAACTGGCACGCGGCGAATTGCGCCTCGGTCTGCCGCTGCTGGGCAGTGATGCACTGTTCGCCGGGTTGTTCGCCGAGTATCGCCGGCGCTATCCGAACATCAGCATTCAATTGCTTGAAGGCGGCAGCCGCAATGTCGAGCAAGCGGTGCTCAGCGGCGAACTGGAGTTAGGCGGGAGCCTGCTGCCGAAAGATCCGCAGTTCGATTTCCAGCCGTTCTGCGATGAGAAACTCGATGCGTTATTGCCGGTGGATCATCCGTTGGCGGGGCGCGGCGAGATTGGCCTTGAGGAATTGGCCGACACGCCGTTCCTGTTGTATCAGCGCAGCTTCGTGCTCAATGACCGTTTACTGCAGGCCTGCCAGCAACTGGGCTTTACCCCGAAAGAAGGCGGGCGCAGCGGGCAGGCGGATTTTCTCGTGGCACTGGTGGCCGCCGGGCAAGGCGTGGTGCTGCTGCCCAGCGTGGTGGCCCGGGCACTGGAGCGTCCGGGCGTGGTGCGCCTGACCTTGCGCGCACCAGATTATTTGCGCTGGGACATCGCCTTCATCTGGCGCCGAGGCGCCTATCTGTCGAAAGCCGCGCAGGCCTGGATGGCTCTGCTGCGTGAGCGCGCGATCAGCCCTTGAGCGTGGCGATCAATTGCGCCAGCCATGGCTCAGCGTCAGTTTCCGGGGTCACGCTTTCGCTGGCGTCCAGACGCAGCATCTCCTGCACTTCGCGCACGCCCAGTTCGGCGAACAACTCACGCATCAGTTCGCCGCCGCCACAGAACGTATCGCCGTAACTGGCATCCCCCAAACCGATCACCGCACCCGGCAAACCGCGCCACGCGGCTGGCAACTGATCGCGAAGGCTGAAATACAGCGGCTGCAGGTTATCCGGCAATTCGCCCATGCCGGTGGTAGACGTCACCGCGAGAAACGCTTCAGGTGCGAACGCCTGGATATCCGCCAGGCTGGCGCGCGGGTTGTAGAAGGTTTCAAAACCGGCGTCTTTCAGCAGGTTCTGCGCGTGACGGGCGACTTCTTCGGCCGTGCCGTATACCGAGCCGGAGAGGATGGCGACTTTCATCAATCTGATCCTGAAGCGGAAAAAAGAGCGGCGATAGTAGCAGTCCGACGCAAAAGCCGCGATCCAGCCCCGATTCGCCGTGATAGCCAGTAGACAGCGGCGTTGGAACTTCTAGAATGCCAGCCATTATCGACACTGAAAGGATTCATTGATGATCAACGCCAGTCTGCTGCAAATGGTGATCAACGCGTCGAACGATGGAATCGTGGTGGCCGAAAAGGAAGGCGAGCAGGACAACATCCTGATTTACGTAAACCCGGCCTTCGAACGCCTGACCGGTTACAGCAGCGAAGAGATTCTTTATCAGGACTGCCGCTTTCTGCAGTCAGGAGACCGCGATCAAGCCGGTCTGTCGCTGATTCGCGACACCTTGCACAACGGCGGGGCGTGCCGGGAAATCCTGCGCAACTACCGCAAGGACGGCACACCATTCTGGAACGAGCTGTCGTTGTCGACAGTGAAAAACGCTGATGACGGCCAGACTTATTTCGTCGGTGTGCAGAAAGATGTCACGGTTCAGGTCAAGGCGCAGCAACGCGTTGCACAACTGGAAGCACAAGTTGCCGCCTTGCAAGCCGAACTCGCCGCCCTGAAAGCGACGAACGGCGCAAACAAAACTGCGAACTAAGTGTCAGTAACTACAATCACCAATGACTTTGTAACTATTTCTTTCGAGCCAGGCCATGCAACGCGACGCACTCCTGACCCAGGATGAGCTGGATTTCATCCAGACCATGCAGCACAACCCGCAGCTCAATGTGCGGGATGCGACGTCGAGCCTGTTGGTCAATGGAGGTTCGCAGATCCGTGACCTGCTCACACGCCTGGCGGCTCACGAGCAAGTGACCATTCAGGCCAATTTCGAAAATCAGCAAATGACCTTTCCGCTGCACCTGGTGGAAGACGAATTCCACGCGTTGCACCTGCGCCTGGGCGTGCCGAGCATTTACGAAGACGGGCCGATGATTCGCCCATGGCGCCTGACTCTCGAAGAGCCGGTCGCGCTGGAAAATGCCAAAGGCCAACCGGGCATGATGTGGGTGCACGAGGTGTCGCACAAAGGCGTGCTGCTGGAAATGCGCAACAAGACCAAACCGCCCAAGCATTTCGCGCTGTGGTTCAGCCCTTCAGGTTACGAGCGGATTTCCCTGCGCGGCAACTTCGAGCGCGAAACCGAGCACGGCTTCTACGCCTACGAGCTGAGCCAGACCGACGCCGATGAAACCGAACGGCTGCGCCAGTTCATCCTGCAACAACACCGTCTGACCCACCCCGCCCTGCACACCTGATATTCAGGTATCCAGCGTACCTGCGAGAAATTGCGTCATGCGCTGACGCATCGTCGCTCCTTCATTGCCCAGACAACCGATCGAGGATCCGGCCAGACTGTCCTGTGCCAGATCGGCAGCGTCGCCGGCGAGCATTACCTGACAGTCGAGACTCAAGGCCAGTCGATTCAGACGGCGCGGCAAATCCGCGGTGGGGGCATGGTTGGAAAACAGCACCAGCGCCTGCGGCTTGATCCGCTCGCACACCAGCGCCAACTCATCGAATGGCTGGCCGGTGGTCAGCACCCGCACGCCCGCATCATTGCCACTGAGAAACAACGCGGCAACCAGTAGCTCGAGTTCACGACACTGACCGGCGAGCGCACTGACAATCACTTTGCGCGGCTGGGTGCCGCGCAGCGCGACGATCCGCTGCAACACCCGCGCCCGCAGGAACCCGTCGAAAAACAGCCACTCGCTGGTCTGCCCGAAGGCATCCTGGCGCTGCAACATCTGCAGCCACAAAGGCATGAGAATGTTCGGAAACACCACCGGCAGCGAGTAGGACGAGAAGATCTGGTTGTAAACCTGATCCAGCGCGCGGTCGTCGAACGAACTGACGGCCAATTGCACCTGCTGCTGCCATTGCGCGTAATCGGCCTGGACCAGATCATCGGGGATGATATGGGCCAAGGCTTTCAGCGGCTCGGTCCTCGCCAGGATCTTGCCGACCTTGCTCACGGCAACGCCGCGATCGATCCAGTCGACGATGCTGCGCACACGCTCGATTTCGGTCATCGAATACAACCGGTGCCCGCTTTCGGTGCGCGTCGGCTGGATCAAACCGTAGCGGCGCTCCCATGCACGCAGCGTTACCGGGTTGACGCCGGTCAGCCGCGACACCTCCCGAATAGGGAACAACTCTTCGCGCTCAAGTGCGACAGAGGCCTGCGAGGCAGGGTTAGCGTCCGTGATAACAGCCATGGTGCTGATGTGTCCGCTCGGTAAATTTGGATCCCATTCTATATCCGATGCCCTCTGTCGGTTCAACCCAATAAACAGAGACGAAAGTCTCTGAAACTGTCATCAAAATCGGGAATAATCCTTGCTTGTTGAAAAGCGCAGGCCCCCACCCCGGCTTGCGCATTGCGAAACCTCCTACCCGGAGCGCCGCACTCGAAATATGGAGATACACAATGTCTACTTCCCCCGTCACGCTGATGGTTGCGCGTCGCGTCGCCGACGGCCGCTATCAGGACCTGATTGCCTGGCTGCGCGAAGGCGAACAACTGGCCACTGACTTTCCCGGTTACCTGGGTTCCGGCGTGCTCGCTCCGCCACCCGGTGACAACGAATTCCAGATCATTTTCCGCTTCGTCGACGAGCAGACCCTGCACGCCTGGGAGCACTCGGTCTCGCGTACCGCGTGGCTGGCGCGGGGCAGCGATCTGTTCGAGCATCCCAAGGAGCATCGGGTCAGCGGCATCGAAGGCTGGTTCGGCGCTGCCGGTCAACGGCCACCACGCTGGAAACAGGCCGTGGCGATCTGGCTGGCGTTCTTCCCGGTGTCGCTGCTGTTCAACTTTGTCCTCGGACCGCTGCTCGGCGAGATGAGCCTGCTGCCGCGGGTATTGATCAGCACGGCGTGCCTGACGCCCTTGATGGTGTATTTCTTTATTCCGTTGTCGACGCGGTTGCTGGCCAACTGGTTGAACGCTGTGCCTGCGCGACCTTTGCCTGCAACACCCTCTACGCAGAATCGATGATCTCTGTGTGGGAGCTAGCCTGCTCGCGAATACGGACTGCCATTCAACATTGATGTCGACTGAGACACCGCATTCGCGAGCAGGCTCGCTCCCACAGGTATTGGTAAGGCCGACGATAGGTGCATGGCTCATGTCGCTGTTATAGTTTTTGCTCCAACCGCGACGCGAGCCGTTCATGTCCATATCCTCCGCCCCGATCCTCATCACCGGTGCCGGCCAGCGTGTCGGTCTGCACTGCGCACAGCGTTTGCTTGAAGACGGCCATCGGGTCATCTTCACCTACCGCAGCGAACGTCCGGGCGTACAAGCCCTGCGTGATCTGGGCGCTGTCGCGGTGTTCGCGGACTTCTCCAGCGAAGCCGCCATCCTCGCCTTCATCGATGAACTGAAAACCCACACCGACTGCCTGCGCGCCATCGTCCACAACGCCTCCGAATGGCTGGCGGAAACCCCGGGCAGTGAAGCCGAGGCCTTCTCGCGCATGCTCAACGTGCACATGCTCGCGCCGTATCTGATCAACCTGCACTGCGCCGACCTGCTCAAAGGCTCGACCCCGGCCGACATCATCCACATCAGCGACGATGTCACGCGCAAGGGCAGCAGCAAGCACATCGGTTATTGCGCCAGCAAGGCCGGGCTCGACAGCCTGACCCTGTCCTTCGCCGCGCGCTATGCGCCGGCAATCAAGGTCAACGGCATCGCGCCGGCCCTGCTATTGTTCAATCCCGACGACGACGCGGCGTACCGCGCCAGGGCGCTGGCCAAATCCGCGCTGGGCATCGAGCCCGGCAGCGAAGTGATCTACCAGAGCCTGCGCTATCTGCTCGACAACCCCTATGTCACCGGCACGACCCTGACCGTCAACGGCGGACGGCACGTCAAATAAGCTGCTGCGCGAGGATCACCCATGACCCGTTCCCTGCCCGAGAATTACCGCGAGATCCTCATCGGCCTCGGCGAAGACCCCGACCGCGAAGGTCTGCTCGATACCCCGGTGCGCGCGGCCAAGGCCATGCAATACCTGTGTCACGGCTATGAACAGAGTGTGGAGCAGATCGTCAACGGCGCGCTGTTTGCCTCCGACAGCGACGAGATGATCATCGTCGCCGACATCGAGCTCTACTCGTTGTGCGAACATCACCTGCTGCCCTTCATCGGCAAGGCCCATGTGGCTTATATTCCGACAGGCAAGGTGCTGGGGCTGTCGAAGATCGCGCGGCTGGTGGACATGTTCGCCCGGCGCCTGCAGATTCAGGAAAACCTCACCCGGCAGATTGCCGATGCGGTGCAACAGGTCACCGATGCCGCCGGCGTCGCGGTGGTCATCGAGGCCCGGCACATGTGCATGATGATGCGCGGTGTCGAGAAACAGAATTCGACCATGAACACCTCGGTCATGCTCGGCGCCTTTCGCGACTCGAGCAACACCCGCCAGGAGTTCCTGCAATTGATTGGACGGAGCAAGTAAATGTCACAACTTCAACCGGGAATGGCGCGCATCCGGGTCAAGGATCTGCGCTTGCGCACCTTTATCGGGATCAACGAGGACGAGATCCTCAACAAGCAGGATGTGCTGATCAATCTCACGATCCTGTACGCGGCGCAGGAAGCGGTGCGCGACAACGACATCGATCACGCGCTGAATTACCGCACCATCACCAAGGCGATCATCGCCCACGTCGAGGGCAATCGGTTTGCGCTGCTCGAACGCCTGACCCAGGAACTGCTGGATCTGGTGATGACTCATGCTGCGGTGCTGTACGCCGAAGTCGAAGTCGACAAGCCGCATGCGCTGCGTTTTGCCGAGTCGGTGTCAATCACGCTTGCAGCGAGCCGCTAGCTTCAAGCTTCAAGCGGCAAACTGTAAACTTCGTATCAACGCCACCCATCTTGCAGCTTGAAGCTCGTCGCTTGAAGCTGTCTCGCAGAGACTCCCATGACCGAGCAACAACGCCTCGAACTCGAAGCCGCCGCCTTCCGCCGGCTGGTCGCCCACCTGGACAGCCGCAAGGACGTGCAGAACATCGACCTGATGAACCTTGCCGGGTTCTGCCGCAACTGCCTGTCCAAGTGGTACAAGGCTGCCGCCGATGAACAGCAGATCGAGGTCAGCCTCGACGACGCCCGTGAAGTGGTTTACGGCATGCCTTACGCCGAGTGGAAAGCCCAATACCAGCAAGAAGCCAGCGCCGAACAACAGGCGGCGTTCGCCAAAGGAAAACCCAATGAGTGATCTGAACACCCTGCGCGCCAGCCTCAAAAGCGGCGAACACGCTTTCGCCGACACCCTGGCTTTCATCGCCGCCGGTTACGACTACCAGCCTCAGGCGTTCAACAACGGTGGCGTGGAAAACGCCGCCGGGCAGAACGAAGGTTCGTGCAAGACTTTGGGTCTGGCACTGCTGGAAGGCTTGAGTGATGAAGAAGCGCTGCTGGCGTTCGGTGAACATTACCGTTCGGTGGTGGCGACGCCTGAGGGCAGCGACCACGGCAATATCCGCGCGCTGATCAAGCACGGTCTGGCGGGTGTGAAGTTCGAAGCACAGCCGCTGACCCGTCGCTGATATCAGATCCAACACCAGTCCCTGTGGGAGCGAGCCTGCTCGCGAAAGCGGTGTATCAGACATCCAGAATGTTGCCTGACATGACGCCTTCGCGAGCAGGCTCGCTCCCACATTTGTTGAGTGGTGGCTGTGAATAACGGGCACAAAAAAAACCGGCCGAAGCCGGTTTTTTTGTGTCTGCGATTTAGAACGAAGCGTTCTGCAGACCGTCCAGGTAACGCTCGGTGTCCAGTGCTGCCATGCAGCCGGCGCCGGCCGAGGTGATGGCCTGACGGTAAACGTGGTCAGCCACGTCACCGGCAGCAAAGATGCCTTCAACGCTGGTGGCAGTGGCGTTGCCGTCACGACCGCCCTGCACAACCAGGTAACCGTCTTTCAGGGTCAACTGGCCTTCGAACAGCGAGGTGTTCGGGGTGTGGCCAATGGCGATGAACACGCCATCGACTTTGATCTCGTCGAAGCTGCCGTCGTTGTTCTTGAGGCGCGCACCGGTCACGCCCATGTTGTCGCCCAGCACTTCGTCGAGGTTGGCGTTCAACTTGAGGATGATCTTGCCTTCGGCCACGCGGGCGTTCAGCTTGTCGATCAGGATCTTCTCGGCGCGGAAGGTTTCGCGACGGTGGATCAGGGTCACGGTGCTGGCGATGTTAGCCAGGTACAGCGCCTCTTCAACAGCGGTGTTGCCGCCGCCGACCACAGCCACTGGCTTGTTGCGGTAGAAGAAACCGTCGCAGGTCGCGCAGGCCGAAACGCCTTTGCCCATGAACGCCTCTTCCGACGGCAGGCCCAAATAACGAGCGCTGGCACCGGTGGCGATGATCAGGGCGTCGCAGGTGTAAGTCGCGCTGTCGCCGGTCAGGGTGTACGGCTTGGCAGCGAAGTCCACGGCGTTGATGTGATCGAAAACGATCTCGGTTTCAAAACGCTCGGCGTGCTCGCGCATCCGCTCCATCAGCGCCGGACCGGTCAGGCCGTGCACGTCGCCCGGCCAGTTGTCGACTTCGGTGGTGGTGGTCAATTGACCGCCGGCCTGCATGCCGGTGATCAGCAGTGGCTTGAGGTTGGCACGGGCGGCGTAGACCGCAGCGCTGTAACCGGCAGGGCCGGAACCGAGAATAATCACTCGCGAATGACGGACTTCAGACATGACCTGCTCCTGTTGACCGGGCCGAAACACTGGCGCGGAACGCCGGACTGCCGGCGGGAATAAAAAAGGACTGTGGATAACCTTGGGGAAGGCATGAGCTCGACAGTCCTGTAAAAAGTTGGGTGCAGCGTATCGAGGGGGGCAAGATTAAGGAAATACGGATTAACAATCCAGCTCATAGGTGGTCTCTATACGCAGACTCCGACCAGATCGACGTCTTTGTTACAGTGAATGTCGATCGCTCTGCCGCGCTTTCGCACCTGTTGCAAAGTCGGTAAGGTCGGCGCGTTTTCCCTTGCTCGGAGCACCTTATGCCCGCCCCTGTTCTGTCCGGCCCGCAATACCTGCGCGAAGGCCTCAAACTGGTTCTCAGCCCGGGCCTGCGCCTGTTCGTGTTGCTGCCACTGGCGATCAACCTGGTGCTGTTCGTCGGATTGATCTATCTGGCCGGCCATCAGTTCAGCCTGTGGGTCGACAGCCTGATGCCGTCGCTGCCCGAATGGCTGAGTTTCCTCAGCTACATCCTCTGGCCGCTGTTCGTGGTGCTGGTGGCGTTGATGGTGTTCTTCACCTTCACCATGCTCGCCAACGTGATCGCGGCGCCGTTCAACGGTTTCCTCGCGGAAAAAGTCGAAGTGGTGGTACGCGGCACCGATGATTTCCCGGCCTTCAGCTGGGGCGAACTGATTGCGATGATCCCGCGCACCCTCGCCCGGGAAATGCGCAAACTCGGCTACTTCCTGCCGCGGGCGATCGGCCTGTTCATTCTCTCGTTCATCCCGGTAGTGAACATCGTCGCCGCCCCGCTGTGGCTGCTGTTCGGCGTGTGGATGATGGCGATCCAGTACATTGACTACCCGGCAGACAACCACAAATTGGGCTGGAACGAGATGCTCGCCTGGCTGCGGCAGAAACGCTGGCAGAGCATGAGTTTTGGCGGGATCGTCTATCTGGCGCTGCTGATTCCGGTGGTCAACATTCTGATGATGCCGGCGGCGGTAGCGGGAGCGACGTTGTTCTGGGTGCGTGAGCGCGGTGCCGAGATGCTGGCTCAGGAAAAAGTCTGAGCCTCCAGGCATCAATCCTTCTGGCAACTCAGGGGTAAACGCCGCCTAGAAGCAGCCCTACCAATACCCACGCCGCAGCGCCTGGCAAGATAATCAGCAAGTTCCAGGCGTTGAGGCGATTGTTACTCAGGCCTTGAGGATCGCTGGCGGCCAAATTGATCAGTTGTTGCCCTTGGCTTGCGACATAAACTCTTATCGGCAGCATGATCAAGGCGACAAGGCCAAGAAAACTCAGATCTGGAATCTGCTTGGGAAGCTTTTCGAATATGTGCGCGACTACGGTCAGTACAACAAAGACTGTCGCCCATTGCTCAAGATCCCAATCGGACTTTCCACCTCTGTCATGGATTCGTTTTTTGGCTTGCCGATAAAGCTGATGCACGAAAAACAAATAGAAAAACGCTCGCGCCCACGGCCATAGTTCCTGTCGAGTACTGCGCTTGTACTGACTCCAGTTTTTGTAAATCCAGAAGTAGAAATACAGGCCAAAACTGAGGATCGCCAGCAGAATGAACTTCCACCGTGCAACAACATAAAACTCTGGTGTTTGTTCATCCGCAACCAACAGTTCCGCCTCAGGCGGTGCATAAGCATTCTCTGACACAGCCATATTTCCTGGAAAGAGTTCAAGTCAAGGCTAACGACCGGGCAGGCAAAAGGTTTAGGCACACGGTAAGCAGCTGTCATCAATCGATCATCAACTCGACACAATGACGACATCGCCTCAATCGACACTGAGGTCATGACGACAGCTCTGCATATCACCCTGATCAGCGAAACCTTCCCACCGGAAATCAACGGAGTGGCCAATACCCTTGGTCGCTTGTGCGATGGCTTGCGCGCGCGTGGGCATCAGGTGGAACTGGTGCGACCGCGCCAGGCGGGAGATCCGCAGCGCGTCGAGGACGATGCCTTGCTGTTGTGTCGAGGCTGGCCGTTGCCGGGTTATCCCGGTCTGCAATGGGGACAGTCGTCGATGCACAAGCTGCTGCGGCGCTGGAAGCGTCATCGCCCGGACGTTTTGTACATCGCCACCGAAGGCCCGCTCGGTTTGTCGGCGTTGCGTGCGGCACGGCGTCTGGGGATCTCGGTGGTCAGCGGCTTTCACACCAATTTTCAGCAGTACACCAATCAGTACGGACTGAGTTTGCTGACGCGCTTGCTCACGCATTATCTGCGCTGGTTTCACAACCGCTCGGCGATGACCCTGGTGCCGAGCGTCAGTCAGCGCCTGGAACTGGAGCGTCGGCATTTCGACCGCCTCGCCCTGCTCTCCCGCGGCGTGGACAGCCAGTTGTTTCACCCGGCCAAGCGCCTGAACGGCTTGCGTGAGCAATGGGGCCTGAGCGAGCAGGACATCGCGGTGATTCACGTCGGCCGGCTGGCCCCGGAAAAGAACCTCGGTCTGCTCAAGCGCTGCTTCGACACCCTGTGCCGCACTTATCCACAGCGCAAGCTGAAGCTGATCGTGGTCGGCGACGGGCCGCAACGGCCTGCGCTGGAAAAGGAGCTGCCCGAGGCGATCTTCTGTGGTTCACAGCGCGGCGAAGCACTGGCGGCGCACTATGCGTCCGGCGATATCTTCCTGTTCCCAAGCATGACCGAAACCTTCGGCAATGTGGTGCTGGAAGCTCTGGCGTCAGGGCTGGGGGTGGTGGCGTACGATCAGGCTGCGGCAGCGCAGCACATTCGCCACGGTTACAACGGCGTGTTGGCGATGCCCGGTGATGAACAAGCGTTCTGCGATGCGGCGGCGTGGTTGCTGGAGGAAGATGAGACCTTGCGTTGCGTGCGCCTGAATGCGCGCCAGCATGCCAGTCGCCAGGGGTGGGCGGCGATCATCGAGCAATTTGAAAAGCACTTGCGTGGCGCGTGTGTGCGGGAGGGGGTGTTGCCGAATGCGCAGACATTGCCTTAGATCTTTGCTGATTTTGAACCTGCCTTCGCGAGCAGGCTCGCTCCCACAAGGGATCCTCAGTGAACACAGATTCTGTGAACCCAGAGAAACCTGTGGGAGCGGGCTTGCTCGCGAAGGGGCCATCAAAGGTGCTACTTAAACCAGCGTCATCAACGCCTCACGGCTGAACGGCAGAATATCCTGCTCACGCCCTTCACGGACTTTCAGCGCCCAGTCCGGATCCACCAGCAGCGCACGGCCCACTGCCACCAGATCGAACTCGTCGTTGTTCAGACGCTCCAGCAGTTTCTCCAGGCTTGCCGGTTGCGCGACCTTGTCGGTGTTGACCATGAACTGCAGGAACTCGCCGTCCAGGCCGACGCTGCCTACGGTGATGGTCGGTTTGCCAGTCAGTTTGCGCGTCCAGCCGGCCAGGTTCAGCTCGGAACCGTCAAATTCAGGCTCCCAGAAACGCCGCGTCGAGCAGTGGAAAATGTCCACCCCGGCGTCGGCCAACGGCTTGAGGAATTCGCCCAGCGCCTCCGGGGTCTGCACCAGACGCGCGGTGTAATCCTGCTGCTTCCACTGCGAAAAACGGAAGATGATCGGGAAGCCTTCACCGACTGCCGCGCGCGCCGCTTGAATCAACTCGATGGCGAACCGCGAACGGTTGGCCAGGCTGCCGCCGTATTCGTCGGTACGCTGGTTGCTGCCTTCCCAGAAGAACTGGTCGATCAGATAGCCGTGGGCGCCGTGGATTTCCACGCCGTCCATGCCGATGCTTTGCGCATCCTTCGCCGCTTGGGCGAAAGCACCGATCACGTCCTGAATGTCCTGTTTGGTCATGCCGTGCACCACGACCTGGCCATCCTTGAGTTTTTCCGTCGGGCCGTAAGCCGGGACGCTGGCATCCGGCTCGGTGCCGATGCGACGCACGCTGCCGACGTGCCACAGTTGCGGAACAATCTTGCCGCCCTCGGCATGCACCGCGTCGACGACTTTTTTCCAGCCGGCCAGTGGCGCTTCGCCGAAGAACTGCGGCACATTCGGGTAACCGTTGGAAGCCTTGTGACCGACAGTGGTGCCTTCGGTGATGATCAGGCCAACACCGGCCGCAGCGCGGCGACGGTAGTACTCGATCACTTTGGAATTGGGTACGCCACCCGGGGAAAACGAGCGGGTCATCGGCGCCATCACCACGCGGGTCGGCAGTTCGAGGGCACCGAGGTGGAACGGTTTGAACAGGGCTTGCACCGGCATTGGAAGGCTCCACAGGGAATGACTTTATGACGGCGATAATATGAACAGTTAGCGCCTTTTAACAGCACTATTGATTTGAATGATTAAGGGTCAAAAGTCAGGCAAAAAAAATCGCAGCTCGATGGCTGCGATTTTTGTGTTTCAGCCCAGCGCTTTTTCAATCGCGTGGACAATGGTCGGATCATCCGGCGGCGTGCGCGGCGAGAATCGCGCCAATACCCGGCCATCCTTGCCGAGCAGGAATTTCTCGAAGTTCCAGGTGATATCCCCCGGAAACTCCGCACCCTCGCCCGCCAGCAAGCGGTACAGCTGATGACGATCATGGCCGTTGACTTCAAGCTTGCTCGACAACGGGAACGTCACGCCATAGTTCAGGCTGCAGAACTCCTGGATTTGCTGTTCGGTACCTGGCTCCTGACCGGCAAACTGATTGCACGGCAGGCCCAGCACACTGAAGCCCTTGCCCTTGAATTGCTGGTAGAGGTTTTCCAGCGCCGCGTACTGTGGGGTCAAGCCGCATTTGGAGGCGACGTTGACCACCAGCACGACTTGGCCTTTGAAAGGCGCCAGCGGTAGCTCCTGACCATCCAGGGCTGTCAACTTAAGGTCGTGAAAAGCACTCATGACGGACTCCAGATTCCCGTGTTCTACTCGAAACAGCCACTTGGCGAGAGCACCAAGGACAGCCGCGGACTAAAAAGGCGCCCGCAGGCGCCTCTCCAGTACTCGAAGCTTAGCGCAGAAAATCAGTGGTGATGGCCACCTTCGCCATGGACGTGGCCATGAGCGACTTCTTCCTGGCTGGCGTCACGGATAGCAACGACCTTCACTTTGAAGTTCAGGCGCTGACCGGCCAGTGGGTGGTTGCCGTCAACGGTGACGTCGTCGCCGTCCAGGTCACGGATGGTCACGATCTGCATCTGGCCGTCCGGCGCCGAAGCGTGGAACTGCATGCCGACTTCCAGCTCGTCAACGCCTTCGAACATGCTGCGGCTCAGGGTGCTGACCAGTTCGGCAGCATATTCGCCGTAAGCGTCTTCCGGCTCAACGGACACTTCCAGCTCGTCACCAACAGCTTTGCCTTCCAGAGCTTTTTCCAGGCCCGGGATGATGTTGCCTGCGCCTTGCAGGTAGACCAGCGGAGCGCCGCCGGCGGAGCTGTCGATGACCTCACCAGCGTCGTTGGTCAGGGTATAGTCGATGGAGACAGCCTTATTGGCGGCGATCAGCATGGGGCGAGACCTTTTGCAGAAGAATATAGAAAGGCCAAGTTTAGCGAAGCAATCGCGCGAAAGCGAACACAACCCGGACAAACGGGATTCGACAATCGCCGGCTTCCATCAGGATGAAGACGGTCACTGGGTGGCCGAGCTTTCCTGTGGCCACACCCAGCACCTGCGTCACCAGCCGCCGTGGCAATCGCGGCCATGGGTCCTGGACCCGGCGCAACGTATTGAAAAAATAGGCCAACCCTTTGCCTGCGGTTGGTGCGCACAAGGCTCGGTTAGCGATAACCTTGGCGACTGAATTGCGGTAGGCGGTCACGTATAGATCGCCACCATTGCCATGCACCTTTAGAGAATCCGCATGCAAACTTTTTTTATCGCACCCACCGATTTTGGCGTGGGTCTGACCTCCATCAGCCTCGGGCTGGTGCGTACCCTGGAGCGGGCCGGACTGAAAGTCGGTTTCTTCAAACCGATTGCCCAGCCGCATCCGGGCGACACTGGCCCGGAGCGTTCCACCGAACTGGTGGCGCGCACCCACGGCCTGAAACCGCCGCAGCCACTGGGCCTGGCCCATGTCGAGCGGATGCTCGGCGACGGTCAGCTCGATGAGTTGCTCGAAGAAATCATCGCCCTCTATCAGCAAGCTGCCATCGGCAAAGACGTGCTGGTAGTCGAAGGCATGGTGCCGACCCGTAGCGCCAGCTACGCGGCGCGGGTCAATTTGCACCTGGCGAAAAGCCTGGATGCCGAGGTGATTCTGGTCTCGGCCCCGGAAAACGAAGTGCTCGCCGAACTCTCCGGCCGCGTGGAATTGCAGGCGCAATTGTTCGGCGGCCCGAAAGATCCGAAAGTCCTCGGTGTGATCCTCAACAAGGTCAAGACCGACGAGAGCATGGATGCCTTCGCCACACGATTGAAGGAGCATTCGCCGTTGTTGCGCAGCGGTGATTTCCGCCTGCTCGGCTGCATTCCGTTTCAGCCCGAACTCAATGCACCGCGTACCCGCGACGTCGCCGACCTGATGGGCGCGCAGGTGCTGAACGCCGGCGATTACGAAACCCGGCGCATGACCAAAATCATCATCTGCGCACGGACCATGCGCAACACTGTGGAGCTGCTCAAGCCCGGCGTACTGGTGGTGACCCCGGGTGATCGCGACGACATCATCCTCGCGGTCAGCCTCGCGGCACTCAATGGCGTACCGCTGGCCGGGCTGTTGCTGACCAGCGACACCCTGCCCGATCCACGCATCATGGATTTGTGCCGAGGCGCGTTGCAGGCTGGCCTGCCGGTGTTGTCGGTGAGCACCGGCTCCTACGACACCGCCAACCTGCTCAATGGCCTGAACAAGGAAATCCCCATCGATGACCGCGAACGTGCGGAGATCATCACCGATTTCGTCGCCAGTCATCTCGACGCCAAATGGCTGCATCAGCGCTGTGGCACCCCGCGGGAAATGCGTCTGTCGCCAGCGGTATTCCGCTACCAACTGATTCAACGGGCGCAGTCGGCGAACAAACGCATCGTCCTGCCCGAAGGCAGCGAGCCGCTCACCGTGCAAGCGGCGGCGATCTGCCAGGAGCGCGGCATCGCCCGTTGCGTGCTGCTGGCCAAACCCGAAGACGTCGAAGCCGTGGCCCGTGCGCAAGGTATCGAGTTGCCGCCGGGGCTGGAGATTCTCGATCCGGACTTGATTCGCGAGCGCTACATCGAGCCGATGGTCGCCCTGCGCAAAAGCAAAAGTCTCAACGCGCCGATGGCCGAACAGCAACTGGAAGACACCGTGGTGATCGGCACCATGATGCTCGCGCTGGATGAGGTCGATGGCCTGGTCTCCGGTGTGATCAACACCACTGCCAACACCATTCGCCCGGCCTTGCAACTGATCAAGACCGCACCGGGCTGTACGCTGGTGTCGTCGGTGTTCTTCATGCTGTTCCCCGAAGAAGTGCTGGTCTATGGCGACTGCGTGATGAACCCGCACCCGAGCGCCGCCGAACTGGCGGAGATCGCCCTGCAAAGCGCTGATTCCGCAGCAGCATTCGGCATCACCCCGCGCGTGGCGATGATCAGTTACTCCAGCGGCGAATCCGCCAGCGGTGAAGAAGTCGAGAAAGTCCGCGAAGCCACCCTGCTCGCCCACGAGCAACAGCACTCGCTGCTGATCGACGGCCCGCTGCAATACGACGCCGCTGCCAACGCAGACGTCGCCCGGCAACTGGCGCCGAACAGCCAGGTGGCCGGTCGCGCCACGGTGTTCGTGTTCCCCGACCTGAATACCGGCAACACCACCCACAAAGCCGTGCAGCGCAGCGCCGACTGCGTCAGCCTCGGCCCGATGCTGCAAGGCCTGCGCAAACCGGTGAACGACCTGCCGCGCGGCGCGCAGGTCGACGACATCGTCTACACCATCGCCCTGACCGCGATTCAAGCCGCCAACCGACCTATGGATGTGTAAATGCTGGACTTCCTGCCCGCCCCGATTCGCGGCGTGATCGCCGCGCTGCTGTTGGCACTCAATACGATTCTGCTGTGCTCGTTCCTGTTCTGCGTCGCGCTGATCAAAGTGCTGCCCTTCGACCTCGCCCGCCGCGCCTCACTGTGGCTGATGAGCCACACCCACGAAGCCTGGATCAGCAACAACAAAGGCTGGATGAACCTGGTGCGCCGCACCCGCTGGCACATCAGCGGCCTGCAAGGTCTGGACTACCAACACTCGTATCTGATCACCAGCAACCACCAGAGCTGGGTGGATATTCTGGTGCTGCAATACGTGCTCAACCGCCGCATCCAGCCGCTGAAATTCTTCCTCAAGCAAGAGCTGATCTGGGTCCCGGTGATCGGTCTGGCGTGGTGGGCGCTGGGCTTCCCGTTCATGAAGCGCTACTCCAAGGCCTATCTGGAAAAACACCCGGAGAAGAAAGGCAAAGACCTGGAAACCACGCGCAAGACCTGCGCGAAATTCCGCAACAACCCGGTGGGGATTTTCAACTTCGTCGAAGGCACGCGCTTCACCGAAGGCAAACATGCGCAACAGCAGTCACCGTTCAAATACCTGCTCAAACCCAAGGCGGGTGGCATCGCCTTTGTGCTCGATGCGATGGGTGAGCAGTTGGAGTCGATCGTCAACGTGACCATTCACTATCCAGGAGGGCGTCCGGGTTTCTGGGATCTGCTGTGCGGCAACGTGCGCGACGTGGTGGTGCACTTTGAAGAACTGAAAATCCCGCCAGCCTTCATCGGCAAGAACTACGACCAGGACGGCGAATACCGCCTGCAATTCCAGGGCTGGATCAATCAGCTGTGGCAGGACAAGGATGCACTGCTGGAACAGATGCACCGCGAATTCGCAGACAAACGTTAATCCCCTGTAGGAGCGAGCCTGCTCGCGATAGCGGTGGAACAGCCACTCCCAATGTTGAATGACACACCGCTATCGCGAGCAGGCTCACTCCCACAGTTTGAACACGGTGTATTCAGGTAGAGATTAGTCGGCTGTCAGGCCGCCTTCGCTGGCAAGCCAGCTCCCACAGTTTGAACCCGGTGTATTCCGGTAGAGATTGGTCGGCTGTCAGGCCGCCATCGCTGGCAAGCCAGCTCCCACAGGAAAAACTAAAGCCAGGCGCACGCTTTTCACCACTCAAATGGCCGAGTGTCAGCTCGCCGAAAGCTCTTGATCTTGATCCACGGGCGACATCGGAAGGCTGAGCGTAGGGATTGATCCGGGGGTGGGAGCGCAGCGACCGTTTGGCGCAGCCAAACACAGCGAGAGGAGGTGCAGCGAAGCCAACCGGAGGCGCTGCGCCCGGATCAATCCCGCAGCGAAGGGACCCCGAGCCCCAGCGAGCGGGCCGAACGCAGGAGCAAGCGTTTTTGGTTACTTTTTAGGCGTTTGTAAAAAGTGACCCGCCGTAAGGGCGGAACCGCAATCAGCAACACCCGAAGAAACGGATATTCACACAACCCACCCAGAGCATGGCCAGCCCAAAGGCCGCCACCGCCGAAAACCAAATGCCCCCAATAAAAAACCCGCCGATGATCACTCATCCGCGGGCCTTTTATTTCCGACTAAAGCTTAAATCGCGCCACGCTTACGCAGCAGATCCAACACCTGCTTGACGCTCTCTTCCAACGACAGCGACTGCGTGTCGATCACCAGATCAGCATTCAGCGGCACGTCATACGGGAACGACTCACCCGGAATATTATCGCCACCCGCAGCATACAGCCCTTGCGGATCACGCTCGGCACACACCGCCGGCGAGGCCTGCACATAAACCGTCAGCAGACGCTCCTTGCCGATCAGATCCTTGGCCTGCTCACGACCTTCAGCACTCGGCGCAACAAACGCCGCCAGGGTCAACAGACCCGCCTCGTTGAACTGACGCGCCACATGCGCAGCACGCCGCCAGTTCTCGGTACGACCGGCACGATCCTGCGGCAGCCCTTTGTTCAGGTCGTGACGCAGATTCTGACCATCGAGCACAAACACCGCACGGCCCATGTCGAACAGCTTGCGCTCGACCGCGTAGGCCAGCGTGCTCTTGCCCGCGCCCGACAGGCCGCTGAACAGCACGGTCGCTGGCTGCTGGCCGAAACGCTGGGAACGTTCCTCAGTGGCAACGTGAGCCAGTTTGCCGTGGTGCGAGGCAGTCCCATGAGCCACTGGCTGAGCGACGATCATGCCGGCGCCGACGGTGCCGTTGGTCAAACGGTCGATGACGATGAACGCGCCGGTGGTGCGGTTGCTGTCGTAACCGTCGAGGGCGATCGGCGCGTCGAGCGCGATCTTCACCTTGCCGATTTCGTTGAGCTGCAACGCGCTCGCCGGGCCTTCTTCGAGGGTGTTCACGTCGACCTTGTTGACGATGCTGGCAATCGAGCCCGGCACGTAACTGGTGGCGCGCTTGATGTCGTATTTCTTGCCCGGCAGCATCGGCTCTTCAGCCATCCACACCAGCATCGCTTCGAAGCTGTCGGTGACCGGCGGCACGTTGTCGGCATGCACCAGCAGGTCGCCACGGGAGATGTCGATTTCGTCTTCCATGGTCAGCGTCACCGCTTGACCCGGGCCGGCCTGCTCCAGCTCACCTTCGAAGGTGACGATGGATTTGACGCGGCTGCTCTTGCCCGACGGCAGAACCACCACTTCGTCGCCCTTGTGCACGATGCCGCTGGCGAGGGTGCCAGCGAAACCGCGGAAGTTCAGGTTCGGACGGTTGACGTACTGCACCGGGAAACGCAAATCGGTGAAGTTGCGGTCACCCGCCACTTCCACGGTCTCGAGGATTTCCATCAGCGACTGGCCTTTGTACCAAGGCGAGCGCTCGGACTTGTTCACCACGTTGTCGCCCTTGAGGGCAGACATCGGCACGAAGTGCATGCTGGTCGGCTTCATCTTCAAGCCTTCGGCGAACTTCAGGTAGTCGGCCTTGATCGACTCGAACACGCCTTCATCGAAGTCTTTCAGGTCCATCTTGTTGATGGCGACGACGATGTGCTTGATGCCCAGCAACGAGGCAATGAAGCTGTGGCGACGGGTCTGGGTCTGCACGCCGTAACGGGCGTCGACCAGGATGATCGCCAGATCACAGGTGGAGGCACCGGTGGCCATGTTGCGGGTGTACTGCTCATGGCCAGGGGTGTCGGCGATGATGAATTTGCGTTTGGCGGTGGAGAAATAGCGGTAGGCGACATCGATGGTGATGCCCTGCTCACGCTCGGCCTGCAGGCCGTCGACCAGCAACGCCAGGTCGATGTCGTCACCGGTGGTGCCGACTTTCTTCGAATCACGGGTGATCGCTTCCAGGTGATCTTCGTAGATCATCTTGGAGTCGTGCAGCAGGCGCCCGATCAGGGTGCTCTTGCCGTCATCGACGTTACCGCAGGTCAAAAAGCGCAGCAGCTCTTTACGTTCGTGCTGGCCCAGGTAGGCGAGGATGTCCTCGCTGATCAAATCAGATGCGTGCGACATGACAACCCCTTAGAAATAACCCTGACGTTTCTTGTCTTCCATCGAGCCTGCGCCATCGTGGTCGATGACCCGGCCCTGGCGCTCGGAAGTTCGCGTCAGGAGCATTTCCTGAATGATGTCCGTGAGGGTTTCAGCCTCGGACTCCACCGCGCCCGTCAACGGGTAGCAGCCAAGGGTACGGAAACGCACTTTCTTTTTGACGATGCGTGCCTTGTCCTCGTCGGACAGGTGTTCGAGGATACGGTCGTCGTCGATCATGATCAGCGTGCCGTTCTTCTCGATCACTTCACGCTCGGCGGCGAAGTACAGCGGCACGATCGGGATGCCTTCGAGGTAGATGTACTGCCAGATGTCCAGCTCGGTCCAGTTCGACAACGGGAACACCCGAATGGATTCGCCCTTGTTGACCTTGCCGTTGTAGACGTTCCACAGCTCAGGGCGCTGGTTTTTCGGGTCCCAGCGGTGCTTGCTGTCGCGGAACGAGTACACGCGCTCTTTGGCGCGGGATTTCTCTTCATCGCGACGGGCACCGCCGAACGCGGCGTCGAAACCATGCTTGTCGAGCGCCTGCTTGAGGCCCTCGGTCTTCATGATGTCGGTGTGTTTGGCGCTGCCGTGGGTGAACGGGTTGATGTTCTGCGCCACGCCATCGGGGTTGATGTGGGTGATCAGGTCCAGGCCCAGCTCTTCGACCATCTTGTCGCGGAACTTGTACATCTCCTGGAATTTCCAGCGAGTGTCGACGTGCATCACCGGAAACGGCAGTTTGCCCGGGAAGAACGCCTTGCGTGCCAGATGCAGCATCACGGCGGAGTCTTTACCGATGGAGTACAGCATCACCGGGTTGTCGAACTCGGCGGCCACCTCGCGGATGATGTGGATGCTTTCCGCCTCCAGCTGTTTCAGATGCGTCAGTTTGTCGACCATGGCTACTCACGAAAGCTTTCTTATGAACGGCCAGCGGGCCGTGTTCGAGCGGGGAATCCTAGCACAGCGACCTCTTCTAATCAGGACGCCTACTAGATCGAAAGGGCATATGAATATGCCTGCCGGTTCGGCCGGGCAATGCTGTTCCTGTGGGAGCGGGCTTGCTCGCGAAAGCGGTATGCCAGACACCTTTGTATTGAAAGTCTGACGCCTTCGCGAGCAGGCTCGCTCCCACAGGTATTTGTGGTGGATTCAGATCGGGTTCGGGCAATCGATGAAGATGTGTTCGAGGGCGAAACGTTTTGCCAGGTAGTCACCCAGCGCCTGCACGCCATAGCGCTCGGTGGCGTGGTGACCGGCGGCGATGAAGCTGATGTCGTTTTCCCGCGCGCTGTGGAAGGTCTGCTCGGAGGCTTCACCACTGAGGAACAGATCGACACCCGCCGCCACGCCCTGATCGATATAACCCTGCCCGCCGCCAGTGCACCAGCCGACCCGACGAATCATCCCACTGCCCTCGACCAGCAGCGGCTCGCGGCCCATGACGTCTTTAACCTTGCGGGCGAAATCACGCGCAGTCATCGGCTCATTCAACGACCCGAGCAGTCCGACGATTTTGAGGTTGTCCGGATCCAGTGGCCCTTCGACGGTAATGTCCAGCTGACGCGCCAGTTGCACGTTGTTGCCGACTTCCGGGTGCAGATCCAGCGGCAGGTGATAGGCGAGCAGACTGATGTCGTGCTTGAGCAGCGTCTTCAGGCGCCGCTGCTTCATGCCGGTGATGCACGGGTTCTCGCCTTTCCAGAAATAGCCGTGATGCACCAGTATCAGGTCGGCCTCGGCCTCCACCGCCGCGTCGAGCAGCGCCTGACTGGCGGTGACGCCACTGACGATGCGCATCACTTGCGGTCGGCCTTCGACCTGCAGGCCGTTGGGGCAATAATCGGCGATTTTCGCACTGCCGAGGTAACGGTCGGCTTCTTCGACGAGGGTGCTGAGGGCGACGGCCATGAAAGACTCCTGAAAATCCCGTTCAGAGGCGCGCGCGGCCTCGTATAATGCGCGACATTATGGGCGGTCTGACCCCGCCTGCAACTTTTCCAGGACGTGCTTAATGCTCAAGGCGCTGCGTTTTTTCGGCTGGCCGCTGTTGGCCGGTGTGCTTATCGCTCTGTTGATTATTCAGCGTTACCCGCAGTGGGTCGGGCTGCCGAGCCTCGATGTCAACCTGCAACAGGCCCCGCAAACCACCAGCGTGCAGCAGGGGCCGGTGTCATATGCCGACGCGGTGACCATCGCCGCACCGTCGGTGGTCAACCTTTACACCACCAAGGTCATCAACAAACCGGCGCACCCGCTGTTTGAAGACCCGCAGTTCCGGCGCTTCTTCGGTGACAACTCGCCGAAGCAGAAACGCATGGAATCGAGCCTCGGTTCCGGGGTGATCATGAGCCCGGAAGGCTACATTCTGACCAACAACCACGTGACCACCGGCGCCGACCAGATCGTGGTGGCACTCAAGGACGGTCGCGAAACCCTCGCCCGCGTCATCGGCAGCGACCCGGAAACCGACCTCGCGGTGCTGAAGATCGACCTGAAAAACCTGCCGGCGATCACCGTCGGCCGCTCCGACAGCATCCGCATCGGCGATGTCGCGCTGGCAATCGGCAACCCGTTCGGCGTCGGCCAGACCGTGACCATGGGCATCATCAGCGCCACCGGGCGTAACCAGTTGGGCCTGAACAACTACGAAGACTTCATCCAGACCGACGCGGCGATCAACCCGGGCAACTCCGGCGGCGCGCTGGTCGATGCCAACGGCAACCTCACCGGCATCAATACGGCGATCTTTTCCAAGTCCGGCGGCTCGCAGGGCATCGGTTTTGCAATCCCGGTGAAACTGGCGATGGAAGTAATGAAATCGATCATCGAGCACGGTCAGGTGATTCGTGGCTGGCTCGGTATTGAAGTGCAGCCGCTGACCCAGGAACTGGCCGAGTCGTTTGGCCTGTCCGGGCGTCCGGGGATTGTCGTGGCGGGGATCTTCCGCGATGGCCCGGCACAGAAGGCCGGCCTGCAACTGGGTGACGTGATTCTGAGTATCGACGGCGAACCGGCCGGTGATGGCCGCAAGTCCATGAACCAGGTGGCGCGGATCAAGCCGACTGACAAAGTGACCATTCAGGTCATGCGCAACGGCAAAGAACTGAAGCTCACCGCTGAAATCGGCCTGCGTCCGCCGCCTGCACCGGTGAAAGAAGAAGAGTAAAACTTTATTCGCGCCGAGTGCGCGAATGAAAGACACTCTCAACAGGCATGTTATATTGTTTCAATTTAACGATTGGAACAACATAACATGTCGTCTCGAAAAAAGGCTTCGCTGCTTGGCCTGACCCTGGGCCTGCTGGGCGATCCGGTATTCGCCGAAGATCCGCAACCCCTCGAACTCGACGCCATCAGCGTCACTTCCGATTACGAGTCCGCCAGCGGGCCGGTCAGCGGCTACCGCGCGACGCGCTCCGCCAGCGCAACCAAAACCGACACCGCCATCCGCGACATTCCCCAAACGATCAGCGTAGTGCCGGCCAGCGTGCTCAAGGATCTGGGCAGCCACAATGTCGAACGCGCACTGGATTTTGCCGGCGGCGTGTCGAAGCAGAACAATTTTGGCGGCCTGACGCTGTACGAATACAGCGTGCGCGGCTTCACCACCTCGGAGTTCTACAAGGACGGTTTCAGCGCCAATCGCGGCTATCCGAGCACGCCGGACGCCGCCAACGTGGAGCGCATCGAAGTCCTCAAAGGCCCGGCCGCGAGCCTGTATGGCCGAGGCGATCCGGGCGGCACGGTGAACATCGTCACCAAAAAACCGCAGCCCGAAGCGTTCACCACCCTGCAGACCAGCGCTGGCAGCTGGGATCGTTATCGCACGGCACTGGACATCAATACGCCGCTCGACGAGCAGGGGGACGTGCTCTCGCGGATCAACCTCGCGGTCGAAGACAACCACAGCTTCCGTGATCACGTCGACAGCCAGCGGGTCTTCGTCGCACCTTCGATCAGTTGGCAACTGAGCCCGGACACTTCGTTGTTGGTGGAAAGCGAAATCGTCCGGCACAACTCCACGTTCGACCGAGGAATCGTCGCGCCGAACAACAAATGGAGCGGCGTTTCGCGCTCGACCTTCCTCGGTGAACCGAACGACGGCAACATCGACAACCACAACAACCTGCTCCAGGCCACCCTCGAACATCACCTCAACGACAGCTGGAAACTGCGTCTGGCCAGCCACTACAAGGAAGGCAAACTGTGGGGCGACGCGTCTGAAAGTCGTGCGCTGAACGCCGATGGTCACACGGTCAACCGACGCTCCCGCGAACGGGACACTAACTGGCACGACAGCATCACCCAATTGGAGCTGCGCGGTCTGTTCGACCTCGGCCCATGGCAGCACGAACTGCTGATCGGCACCGAATACGAGAACTTCCGCAAGAACGAACGCGTCACTACCATCGCTGGCGGTCCCTACGCCATCGACATCTACAAGCCGATCTACGGCCAACCGAAACCCAACGGCCCACGCTCGGGTACTGACTTCTTCGAACACGTCGAAAGCCACGCACTGAACCTGCAGGATCAAATCATCTTCACCGACAAACTGCGCGGGATGATCGGCGCACGCTTCGAACACTTTGATCAACGCATCGACGATCACACCCGCGATGCCAAAAGCCAGCAGACTCACGACGCCCTCACCCAACGCGCCGGCCTGCTCTATCAGTTGACGCCGAACACCGGCCTGTTCGCCAACACCTCGACCTCGTTCAAACCGAATAACGGCCTCGACGCCTCCGGCAAATCCTTCGATCCCGAAGAGGGCATCGGTTACGAAATCGGCATCAAGAACGAACTGTTCGACGAGCGTCTGAGCAGCACCCTCGCCTTCTTCCACATCGACAAGGAGAACGTCCTCGCCCTCGACCCGAGCACCGACACCAGCCGCGCGATGGGCAAGGCGCGCAGCCAGGGTTTCGATCTGCAAGTGTCCGGACAAGTCACCGATGCCGTGCGGGTGATGGGTGCCTTCGCTTACATCGACGCTGAAGTGACCAAGGGCGACGTGGCAATCCCGACCGGCAGCCGCATCCTCGGCGTGGCCAAGCGCAGTGGCAGCCTGCTCGGTGTGTACGAATTTCAGGACGGCCATTTGCGCGGCTCGGACGTCGGCGCGGCGTTCACCTATGTCGGCGATCGCTCCGGTGAAGCCGGCGGTGATTTTGAAATGCCGGCCTATCACACCGTCGATCTGCTGGCCCATTACAAGGCCAGCGACAACGTCACGGTTGGCCTGAACCTGAACAATCTCTTCGACGAAAAATATTACGAGCGCTCCTACAGCAATTATTGGGTCAACCCCGGCGAGCCGCGCAATTTCACCGTCAGCCTGACACTCAATCTGTAAAAGGACGTCACTATGCAATGCCGCAAAACCCTGCTGATCATCGCCGCCCTGTTCGCCACTCAGGCCTCGGCCCACGGCCTGTGGACCGAACAACGGCGCGGCAACATCGAAGTGATCTACGGCCACGGCGCCGAGGACAATGCCTTCAAGGCGCAGAAAATCAGCGGCGCCTGGGCCTATGACACAAGCGGCAAAATGATCCCGGTGAGTGTCGAACGCCTGTCCGATCACGCGCGCCTGAAGCCGCTAAAAACACCGGCGGTCATGGCCGTCGCACTGAACAACGGCATGTGGTCGCAAACCGCCGACAGAAAATGGATCAACGAAGGCCGCAGCAAAGTGCCGGGTGCTGTCGAAGCCACCGAGACGCTCAAGTACAGCCTGGCGATTTATCAACCGGGAGCAAAGTTGCCCAGGCTTGAGCAGATCAAGTTGCTGATTTTGCCGGAGGTCGACCCGCTGACCGTCGGCCCGGGCAAATCACTGCCGGTACGGGTGCTGCTCGATGGCAAACCGGCAGCGGGCGTGAAGCTGATTGGCGACTATCGCAATGCACCGAACACCCTGAGCACTGAAACGGACAAGGACGGTCGTGCGCAAGTGCTGGTGCGTAATGAAGGGTTGAATGTGATTGCGGCGCAGGTGGAAGTGCCGGTGAAGGACAGCGCGGATGTGAACAGTCGCGGGCTGTTCAGTTCGCTGACGTTCCTTGGCGAACCGCATCACGAGTAAAAGCGCACCCTCACCCCAGCCCTCTCCCTGAGGGAGAGGGAGCAGACCGCGCTGTCTTGCGAAGTACATCGACCTGAAAATCCGAGTCGATTATGGATTCAGTACAGCACTCTCACGTCGGCGAAACTCTGCAATATCCCCCAATCAGTCCCCTCTCCCTCTGGGAGAGGGCTAGGGTGAGGGGCTTTGGCTTTTAGAGGTTGCCGAGACCGTCGATCAGCGCCTGATTCTGCTCCGGCGTACCGATCGAAATCCGCAGGAACTGGGCAATCCGCTCCTGCTTGAAGTGACGCACGATCACACCCTGCTCGCGCAGTTTGGCTGCCAGCCCTGCTGCATCGTGTTGCGGGTGACGGGCGAAGATGAAGTTCGCCGCCGAAGGCAGCACTTCAAAGCCCTTGGCCTGCAATTGCGCGATGACCCACTCACGACTCTCGATGACCAGACGGCAGGTCCTGTCGAAGTACTCGCGATCCTCGAACGCTGCCGCCGCACCGACAATCGCCAGGCGATCCAGCGGATAGGAGTTGAAGCTGTTCTTGATCCGCTCCAGCGCTTCGATCAGATCCGGATGACCCACCGCCAGACCAACGCGCAGGCCGGCCAGCGAGCGCGACTTGGACAGGGTCTGGGTTACCAGCAGATTCGGATAACGATCCACCAGACTGATCGCGGTTTCGCCACCGAAGTCGATGTACGCCTCATCCACGACCACTACCGAATCCGGGCTGGCCTTGAGGATCTGCTCGACCGCCTCCAGCGCCAACAGGCAACCGGTCGGTGCGTTCGGATTGGGGAAAATGATCCCGCCGTTCGGTTTGGCGTAGTCCGCCGAGTTGATCTGGAACTGCGCGTCCAGCGGCACGGCATCGAACTGGATGCCGTACAGACCGCAATACACCGGATAGAAGCTGTAGCTGATATCGGGGAACAGCAGCGGCTGCTCGTGTTGCAACAGACCGTGGAAGATGTGCGCCAGCACTTCGTCCGAACCGTTGCCGAGGAACACCTGATTGCTCTGCACGCCGTAGTAGTCGGCGACGGCATTTTTCAGCAGATCGCTGTTCGGATCCGGGTACAGGCGCAGGTTGTCGTTGAGTTCGGTCTGCATCGCCGCCAGGGCTTTTGGCGACGGGCCGTAGGGGTTTTCGTTGGTGTTGAGCTTGACCAGTTTGGTCAGCTTTGGCTGTTCGCCCGGCACATACGGCACCAGATCCTTGACGAACGGGCTCCAGAATTTACTCATGATCAGTTCCCCTTCTGCTCAGCTTTGATGCGGTATTCGGCGCTGCGTGCGTGCGCACTCAGGGATTCGCCACGGGCCAGCACCGAAGCGGTCTTGCCCAGCTCGGAAGCACCGGCCTCGGAGCAGAAGATGATCGACGAACGTTTCTGGAAGTCGTACACACCCAGCGGCGAGGAGAACCGCGCGGTGCCGGAGGTCGGCAACACGTGATTCGGGCCAGCGCAGTAGTCGCCCAGCGCCTCGGAGGTGTGACGGCCCATGAAGATCGCGCCGGCGTGACGGATCTGCGGCAACCACGCTTGTGGATCAGCGACCGACAGCTCCAAGTGTTCCGGGGCGATACGGTTGGCGACTTCGATGGCTTGCGCCATGTCGCGCACATGAATCAGTGCACCGCGACCATTGATCGAGGTTTCGATGATGGTTGCGCGGTCCATGGTCGGCAGCAGTTTGTCGATGCTGGCGGCGACCTTGTCGAGGAACTCGGCGTCCGGGCTGACCAGAATTGCCTGCGCGTCTTCGTCGTGCTCGGCCTGGGAGAACAGGTCCATGGCGATCCAGTCCGGATCGGTCTGGCCGTCACACACCACAAGGATTTCCGACGGGCCGGCGATCATGTCGATGCCGACCTGACCGAACACGTGGCGTTTGGCGGTCGCGACATAGATGTTGCCCGGGCCGACGACCTTGTCCACCTGTGGCACGCTTTCGGTGCCGTAAGCCAGCGCGGCAACCGCTTGTGCGCCGCCGATGGTGAACACCCGGTCAACGCCGGCAATGCACGCCGCCGCCAGCACCAGTTCATTGAGCTCACCGCGCGGGGTCGGCACGACCATGACCACTTCGGTCACGCCGGCGACCTTGGCCGGAATCGCGTTCATCAACACCGAAGACGGGTACGACGCCTTGCCGCCCGGTACGTACAGGCCGGCGCGATCCAGCGGCGTGACCTTCTGCCCGAGTACGGTGCCGTCGGCCTCGGTGTAGCTCCAGGAGTCCTGTTTCTGTTTTTCGTGATAGCTGCGCACCCGTGCCGCGGCTTTTTCCAGCGCTTCGCGCTGTGCCACGGTGATGCGGGTCAGGGCCAGTTCCAGACGCTCGCGCGGCAGGATCAGGTCGGCCATCGACGCCACTTCGAGGCCGTCGAACTTCTGGGTGAATTCGACCAGCGCCGCGTCACCGCGCTCGCGCACCGCCTTGATGATGTCCAGCACGCGCTGATTGACCGAGTCGTCAGACACACTTTCCCAGCTCAGCAGATGATCCAGATGATGCGCGAAATCCGGGTCAGCAGCGTTGAGTCGGCGAATTGCAGTCGGTGCGGTCATAGCGAGAGCCTCATAGGAATGGCAAAAACTCAGGCGCCCGAAACTATCATTCGATCCGCTTGGGCACCTGAGAATTCTGGCTATGAGGCGGATAGACGGCGCGACCAGGGGTCGCGCAGGTACATCAGCCGCGGTGTCGCGATTCCACTGCGTTGCGCAGGGTATCGATCAACGCCTGGATTCGGGCGTGTTGCATCTTCATCGAAGCCTTGTTGACCACCAGGCGCGAGCTGATCATGGCGATCAGTTCCTGAGGTTCCAGGCCATTGGCGCGCAGGGTGTTGCCGGTGTCGACCACGTCGATGATCTTGTCGGCCAGACCGATCAGCGGTGCCAGCTCCATCGAGCCGTAGAGCTTGATGATGTCGACCTGACGACCCTGTTCGGCGTAGTAACGCTTGGCGACATTGACGAACTTGGTCGCCACGCGCAGACGGCCCTTGGGTTCCGGCGCACCGATCTTGCCGGCGGTCATCAGCTTGCACTGGGCAATCTGCAGATCCAGCGGCTCGTACAGGCCCTGGCCGGTGTATTCCATCAACACGTCTTTACCGGCGACGCCAAGGTCGGCCGCGCCATGCTCGACGTAGGTCGGCACGTCGGTGGCACGCACGATCAACAGACGTACGTCATCCTGAGTGGTGGGGATGATCAGCTTGCGGCTCTTGTCCGGATTCTCGGTCGGCACGATGCCCGCTTCAGCGAGAAGCGGCAGAGTGTCGTCAAGGATGCGGCCCTTGGACAGTGCGATGGTCAACATGGGAAACGTCAGTCCTTATCAAGGTACTCATGCCCGGTCGCAATCGGCGCCGGACACACATCGAGCCGGATACCGGCTCGACTCGAAACAAATTCAGTGGACACGTCCCTGTGTCCGCATGCAGCAATCAGCCCGGAACGCGACGGATCTTGGCGCCCAGCATCTGCAGTTTTTCTTCGATGCACTCGTAACCACGGTCTATGTGGTAGATGCGGTCGATCAGGGTGTCGCCTTCGGCCACCAGTGCCGAGATCACCAGGCTGGCCGAAGCACGCAGGTCGGTGGCCATCACTGGCGCGCCCTTCAGGACTTCAGTACCGGTGACGATCGCGGTGTTGCCTTCGACCTGGATCCTGGCGCCCATGCGGTGCAGTTCGTAAACGTGCATGAAACGGTTTTCGAAGATCGTCTCGATCACTGCACCGGTGCCTTCGGCAATGGCGTTGAGCGAGATGAACTGCGCCTGCATGTCGGTCGGGAACGCCGGGTACGGCGCGGTACGCACGTTGACCGCTTTCGGGCGCTTGCCGTGCATGTTCAGCTCGATCCAGTCTTCACCGCAGGTGATTTCCGCACCGGACTCACGGAGCTTTTCCAGGACCGCTTCAAGAATGGTCGGATCAGTGTCCTTGACCTTCACGCGGCCACCGGTGACCGCAGCGGCCACCAGGTAGGTGCCGGTTTCGATACGGTCAGGCATGACTTTGTAGAAGCACGAACCCAGACGCTCGACGCCATCGATGGTGATGGTGTCGGTACCGGCGCCAGATACCTTGGCGCCCATGGCGTTGAGGAAGTTCGCCAGGTCAACCACTTCAGGCTCGCGCGCAGCGTTCTGCAGGACGCTGCGGCCCTTGGCCAGGGCAGCTGCCATCATGATGTTTTCGGTACCGGTCACGCTGACGGTATCAAAGAAGAAGTGCGCACCGCGCAGACCGCCTTCAGGCGCCTTGGCCTTGATGTAGCCGCCTTCAACATCGATCACCGCGCCCATGGCTTCGAGGCCACGAATGTGCAGGTCGACCGGACGCGAACCGATGGCGCAACCGCCAGGCAGGGCGACTTCGGCTTCACCGAAACGCGCAACCATCGGGCCCAGTACCAGAATCGAGGCACGCATGGTTTTCACCAGTTCGTACGGCGCGATCAGGGTCTTGATGGTGCGCGGGTCGATTTCGACGCTGAGCTTCTCGTCGATCACCGGCTCGATGCCCATGCGACCGAATAGCTCGATCATGGTGGTGATGTCGTGCAGGTGCGGCAGGTTGCCAACGGTCACCGGGCCATCGCACAGCAGGGTGGCAGCCAGAATCGGCAGGGCGGAGTTCTTCGCCCCGGAGATACGGATTTCGCCATCAAGACGAACGCCACCGGTAATAATCAATTTATCCATAAGAATCTCGACGCCCTAGGGCTCAGGTGCGCTCGGCCCAGGCCGCGCTGCTGAAAAATTTCATAGTGACCGCGTGGATGCTGCCATCGGCGATCCAAGGGTTCAAATGGGCATAGATGCTTTGCTGACGCTTGACCGGGCTCAACGCCGCCAGTTCATCACTAATCACGTTCAGCTGGAAGTTGCAGCCTTCGCCTTCAACTTCCACCTGCGTTCCTGGCAGCTTTCCTTCAAGGAAGCTCTTCACTTCTACGGCCTGCATGCTCAACCTCAATCGGCGCCCTGTGCGCACGGGTCGGACATCATACAAAAAAGCCCCGCGCCTGCGAACCCCGCATTGGCAGGACTCTGACGGGGGGCTTGTTTATCGATGCGGGTTCAGGGGTGCGCGAGCAACTCGGTCAGTTCACTGACCTGAGCGATTTCGCGCATGTCTTCCGGCATCGCACGGATGCTGACGGCCTTGCCGGCCGCCTGGGCATCGCGCATGAAGCACAGCAGCAAGGACAAGCCGACGCTGCTGGACTTCTTCACTGCCGAGCAATCGATGACCAGCGATGCCGCCTTGCTGGCCTTGATCAGCGCCTGGCCTTCCTTGCGCAGGTCGGGACCTGTGCGATAGTCCAGCACTCCGCTGAGCAATAGCTCGTCGACATCACTCATACGAACTGCCGCCTCATTCATTGCGCTGGCTTCTCGGCAGCTTTCTCGGTGGTTTCCTTGGCCTTGGCCACTTCGCCAGCCCAATTGTTGATGGTCTTGTCCAGATCGTTGCCATTGCGCTGCATCGCGTCGGCGAACTGATCACGGAACAGCTTGCCGATGTTGATGCCGTTGATGATCACATTGCGCAGTTTCCACTCGCCATTGATCTTCTCCAGCGTGTACTGCACAGGGTAGATCGCGCCGTTGTTGCCCTTGACGGTCATGCCGACGCTGGTGCGATCGCCGGACTCATCCTTGGCCGGATCAACCGTGATGCCCTGGTTGTTGTATTCGAGCAAGGCATTGCCATAGAACTGGAACAGACCGCGCTTGAAGTTCTCCTGGAAGGTCTGCATCTGCGCGGGCGTGGCCTTGCGCGAATACTTGACCGTCATGATGCTCTTGGAAATGCCTTCGGCATCCACCACAGGTCCGACGATGGTGTTCAGCGCCGTGTAGAAGTCCTGCGGATCCTTCTTGTACTTCTCTTTATTGGCCGACAGGTCGGCCAGCATCCGGTTCGTGGTGTCCTGAATCAGGTCGTGCGCCGACTGTCCGGGCGCAGCGCTAGCCAGCATCGGCAGTGCCGCAAGCAACACCAACAGGCCACGTCGCAAGGTAGAGATCATTCAAAAGCTCCTCATTTGGCGTCTTTGCTAACGGTATTGAGCAGGAATTTACCGATCAGGTCTTCCAGTACCAGAGACGACTGGGTGTCGTGGATGGTTCCACCATCCTTCAGACGGGTGTCTTCGCCGCCCACGCTGATACCGATGTACTTCTCGCCCAACAGGCCAGCGGTCAGGATAGACGCTGTGGAGTCGGTCGGCAGGTTGTCGACCTTTTTATCCACTTGCAGGGTTACCCGACCGGTGAAGCTGTCGCGATCCAGATCGATGGCCGTGACCTTGCCGATGGTTACGCCAGCCATGGTCACTTTGGCTCTGACCGTCAAACCGGCGATATTGTCGAAGTAGGCATACAGTTTATAGGTGTCGGTGGTCGAAGTCGGAGACAGGCCACTGACCCGCAGAGCAAGCAGCAACAAAGCCAGGATCCCTGCCAGCAGGAACAGGCCGACACCGATTTCCAGGGTGCGGTTTTGCATCAGAAATCTCCAAACATCAAAGCGGTCAGAATAAAGTCCAGGCCCAGTACCGCCAGCGAGGCGAATACCACGGTCTTGGTGGTGGCGCGACTGATGCCCTCGGAAGTGGGCTCACAGTCATAGCCTTGGAATACGGCGATCCAGGTCACGACGAAGGCGAAAACGATACTTTTGATGACGCCGTTGAGCACATCGCTGGTGAAGTTCACGCTGTTCTGCATGTTCGCCCAGTAGGAGCCTTCATACACGCCAAGCCAGTCGACAGCCACCCACGAACCGCCCCAGATTCCCACCACGCTGAAAATCATCGCCAGCACCGGCAGGGAAATGAAACCGGCCCACAGACGCGGGGCAATAATGTATTTGAGCGGATCGACACCGATCATTTCCAGGCTGGAAAGCTGTTCGGTGGACTTCATGTTGCCAATTTCTGCGGTCAGCGCCGAACCGGCACGCCCGGCAAACAGCAACGCCGTCACGACTGGCCCCAGTTCACGCAGCAACGTCAGGGCCACCATCTGCCCCACCGCCTGCTCCGAACCGTAGCTCGACAGAATACTGAAGCCCTGCAGCGCCAGCACCATGCCGATGAAAATCCCCGACACGACGATGATCACCAGCGACATCACGCCGACCGAATGCAGTTGCTTGACCAGCAGGCCGAAACCGCCGCTGATGCCGCCACGACCGAGCAGGGCGTGAAACAGGAACAGGGTCGCGCGGCCAAACACCGCGACGGCGTCGATCGCGGCCTCGCCGAACCGGCGTACGCGTTCTATCAATGAAATTCTGCGCATCAGCGCTTCCCCAGAAGATCTGCGCGGTAATCCGTCGCTGGAAAATGATACGGCACCGGGCCATCGGGGTTGCCGGTCATGAACTGGCGAATACGCGGTTCATCCGAGTTCATCAATTCGTCCGGCGTGCCCTGCCCCAGCACCTGACCATCACCCACTACATAGATGTAGTCGGCGATGCTCGCGGTTTCGGCCAGATCGTGGGAGACCACGATACTGGTGATCCCCAGCGCATCGTTGAGCAGACGGATCAGGCGTACCAGCACGCCCATGGCGATCGGATCCTGACCGACGAAAGGCTCGTCATACATGAGAATCTGCGGATCGAGCGCAATCGCCCGGGCCAGGGCGACCCGACGCTTCATGCCGCCGGACAGCTCGTCGGGCATCAGCTCGATGGCACCGCGCAAACCGACCGCCTGCAATTTGAGCAGGACGATGTCGCGGATCATTTCATCCGGCAATTGGGTATGAACGCGCAGGGGGAAAGCGACGTTCTCGAAGACATCGAGATCGGTAAACAGCGCGCCGCTCTGAAACAGCACGCCCATGTGCTTGCGCGCATCGAACAGATCACTGCGCGACAGCGTCGGCAGGTTCTGGCCGTTGACCCAGACTTCGCCGCTGGATGGACGCAACTGCGCACCCATCAAGCGCAACAAAGTGGTCTTGCCGCACCCGGAAGGTCCCATGATGCCGGTAACCTTGCCACGCGGGATGCGAATATCGACGTTATTGAAAATGCTGCGCGCACCGCGCTTGAAGGAGACTCCCTTCAGCTCGACCGCGTAGGCGTTATCGGCACTCATCTAAACTCCTTGCGATGCAGCCTCTCACTCGGACGCCTGGCTTTCCGCAGAAAGCACATACCTCCCGGGCAGGCCGAACTGGCGGCGAACTATATCACTGCAAACGCCAAGCGCCCAAGGCCCCGCCCCTCCGCGTTCAACGATATGACAGGCCTGACGGCACTTTTTCGGGGTTTTGCTGACGCGGAATGACAAAGCACGACGAACTTGCGTGAGGCTTTTCAACATAACCGCTATAATCGCCGCCTTTTCATCGGGCTATACGATTTCTGACATGAGCCAATCCAGCGACCTGATTCAATCGGCACAACGCACCATCCGCCTCGAAGTGGAAGCCGTACAAGGCTTGTTGCCCCATATCGACGCCGATTTCGTACGCGCTTGCGAGATGATTCTGGCCAGCAAAGGCCGTGTGGTCGTGGTCGGCATGGGCAAATCCGGGCACGTCGGCAACAAGATTGCCGCGACCCTGGCCAGCACCGGCACCCCGGCATTTTTCGTCCACCCGGCCGAAGCCAGCCATGGCGACATGGGCATGATCACCCGCGACGACGTGATCCTCGCCCTCTCCAACTCCGGCTCGACCAACGAAATCGTCACCCTGCTGCCATTGATCAAGCGCCTCGGCATCCAGTTGATCAGTCTCACCGGCAATCCGCAGTCGCCGCTGGCCAAAGCTGCCGAAGTCAATCTCAACGTTCATGTCGAACACGAAGCCTGCCCGCTGAACCTGGCACCGACTTCCTCGACCACCGCCGCGCTGGTCATGGGCGATGCCCTGGCCGTCGCGCTGCTGGAAGCGCGTGGTTTCACCGCCGAAGATTTTGCCTTTTCACACCCGGGCGGCGCTCTGGGTCGACGCCTGCTGCTGAAAGTGGAAAACGTCATGCATGCCGGGCAAGAGCTGCCGCAAGTGCAGCGCGGCACCCTGCTCAAGGACGCGCTCATGGAAATGACCCGCAAGGGTCTGGGCATGACCGCGATCGTTGAAGCCGATGGCAAACTGGCCGGAATCTTCACCGACGGCGATTTGCGCCGCACGCTGGACCGCAGCATCGACATCCGCAGCGCCACCATCGACCAGGTCATGACCGCACACGGCAAGACCGCACGGCCCGAGATGCTCGCCGCCGAAGCCCTGAAAATCATGGAAGACCACCGAATCAACGCACTGGTTGTCGTGGACGAAGAAGATCGGCCGATCGGCGCCTTCAACCTCTCCGATCTGCTGCGTGCAGGAGTGATGTAATGACCACCGATCTGCTGCAACGCGGCAAAACGATCAAACTGGCGGTGTTCGACGTCGACGGCGTCCTCACCGACGGGCGCCTGTACTTCCTCGAAGACGGCAGCGAATTCAAGACCTTCAACACCCTCGACGGCCAGGGCATCAAGATGCTGATGAATGCCGGTGTCGAGACCGCCATCATCAGTGGCCGCAAGACCCCGGTGGTTGAACGCCGGGCAAAGAACCTCGGTATCCCGCACCTGTTTCAGGGTCGCGAAGACAAATTGGTGGTTCTGGACGGCCTGCTGGCGCAACTGGGCCTAAGCTATGAACAGGTCGCCTACCTGGGTGACGACCTGCCTGACTTGCCGGTGATCCGCCGCGTAGGCCTGGGCATGGCCGTTGCCAATGCTGCCGACTTCGTGCGCGAACACGCCCATGGCGTCACTCGGGCCCGCGGTGGCGAAGGTGCCGCTCGTGAATTCTGCGAATTGATCCTGCGCGCCCAGGGCCGCCTCGATGCGGCCAACGCCGCGTACCTGTGAGCCAAATCATGTTTAGCAAAAAATTTCGCAACTTCCTGCTGTTCGGCTGCATCGCTGCCATGTTTGCGGCGGTCGGCTACTGGAACATCAGCCCGGAACGCTTCCTCGACAAGCCCGTGGTCAAGGTCGAAGACACCGCTATCGACTGGTACGCCACCAATACGCATACCCTGCAATATCTGCCGGACGGCAAAGTGCAGTACGAAATGACGTCGGACAAGGCCGAACACCTGAAAGCGACGGATGTGACTCTGGTTACCAAACCCGACCTCAACATGTATCGCGGCACCGAGTTTCCGTGGCACGTGACCAGCGAACGCGGCGAAGTGAATCCGGACGGAACGCAGGTAGAATTGATCGACTCGGTACGCATCAAGCGCACCGATGAAAAGAAACGCGACACCCTGATCACCAGCACACGCATGACGGTGTTCCCTCAGCAGCAATATGCGCAGACCGAGCAACCCGTTAGAATCGACGGCGCTGGCGGTGTATCGACTGGCGTGGGAATGAAGGCGTATTTGAAGGAAAGCAGGATACACCTGCAATCGAACGTAAGAGGACAGTATGAGGCTCGTTAAAACCCTCCCTATTTTGCTCAGTCTGGGCGCAGCACTGGGAAGCGTGAGCGCCTGGGCTCTGCCGAACGATCAGCAGCAACCTATCCGCATTCAGGCCGACGACGCCCAGCTGGACGACAAGAACGGCATCGCCACCTATAAAGGTGATGTGATCATCACCCAGGGCTCAATGATCGTTAAGGGCAATACGGTGACCATCACCCGTACTCCGACCGGCGATATCGACGTGGTGACCTCGGTGGGCAACCTTGCCTACTTCGAGCAACTGCAAACCCAGGGTGACGCCAAGCCTGTTCAGGGCTGGGGCGTGACGATTCAGTACCACGCCGCGCAAAACCGCGTCGTGCTGATCGACAAGGCCAAGGTTGTCGACAAGGACAACAACACCACTCAGGGCGAGAAAATCGTCTATGACACGGTGAAGAAACTGGCCAGTGCCGGTCGCGCTACCGGCAGCAAAGTCACCGAAGCGCGTCCGCGTATCGACATGGTGATCCAGCCGAAGAAGAAAACCGACGAGAAAACCCAGTAATGGCAACTCTGAAAGCTCAACACCTGGCCAAGGCCTATAAAAGCCGCCAGGTTGTGCGCGACGTCAGCCTGTCGATCGACAGCGGCCAGATCGTTGGCCTGCTCGGCCCGAACGGCGCCGGCAAGACCACCTGCTTCTACATGATCGTCGGTCTGGTGCAGGCCGATCAGGGTCGCGTACTGATCGATGATCTGGACGTCAGCCATCAGCCGATGCACGGCCGTGCCAAGGCAGGTATCGGCTATCTGCCGCAAGAAGCGTCGATCTTCCGCAAATTGTCGGTGGCCGATAACATCATGGCCATCCTCGAAACCCGCACGGAACTCGACAAGGCCGGTCGTCGCAAGGAACTGGAAAGCCTGCTGCAGGAATTCCACATCAGCCACATCCGCGACAACCTCGGCATGAGCCTGTCCGGTGGTGAACGCCGCCGGGTGGAAATCGCCCGCGCCCTGGCGACCGCACCGAAATTCATCCTGCTCGACGAACCGTTCGCCGGTGTCGACCCGATTTCGGTCGGCGACATCAAGCAGATCATCCATCACCTCAAGGCCAAGGGCATCGGTGTTCTTATCACCGACCACAACGTGCGTGAGACCCTGGATATCTGCGAAACCGCCTACATCGTCAACGACGGTCAACTGATCGCGGAAGGCGATGCGGCGACCATCCTTGCCAACGATCTGGTGAAGGAAGTGTATCTGGGCCACGAGTTCCGCCTGTAAGCACCAAGGCACTTGGCCAGCCTCCGGGTGCTGTATCGATGAAGCAGGCTTTTATACGCTTTTATTGTTACAGCGCTCTAGGCAGACACGACGCCTCAAAGATGTTCACCGTGCTCCGACGCGATGCGTCAACAAAGTTTTATACGCTTTTATTGTTACAGCGCTCTAGGCAAACACGACAGTTTCAGGCATATAATTTGCTTAAGTTTGGCGCTCCGGCGCCCTGTAGTGGATGGCGCATGCGCGCCGGCGAATAAGGTGTTAAGCCCCTGCCATGAAACCATCGCTAGTCTTGAGAATGGGCCAGCAGCTGACGATGACACCGCAGCTGCAACAGGCCATCCGCCTGCTCCAATTGTCGACCCTGGACCTGCAACAGGAAATCCAGGAGGCCCTGGAATCCAATCCGATGCTCGAACGCCAGGAAGAAGGCGACGACTTCGACAATACCGATCCTTTGGCCGACAACGCCGAACAAAAACCCAACACCGACATTCAGGAACCGTCCTATCAGGAAGCCGCCCCGACGGTGGACAATCTGGAAGATGGCGAATGGAACGAGCGCATTCCTAACGAACTGCCCGTTGATACCGCCTGGGAAGACGTCTACCAGACCAGCGCCAGCAGCCTGCCCAGCAGCGATGACGACGAGTGGGACTTCACCACCCGCACGTCCGCCGGCGAAAGCCTGCAAAGCCATCTGCTGTGGCAATTGAACCTGGCGCCGATGTCCGACACCGACCGCCTGATCGCCGTGACCCTGATCGATTGCATCAACAATCAGGGCTACCTCGACGAAACCCTCGAAGAAATTCTCGACGCCTTTGATCCGGAGCTCGACATCGAGCTGGACGAGATCGAAGCCGTTCTGCACCGCATTCAGCAGTTCGAACCGGCCGGTATCGGGGCGCGCAACCTCGGCGAATGCCTGCTGCTGCAACTGCGTCAGCTCCCGGCCAAGACCCCGTGGCTCAACGAAGCCAAACGTCTGGTCAGCGATTACATCGATCTGCTCGGCAGTCGCGACTACAGCCAGTTGATGCGGCGTATGAAGCTCAAGGAAGACGAGTTGCGTCAGGTCATCGAACTGGTGCAAAGCCTCAATCCGCGTCCGGGCTCGCAGATCGAATCGACCGAAGCCGAGTACGTGGTGCCCGACGTCATTGTGCGCAAGGATAACGAACGCTGGCTGGTCGAGCTGAATCAGGAGTCAGTGCCCCGTCTGCGGGTTAACGCGCAGTACGCCGGTTTCGTCCGTCGCGCCGACACCAGCGCCGACAACACCTTCATGCGCAACCAGTTGCAAGAGGCACGCTGGTTCATCAAGAGCCTGCAAAGCCGCAACGAAACCCTGATGAAGGTGGCCACCCAGATCGTCGAGCATCAGCGCGGCTTCCTGGAGTATGGCGATGAAGCCATGAAACCGTTGGTCCTGCATGACATCGCCGAGGCGGTCGGCATGCACGAATCGACGATTTCCCGGGTCACCACGCAGAAATTCATGCATACCCCGCGCGGTATTTATGAACTGAAATACTTTTTCTCAAGCCACGTCAGCACCTCCGAAGGCGGTGAATGCTCGTCGACGGCGATCCGCGCGATCATCAAAAAACTGGTTGCGGCGGAAAATCAGAAAAAGCCGTTGAGTGACAGCAAGATCGCTGGTTTACTGGAGGCACAAGGCATTCAGGTGGCTCGCCGCACCGTCGCCAAGTACCGCGAATCCCTCGGGATCGCGCCTTCGAGCGAACGCAAGCGGTTGATGTAAGCCACGTTACAGCGTTCCAGTGGCAGGCTCTTCGGCCTGCCGCTTTATGCACTGGCAACGAAGGAGAAGCTGTATGCAAGTCAACATCAGTGGACACCAACTGGAAGTGACCGAACCTCTGCGCACCTACATCAACGAGAAACTCGAACGATTGGAGCGCCATTTCGACAAGATCACCAACGTGCAAGTCACGATGTGCGTCGAAAAGCTCAAGCAGAAAATCGAAGCCACCTTGCATATACCCGGCAGCGAAGTGGTCGCCAACGCAGAAGATACCGACATGTACGCTGCGATCGACTCACTGACCGACAAGCTGGATCGCCAACTCAAAAAGCATAAGGAAAAGACCCAGAGCCTCCTCCAGGGCGCGACAGGTCGTTAACACTCCCAACCCATGATCCGACTTGAAAGTATCCTGACCCCCGGCCGTTCCCTGGTGAACGTGCCGGGCGGCAGTAAAAAGAAAGCCCTCGAACAGATTGCCAACCTCATCCATAAAGAAGTGCCGGATCTGGCCATGCAGGATGTTTTCGAGAGCCTGGTAGCCCGTGAGAAACTCGGATCCACCGGTTTCGGCAACGGCATCGCCATTCCGCACTGCCGCCTCAAAGGCTGCGAAGCGCCTATCAGCGCATTGATGCACCTTGATGCCCCCATCGATTTCGATGCCATCGACGGCGCACCGGTCGACCTGCTGTTTGTACTGCTGGTCCCGGAAGCGGCCACCGATGCCCACCTGGAATTACTGCGCCAGATCGCCAGCATGCTCGATCGCAAGGAAGTGCGCGAAAAACTGCGCAGCGCACCGAGCAACGAAGCCTTGTATCAGGTCGTCCTGAGCGAGCAGAACGGTCATTAATCATGCGCTTGATCATCGTCAGCGGCCGCTCCGGCTCGGGTAAAAGTACCGCCCTGAATGTCCTTGAGGACAACGGCTACTACTGCATCGACAACCTGCCGGCCGGTCTGCTGCCGGAACTCGCCGAACGCGCCCTGATTCATACCGAGCTGGCTCAGCCGCTGGTGGCCGTGTCGATCGATGCACGCAATCTGCCGAGCCACCTGTCGCGCTTCCCCGAGTTGCTCGAAGAAGTCCGCGCCCGACACATCCAGTGTGATGTGCTGTATCTGGATGCCGACGAAGAAACCTTGCTCAAACGCTTCTCGGAAACCCGCCGTCGCCACCCGCTGAGCACCGCCAACCGCTCACTGGCCGAGGCAATCAACGACGAGACCGCCCTGCTCGGCCCGATCGCCGATCTGGCCGACCTCAAGGTCAACACCACCAATCTGAATCTGTACCAGTTGCGTGACACCATCAAGCTGCGACTGCTGAACCAGCCGGAGCCGGGCACGGCGTTTCTGGTCGAGTCGTTCGGCTTCAAGCGCGGCATGCCGGTGGACGCGGATCTGGTGTTCGATGTGCGCTGCCTGCCCAATCCTTACTGGAAACCGGAACTGCGTACACAATCGGGTCTCGACGCACCGGTCGCCGAGTACCTGGCTGCACAACCGGAGGTTGAGGAGATGTTCCAGGACATCTACGGCTACCTGTACAAATGGCTGCCACGTTTTGCCGCGAGCAACCGCGCCTACGTCACCATTGCCATTGGCTGCACCGGCGGGCATCACCGCTCCGTTTACCTGACCGAACGCCTGGGTCAGGCCCTGCAGAAAACCCTGAAGAACGTCCAGGTTCGCCACCGCGACCTCACTTAAAGGATTCACACCGCGATGCCTGCTCGTGAAATCGAAATCATCAACAAATTGGGTCTGCATGCCCGGGCATCGGCCAAATTCGTCGGCGTGGCCGGCAAGTTTCCGGAGACCACGATAAGAGTCGGTCGCACACCCGAGACAGCAGTAGACGGCAAAAGCATCATGGCGATGATGATGCTCGCGGCCGGCAAGGGCACCAAGATCCATTTGAGCACCGAAGGCGAACAGGCTGAGGAGGCCATGGTTGCTTTGGTGGAGCTGATCAACAACTACTTCGATGAAGGGGGCTGACAGCCCAGCACCGAAGATCGCAGCCTTGGCAACAGCTGCCGCAGGCTGCGATCTTTTGATATTCAACCCAACGCCGTATCCATCACCATCATCAGACAAAACCCGATCAGCAAGCCAAGACTGGCCAGCTTGTCATGACCATTGCGGCGCGATTCCGGAATGACTTCGTGCGTCACCACCAGCAACATCGCCCCCGCCGCCAGCGCCAGCCCCAACGGCAATAACAGCTCCGCCAGACTGACCAGCCAGGCACAGAGCAGTGCAAACACCGGCTCGACCAACCCTGAAGCCGCACCGATCAAGAATGCCTTGACCCGCGACATTCCTGCCCCCGCCAGTACCAGCGCAATCACCAATCCCTCTGGCACATCCTGCAAGGCGATGCCCATCGCCAGACTGTCGGCATCCGGCATGCCGCCGCCAGCGGACACCCCCACCGCCATGCCTTCCGGGATGTTGTGAGCAATGATGGCGAAGACGAACAGCCAGATGCGCGGCGGAATCACCGGGTGCTCGGGGGTACCGACGAGCATTTCCGGTGAGGCGCCGGACAGTTTCAGATCCACCAGATACAAACCGAACGCACCGAGCATGATGCCGAAGCAAATCAGCCCGCTGGCGGCCAACGGTGTCAGGCCCAGACTTTCGGCAGCAGCGATGCCCGGCACGATCAGCGAAAACGCGGTCGCCGCCAGCATCACGCCGGCGCCGAAACCCAGTAGCGTATCGCTGAGCCTCTGCGGCATACGCCGGATCACCAGCACCGGCACCGCGCCGAGCGCCGTGCCGAGGGCGCAGATCGCGCCGCCCTGCAATGCGCGTGACAATCGCGGCTGCAGATCCAGCCATTCCAGCCCGTGCGCCGCCAGCAAGGTTATGCCGGCCAGCAGCAACAGCGACCCGACCGCGTAACGAAACATGCGTCCACCGCCAATCGCCAGTGTTTCAGTGCCCATAGTCAGCCCTGGATTGTTTTTATAGAAGACTTAAACCAGTGCAGCCTGGTAGCGCGCAGCAACTTCCGGCCAGTTGATCACGTTGTAGAACGCGTTGATGTATTCCGGGCGACGGTTCTGATAACGCAGGTAATAGGCGTGTTCCCAAACATCCAGACCGAGAATCGGCGTGTTGCCGTTCATCAACGGGCTGTCCTGATTGCCGCTACTTTCCACGACCAGTTTTTTCTCCGGGGTCACGCTGAGCCAGGCCCAGCCGCTGCCGAAACGGGTCAACGCGGCTTTGGTAAAGGCGTCCTTGAAGCTGTCGAGACCGCCCAGTTGGTCGTCAATCGCCTTGGCCAGCGCGCCGTCCGGCTTGCCACCGCCGTTGGGCACCATGACTTCCCAGAACAGCGAATGGTTGGCATGCCCGCCACCCTGATTGATCACCGCCGCGCGGAGTTTTTCCGGCAACTGCTGAACGCTGGCGACCAGTTTTTCCACCGGCCATTCGGCGTACTCAGTGCCTTCGACGGCGGCATTGAGGTTGTTGATGTAGGTCTGGTGGTGCTTGGTGTAGTGGATCTCCATGGTTTGCGCATCGATGTGCGGTTCCAGGGCGTCGTAGGCGTACGGCAAGGCAGGCAAGGTAAAAGCCATTTCAGTGGACTCCATGATGATGTGAAGCTGACGCGCGGCGTGCGTTGCCGGTGTCCGGGTGCAGCAGGCGCTGGGTGCGTGGGTATTCGCCGTGTTCGCTGATGAAATTCAGCAGTTCGACGTAGGTCTTGCTGCTCTGGCGCAACGCCGCTTCCCGCAGGGCCGGACGCAGACGCTCGTCCTGCATGGTCTGCAACAGCCGTTGATGAATCGCGCAGAGGTACTCGGCGCTCTCCTCCGGCTGATTCAGGCGCAGGTGCAGATCCGCGAGGTTGTGGTGGGAGATGACGCAGGCCGCCACCGCTTCGTCGGCATCGGCCCAGCGCTCGAACAGCACTTGCGCCAGGGCCAGGGCTTGCAGATAAGCTTCACGGGCATCAATCAGCTCGCCCAGCATGAAGCAGCGATTGGCCCGTTCGATCGTGCGTTTCCAGTGCTCCATGGTGAACCTCCAAAGCGGTTGCGGTATTTACACGCCGCCAGCGGTGAGTTTCTCGGGGTTGAGCAACTCTTCCAGTTGGCTGCGCGACAGGTCGGTGTGCTCCAGCGCGACGTCGATCACCGGGCGGCCCTGCTTGTAGGCCTGCTTGGCGATTTCGGCGGCTTTCTGGTAGCCGATGATCGGGTTGAGCGCGGTGACCAGAATCGGGTTGCGCGACAGCGCTTCCTTGAGCCGCGACTCATTGACCTTGAAGCTGGCGATGGCCTTGTCGCCGAGCAGACGACTGGCATTGGCCAGCAGTTCGATGCTGCTCAGCAGGTTCTGGGCGATGATCGGCAGCATCACGTTCAGTTCGAAATTGCCCGACTGGCCGGCGATGGTGATCACCGAGTCGTTGCCGATCACTTGCGCAGCGACCATCGCAGTAGCTTCCGGAATCACCGGATTAACCTTGCCCGGCATGATCGACGAACCCGGTTGCAGGGCTTCCAGCTCGATCTCGCCAAGGCCGGCGAGCGGACCAGAGTTCATCCAGCGCAGGTCGTTGGCGATTTTCATCAGCGATACGGCGGTGGCTTTGAGCTGACCAGAGACGGCGACGGCCGTGTCCTGCGAGCCGATCAGGGCGAACAGATCCTTGCCCGGAGTGAATTGCACATTCGTCAGTTGGCTGAGCTGGCGGCTGAAACGCGCGGCGAATTCCGGATGCGCATTGATCCCGGTGCCGACCGCCGTACCGCCCTGCGCCAGCGATTGCAGGCTCGGCAGTAAATCCTGCAGATGACCGATGTTGGCCTTGAGCTGCTGCGCCCAGCCATTGAGCACCTGACTCATGCGCACCGGCATCGCGTCCATCAAGTGCGTACGGCCGGTTTTGACGTGGTGGTGCACCTGATCGGCTTTGTTTTCGATGACCTGCACCAGATGCAACAGCGCCGGCAACAGCTGCTCATGCAGGGTCAACGCCGCGCTGACGTGGATGGTGGTCGGAATGATGTCGTTGCTGCTCTGGCCGCAGTTGACGTGATCGTTCGGGTTGACCGGCTCGCCGAGCAGGCGGCTGGCGAGGGTCGCGATCACTTCGTTGGCGTTCATGTTGGAGCTGGTGCCGGAGCCGGTCTGGAAGATATCCACCGGGAAATGCTGCATGAAATCGCCTTCGAGCAGGCCTTGCGCGGCATCGCTGATAGCTTTGCCCTGGCCGGCGCTGAGCTGGTTGAGCTCGACGTTGGCCCGCGCGGCGGCGGCTTTGGCGAGGATCAGCGCACGGATGAATTGCGTTGGCATCGGCTTGCCGCTGATCGGGAAGTTATCCACTGCGCGCTGGGTCTGCGCGCCGTAGAGAGCGTCCACCGGCACCTGTAGTTCGCCCATGCTGTCGCGCTCAATACGAGTCTTGGTCATCGGTAAATCCTTGGACTAATTCAATGAGAGGAATCGAGGGAAGCAACTCGCAGGTCGCCAGTTGCCAGGTGTAGCGCTGCCAGCGCTGGAGCCGGCAGTTGCACAGCGACAGGCGCTCCATTTCACGCAACGGACGCCAGGCTTGATCGAGACACAGGCTGCGCCAGTGCCACGGCAACGCGATGTCGGTGGCTGTGTCGAGCAGCAGACGGAAGGAGGTTTCAGCGATGGTCCACGGGGAAGTCGCCGTACAGCAGGCCAGATAACGGCCTTCGGCCAGGTAATGTTCGATCAGGCGTGGTTCGTCAGGATCCATCGCGCAACGGATCTGGCGACTCATCCAGCGCCAGCTTTCGAGGTACGGCTGCTCGTGCAAGGCAGAACTCATGATCCGGGGCTCGTTCGGAGATGAGATTTATTATTAGATGATAATGAGAAGCAAAACAAGAGCGCCTGATTACACAGACTCCATTGTAGGAGCGAGCCTGCTCGCGAAGGCGTCGTGTCAGTCGCCGCTGCCGCTTTCGCGAGCAGGCTCGCTCCCACAAGGTTTTGTGTGGAGCCAAGAAAAAAGGCGCGCCACCCGATGAGGTGGCGCGCCTTTCTTGTCTGACCGCTGGGGCTTAGCTGCCCGCGACAGTCATCCGCTCGATCAGCACCGAGCCCGTACGAATATTGCTGCGCAGCTCCAGATCATTACCGACTGCGACGATCTGCTTGAACATGTCGCGCATGTTGCCGGCGATGGTCACTTCCTGCACCGCGAACTGGATTTCGCCGTTCTCGACCCAGAACCCCGCCGCCCCACGCGAATAGTCGCCGGTGACCATGTTCAAGCCATGGCCCATCAACTCGGAAACCAACAGGCCACGGCCCATGCGTTTCAACAGCGCCGCCTGATCTTCATCACCGTGAGTGACGAACAGGTTGTGCACGCCACCCGCGTTGGCGGTGCTCGGCATGCCGAGTTTGCGCCCGGAGTACGTGCCGAGGATGTACGACACCAACTCGCCCTTCTCGACGAACGGTTTGGCGTAGGTGGCCAGACCATCACCGTCGTAGGACGCACTGCCCATGGCGCGCATCAGGTGTGGACGCTCATCGATGGTCAGCCATTCGGGGAACAGCTTCTGGCCCAGCGTGCCTTCGAGGAACGACGATTTGCGATACAGACTGCCGCCAGACACCGCAGACAGGAAGCTGCCGAACAAGCCGCCCGCCAGCTCGGCGGAAAACAGCACCGGCACTTCGCAGGTCGGTACCGGACGCGCGCCCAGACGGCTCGCGGCGCGTTGCGCGGCACGCTGGCCGATGCTCACCGGATCCGCCAGCAGGCTGCCCTGACGATTGACGTCATACCAGTAATCGCGCTGCATCTGGCCGTCGGCTTCGGCGATCATCACGCAGCTCAGGCTGTGCCGGGTCGACGCGTAACCACCGATGAAACCGTGGCTGTTGCCATATACACGGCAGCCCTGATGGGTGCTGAGGGTGGTGCCGTCAGCGTTCTTGATTCGCGCATCGGCGTCGAACGCGGCGGCTTCACAGAGCAACGCCTTCTCGATGGCCTGCTCCGGGGTGATGTCCCATTCGTGGAACAGGTCGAAATCCTGCACATCCCTGGCCATCAGCGCGGCATCGGCGAGGCCCGAGGCTTCGTCTTCAGAGGTGTGTTTGGCGATCGCCAGTGCAGCGGCAACGGTTTCACGAATCGCGTCCGGCCCGGTGGCGGACGTGCTGGCTGAGCCTTTGCGCTGGCCGACGTACAGGGTGATGCCAAAGCCCTGGTCGCGATTGAATTCGACCGTCTCGACCTCACGCTGGCGCACCGACGTCGACAAACCCTGCTCCAGCGACACCGCGACTTCACAGGCGCTGGCGCCCTGACGCTTGGCTTCGGCGATGATCTGCTCGACCTGTTCCTGCAGTGCCGGCAATGCTTGCGGGCCGACGCTTTGAACTGCACTCATGCTCATCTCCACTCAAATTCTGCTTTCGGCTGGGGTCATCGAGCGACCGGGCCGGACAAGCGGCCCCCGACTGGTTATCATGGCGGCGTTTCTTTGCGGACTGCCACCATGGTTGATTCTTACGACGACTCCCTCGATACGGGAGAAAAAAGCAAATCTCAGGTCAAACGCGAGCTGCATGCTCTGGTTGACCTTGGCGAGCGCCTTACAACACTCAAGCCCGACTTGCAGGCAAAACTGCCATTGACCGACGCCTTGCGCCGGGCCTTGGCCGATGCGCCGAAGCACACCGCGAACATCGCGCGTAAACGGCACCTGCAGTTCATCGGCAAACTGATGCGCGATCAGGACACTGACGCGATTCTGGTCCTGCTCGATCAACTCGATGCCTCCACCCGTCAGTACAACGAGCGTTTCCACAACCTCGAACGCTGGCGTGACCGCCTGATCGCCGGTGACGATGCCGTGCTGGAGAAATTCGTCGTCGAATACCCCGACGCCGATCGCCAGCAACTGCGTTCCCTGATCCGTCAGGCTCAGCACGAGGTTGCGCAAAACAAACCTCCTGCTTCCAGCCGCAAGATCTTCAAGTACATCCGTGAGCTGGACGATACCCAACGCGGCCTGCGTTGATACTCGCCATCGGGTGGCCGCCCTGCGCGCCACCCGCAGCTCCACCTCTTTTTATGCGCCCGTGCCACCCACGGTAATCGCATCGATCTTCAGCGTCGGCTGACCGACACCCACCGGCACCGACTGCCCGTCCTTGCCGCACGTGCCCACACCGCTGTCCAGCGCCAGATCGTTACCGACCATCGACACCCGGCTCATCGCCTCGGGGCCGTTGCCGATCAACGTCGCGCCCTTGACCGGCGCGGTGATCTTGCCGTCCTCGATCAGGTACGCCTCACTGGTGGAGAACACGAACTTGCCGCTGGTGATGTCGACCTGACCGCCGCCAAGGTTGGCGCAGTAGATGCCCTTCTTCACCGACGCGATGATTTCCGCCGGATCACTCTCGCCTCCGAGCATGTAGGTGTTGGTCATGCGCGGCATGGGCAGATGCGCGTAGGACTCGCGCCGACCGTTGCCGGTACGGGCCACGCCCATCAGACGCGCATTGAGCTTGTCCTGCATGTAACCTTTGAGCACGCCGTTCTCGATCAGCGTGGTGCACTCGGTCGGGGTGCCTTCGTCGTCGACGCTCAGCGAGCCGCGACGACCGCTCAACGTGCCGTCATCGACAATGGTGCAGAGCTTGGAAGCGACCATTTCGCCCATGCGCCCGCTGTAGGCCGAACTGCCCTTGCGGTTGAAGTCGCCTTCCAGACCGTGACCGACCGCTTCGTGCAGCAGCACACCGGACCAGCCCGAACCGAGGACGACAGGCAAGGTGCCGGCCGGTGCCGGAATCGCTTCCAGATTCACCAGCGCCTGACGCAGTGCTTCACGGGCATAGCCCATGGCACGGTCTTCGGCGAGGAAATAACGGTAGTCGGTACGCCCGCCGCCGCCATGTCCGCCGCGCTCGCGACGGCCATTCTGCTCGACGATCACGCTGACGTTGAAACGTACCAGCGGACGCACATCAGCGGCCAGGCCACCGTCGGTGGACGCCACCAGAATCCGTTCCCAGACCCCGGCCATGCTCACGCTGACCTGCTGAATCCGTGGGTCGAGGGCGCGGGTAGCGACGTCGATGCGCTTGAGCAGCTCGACTTTCTCGGCGCGGCTCAACACTTCCAGCGGATTGTCCGGCGCATACAACTGCGCGACGTCCTGGGTGCTGAACGCCTGCACCGTGCCGTTCTGCCCGGCGCGGGAAATCGAGCGGGCGGCACGGGCCGCAGCGCCCAGGGCTTCGAGGGTGATCGCGTTGCTGTAGGCAAAACCGGTTTTCTCGCCGGACTGCGCACGCACGCCAACACCTTGGTCGAGGTTGAAGCTGCCTTCCTTGACGATACCGTCTTCCAGCGACCACGACTCAGAGATCTGGCCCTGGAAATACAGATCGGCAGCATCGATGCCCGGGCCGGCCAGATCGCCGAGCACACCTTGCAGGCTCTCGATGGTCACGCCGCCGGGCGCCAACAGGTGATCACTGACTGAGGACAACAACTCGCTCATAGGTTTACGCCTTAAATTCATGTTCTGAAGCAGGCCGCTGGGCGCCCTGCGAGAAAAACCGCCGATGACTCGTCACCGGCATTCGCGCCCTGATAGACGCTTGTTCATCACTGTCGCGTGCGGCCAACAATACCGCCTCGCCTTGATCCTGATGCGCCAGCACACGGCCCCACGGGTCGACAATCGCCGCATGACCGAAGGTTTCACGCGGTCCCGGGTGAGTCCCGCCCTGCGCTGCCGCCAATACATAACACTGCGTCTCGATGGCCCGGGCGCGAATCAGCACATCCCAATGCGCCGCACCGGTCACTGCGGTGAAGGCCGACGGGGCGGTAATCAACTCGGCACCGGCGGCGCGCAATTCGCTGTACAGCTCCGGAAAGCGCAGGTCGTAACACACGGTCAGGCCGACTCGGCCAACCGGCGTGTCTGCGACCACCACGCCACTGCCATAAGCATAGTCATCGGATTCGCGATACCGCCCGCGATTGTCCGCCACATCAACATCGAACAGGTGCAACTTGTCATACCGTGCCACGGTTTCACCCTGATCGTTGACCAGCAGCGAACAGGCATGCGACTTGGCGTCCGGTTGCCCAAGCGGCGGCAACGGCAAGGTGCCGGCCACTATCCATAACTTGAGGTCGCGGGCGGTCTGTTTCAACCATGGCAGGATCGGACCTTCGCCCAGCGCTTCGGCACGGCCGATGTCGGCGATGTCGCGACGGCCCATGGCGGCGAAGTTTTCCGGCAGCACCGCCAGCTTCGCGCCGCCGGCCGCGGCCTGTTCGAGCAGGCGTCGAGCCTGCGCCAGATTGGCCAGCACATCACTCTGGCTGACCATTTGAATCACCGCTAAAGACATGGCGCACTCCGTAACAGGTATGCGGCCATGCTACTCCATAGGCCCGGGATGTGGCTGTTCAAAAAGGCTTGTCGAAAGTGATTTTCGGCTCTTTCCACGGACCTTTGACGGTGTACTTGACGCTGGCGAAGCGTGCCACGCGGTCGCCGATCAGCTTGTCGATCAGAAACAGCGCCCCGCCGACCGCCGGTGCGCCGACAATCAACGCAGCAATCGGCAGGTTGTTGGTCACCGGCAAGGTCACCAGCAATTTCGCATCGACCTTATCGCCGACCAGATCCAGCGTACCGTCCAGCTCAAGGTTGCTCGAAGGACCGGTCAGACGAATCGGCTCGCGGGTGACATACACGCCGTTATTAGCCACCAACAGGCCCTTGACCCGATCGTAGCTCAAGCCTTTGCCAAACAAGTCGGAGAAGTCCAGACGCAGACGACGGCCGATGGAGTTGAAGTTGAGCAGACCGAACACCCGCAACGCCTGCGCGCCGCCCTCCACTTCAACGAACTGACCTTTATTGAGCGAGGCATCCAGCGTGCCGGAGAAGCGCTTGGTTGCCAGCCATGCCGGCGAGCCCGGCCAGCGGCCATCGACATCCATGTGGAACTCTTCACTGGTCACGCTCGGCGCAAAGCCCCAACCCTTGAGCACATCGGCAAGGTTCTTGCCGCTGATCCGGCCCTTGAACCAACTGTTGGTCGAACCCGGCGCCCCTTCCCAGCCGCCATTGCCCTGCAACAGGATGCCCTTGAGGCCCATGTCCATGTTGTTCAGGGCGATGCCTTTGGCCGTCGGGCGAACTTTCAGCGACCAGCCACCGACCAGATCCTGGCCCAGAAACAACTGATTGATGGTGATATCCAGCGCGGGAATCTTCGTCGGGTCGACCGAAACCAGCGGATCAGGCGAGTTCTCGTCAGCCTGCACCGTCGGATCCGGCGCCGGCAGGCGTACGTATTGCAGATTGACCGCGATCGGCGCGCCCTTGGCATCGGGCAGGCTGGCCGAACCCTTGGCCTGCTGGCTGTCGAGCGCCAGATTCCACGCCCATGGCTTGCGATTGACCTGTACAGCAGCCTGATCCAGCGTGGTGCCGAAGGCGGTGAGCTTGCCCACCTTGAAGTCGGCACTGTTGAGCAATTGTTTGGCACTGCCGCCCGGATCGTTGCCGGCGTATTTGCTGACCAGATCCTGCCACGGCGCGACGTCCAGCTCCGACAGCACCCCGCGAATGCGCAAGCCCTTGGCCTCCGGCAGTACGGCGTCGCCCGTACCGAGGAACAGCTCACCGCGACCCTCGGCGATATTGCTCGGCGGCGCGGCGAAGGTGAAGCTCGCCAGTTGATCGTAGTTGACCCAGTAACGCCGCTCCGCACCTTGCAACGTCATGCGGAACACCGTGTCACGACCCTGCTCGGCCGACATGCCGAACGGTGCCGGCAGATCCACTGCCACACCTTTCATGCTGGAGCTGACAGTGAGCTGACTGTCAGTGCCGTCAAGGTTGACCTGCAACTGATACGGAAGGGTCCCGGACACCGGCAACGGCTGAGTCACGCCCAGCCAGTCAGTGAGCTTCTTGACCTCGACCTGCCCGGAAGCCGCGACCCTAGTCTTGAGCTTGTTCGGGCTGCCATCAGCGAAAATCTGCGCGGTCACCGGCTTGTCGAAGGCCCTGGCGGCGATGTTCTGCCCGCTCAGCCCCTTGGCGCTGTCAAAACGGAAATCGCCCTTGAGCTGACTCAGTTCCAGCTTCGGCTCGGCCAGTTTCAGGCGCGCATTGGCGGTTTTGAAATCGACGAGGATCTTCGGCAGATCGCCCTTTTCCAGCGGAATGTCGAGTTTGACCTTGCCCTGCAAATCGCCCTCGCCTTCCCAGCCGGCAAAGGTTTCGCCGGTACCGATCGGCGCGGTCTGCAGAATCTTCAAGCCATCGCCCAGCCCGCCGACAAATCCGCCGTCGAGCAACAGATGGGTGGGCTGCCCGGCCGGCACATGGGGAATGTTGACGAAAACGTCGCTGACCTGGGTGTCGAGCAACTGGCCCTTGTCGGCCACGATGCGCACGCCGCTGTCCTCGATGAACACATCGCCGCTGACCTTGCTCACGTGCGGCCAGCCCGGCTGGAACGCCAGCTCGGCGTCATGCACCTTGAAGAACAGGCTGATGCTGCGATCCACGTCCTTGGCGTTTTTGCTCAGCGAACCCTGGTACTGGAAGAAGCCCTGATCCACGGCGCCCTTGAGGATCGCTGTACGCAGCCACTCGTCGAGGGCCGGGCTCAAGACTTCGGGCAGGTATTTGGCGGTGTAGCGACCATCGCCATCGACCAGCCCGACGCGCAGGTCCATGTAGTCTTCCTGGCTATGGTCGAAGTGCAGGCGGATCAGGAAGTCGCCGGCAATTTTGCCCTCTTCGCCCAGCACTTTCAGGTACGGCGCGATCAGGGTGAAACCTTCTTTATCGAGCTTCCAGGTCAGTCGGGCATTGGCCTGGATGTATTGCCATGGCTTGGCGAAGATCGGGTCGAGGTGCAGGACGAAATCCTTGCTGTCCAGGCGCAACTCGCCACCGTCGAGGTTGCCGCTGAGGCTGCCACTGACGTTTCGCGCCGCCGGGGCACCGTGATAGGCATCGAAACCGACATTATCGAGGTTGGCCGCAAAGCCGAATTTCGAGCCGTCGGTGGCATTGGGACGAAAATCCAGCAGCACGTTGCGCAGTCCACCCGTCACCTTCAGGTGGTCGACGACCGTAGCGACGTTTTCGGGCAACGGCCCCAGCGCATTGAGCAACGGCGTGATCGGTGTCAGGTCGAGGCGGTCGGCCTGCAAGTGCCACAACTCATCGGTTTTATCGGTGGCCACCGTCTGCTTGAGCTGCACATGGGATTCCCAGCGGGTCTCGCCGAAGTTCATCGCCAGCGAATCGAGAGTGACAATCGCGCCCTCGTCATCGCGCTGGTAATAGCCGTTGAGCGCCAGATTGCTGATCTTGATCGGCTTGCGCTCGGCATAAGCGCCGGTCACCTGTGGTGCGTTCAAACGGATGGCGGCGCTTTGCAGAGCGCCGTCGTTCCAGTTCACCCACAGCTCGCCGCCCGCTTTGATCTCGGAAAAATTCCACTGTTGAGTCACACGCTCAGGCAGCCACTTCGACCAGTCGCTTTGCGGCAGGCTGACATAACCTTCCACCGAACTGTTCGGCAATTGAGAGGGGCGAATCCGTGTACGCAGGCTCATCGCCACCGGTTGCCCATCGGGCAAGGTCAGACGAGCATCAAGACGCTGACGGCTGCTGCCGGTTTTCAGATTCAGTCCGACGTAGGTAAAGGTCATCGGCGCCTGATCCAGCGGCTGCACGGTCACCTGACTGTCGAGCACCGACAGTTGCTGAACCATCTGCGAACGTTGGAACAATTGCTCGGGATCCAGCGGCTGATCGTTCTGCACCGGCAGGCCTTCCAGCGCCCAAGTGCCGTCCTGCGCTTCCTTGACGCTGATCTTCAGGCCGTTCAATTCCAGGTGGGCGATGCGGACTTCGCGCGCCAGCAGACTGGCCCAGAGGTCAGGCACCACGCGCACCCGATCCAGACGCAAGGCATTGGCGCCGTCACCGACCATCACATCGTGGGCCAGCAGAATCGGGGCGAAGCCGCTCCAGTTGCCTTCCAGCTCGCCGATCTGCAACGGCATGCCGAGCGCAGCCGTGGCCTTGTCTTCGATATCGGTGCGGTATTCCGCCACCAGTGGCGTCAGTTCCCGACCGAGGCTGACGTACAACGCCATCAACACCAGAACCAACGCGCACAGGCCCAGCCCCCAGCGGGTCAGTGCGGCCAAAATGCGTGTCAGACGCTCCATGTCAGTTGGCTCCCATGGCAAAAAAACTACTGAAAGCTGAGGCCAGCCGTTGTGGATTAGTTGTGCTGCAGGGGTTCAGAGCAGCACCACGTCATATTGTTCCTGGGAATACATGGTTTCGACCTGAAAGCGTATGGTGCGACCGATGAACCCTTCAAGCTCGGCGACGTTACCGGACTCTTCATCGAGCAAACGGTCCACTACTTTCTGGTTCGCCAACACCCGATAACCCTCGGCCTGATAGGCCCGGGCTTCACGCAGAATCTCGCGGAAAATCTCGTAACAGATGGTTTCCGGGGTCTTCAGCTTGCCCCGGCCCTGGCAACTGCTGCACGGTTCGCACAGCACTTGCTCAAGGCTTTCACGGGTGCGCTTGCGGGTCATCTGCACCAGGCCCAACTCGGTGATGCCGATGATGTTGGTCTTGGCGTGATCACGCTCGAGCTGTTTTTCCAGGGTACGCAGCACCTGGCGCTGGTGCTCTTCATCTTCCATGTCGATGAAGTCGATGATGATGATCCCGCCCAGATTGCGCAGGCGCATCTGCCGGGCAATCGCGGTGGCGGCTTCGAGGTTGGTCTTGAAGATGGTTTCTTCGAGATTGCGATGGCCGACAAACGCGCCGGTGTTGACGTCGATGGTGGTCATGGCTTCCGCCGGATCGACCACCAGATAACCACCGGACTTGAGCGGCACTTTGCGCTCGAGGGCTTTCTGGATTTCGTCTTCGACGCCATACAGGTCGAAAATCGGCCGCTCGCCCGGATAGTGTTCCAGACGATCGGCGATTTCCGGCATCAGTTCGGCGACGAACTGCGTGGTTTTCTGGAAGGTTTCCCGAGAATCGATGCGGATTTTCTCGATCTTCGGGCTGACCAGATCGCGCAAGGTGCGCAGGGCCAGACCGAGGTCTTCGTAGATCACACTTGGCGCGCCGATGGTCTGGATCTGCGCATTGATCTGATCCCACAGGCGGCGCAGGTAGCGGATGTCCATGAGGATCTCATCGGCCCCGGCACCTTCGGCGGCGGTACGCAGAATGAAGCCACCGGCCTCCTTGATTCCTTCTTTGGCCACACAATCGCTGACCACCTGCTTGAGGCGCTCGCGCTCGGCTTCGTCTTCGATTTTCAGGGAAATGCCGACGTGGGCGGTGCGCGGCATGTACACCAGATAACGCGACGGAATCGACAGCTGCGTGGTCAGGCGCGCGCCCTTGGAACCGATCGGGTCCTTGGTCACCTGTACCACCAGGCTCTGACCTTCGTGTACCAGCGCGCTGATGCTTTCCACCGCCGGGCCTTCGCGAAGGGAGATTTCCGAGGCGTGGATGAATGCCGCACGATCCAGACCGATGTCGACGAATGCCGCCTGCATGCCCGGCAGCACCCGGACAATCTTGCCCTTATAGATGTTGCCGACGATCCCGCGTTTTTGCGTGCGCTCGACATGGACTTCTTGCAGCACACCGTTTTCGACCACCGCCACGCGCGATTCCATCGGCGTGATGTTGATCAGAATCTCTTCACTCATGGCAGGGTCTCGTTCAGGCATGTTCACGATAATGGCCGCATCTTGATTCGTACGACGCTCATTGCGCGTTCAGGTTTTGCCAACAGGGTATGCCGAAATGGCCCAACAGTTCTGCGGTTTCGCAAACCGGCAGCCCGACCACCGCCGAATAGCTGCCATTGAGCCCGGCGACAAACACCGCGCCGAGGCCCTGAATGCCATAACCGCCGGCCTTGTCCCGGGGTTCGCCACTGGCCCAGTAGGCCGCAGCCTCTTCGCGGCTGATCGGGCGGAACCGCACCAGACTGCGCACCACGCGCGACTCACAGCGCTCGCCTTCGAGCACGGCGATGGCGGTCAGCACTTCATGCTCCTTGCCGGACAACATCATCAGCATGGCGCATGCATCGGCTTCGTCCACCGGTTTGCCAAGAATTTTGCCGTCGAGCACCACCGCGGTATCTGCGCCCAGAACGCAAAATGCCGCTTCGGTCACCCGCGTGCGCCGACCGGCCTCGGCCTTGCCACGCGCCAGGCGTTCGACATAGGCCGAGGGCGATTCTTCGGGGATTGGGGTTTCATCGATGTCCGCACTGATGGCGGAGAACGGCACGCCGATCTGCGTGAGCAACTCACGCCGACGCGGCGAACCAGAGGCGAGGTAAAGCGGCTTCATCAAGACATCTCCCTTGTCGAGGTGCGGGCACATGCCTGACCGAATCAGTTGATTTTGTAGCGCCGGCGCAATCCACGCAAAGCGAAGCTGACCCAAGGCCAGAGCAAGGCACTGACCAGTGCCGGCAGTACCAGCGCCAGGGTTGGCTGACGGTTGCCGGTCAAGGCGCTGAGCCACAGTTGAACCAGTTGAGCGAGGCCGAAGATCACCAGGATCACCAGGCATTGCTGCCACATCGGGAACATCCGCAGACGCTGCTGCAACGACAGCACGAGGAAGGTGATCAGCGTCAGGATCAAGGCATTCTGGCCAAGCAGATCGCCCTGCAGCACGTCTTCGGCCAGCCCCAGGCAGAACGCGGTGACCATGCCGACCGTATGCGGCATGTACAACGCCCAGAAAGTCAGCAGCAAGGCCAGCCAGAGGGGACGCAGGATTTCCATGAACATCGGCAGCGGTGAAACGCTGAGCAGGATGCCGAAGACAAACGTCAGCCAGACAATCCAGCCGTTACGCGAAGCGGTAGCGCCGACCATTATTCTTGTCTCCCTGTGTTGCCCGGCGCAGTGGCGGGCGGTTTCGCCGCCGGACGCGCAGCAGGCTGGGAAGCTGGCGGCTTGCTTGCCGCCGCTGGCTTGGCCGCAGGTTTGGCCGGCGTGGTGCTGGCCGCAGCAGCGGGCGCTGGAGCGGTCGGCGCAGCTGGCGTTGCCGCCGCTGCCGGTGTGTTGACGACTTTCGGCACTGTGGCCGGAAGCATCGGGCCACCGCCCTGCGCATCGAGATTTTCCTGGGCCTGCGCCGCATCGTTGGCGCGCTCTTCGGCGGTGCGGTTGTCACTGAACACCAGCAGCAGATAACGGCTGCGGTTCAACGCAGCGGTTGGCACCGCGCGGACAATCGCGAACGGCTGGCCGGAATCGTGGATGACTTCCTTGACCGTCGCCACCGGATAACCGGCCGGGAAACGCTGACCCAGGCCGGAGCTGACCAGCAGATCGCCTTCCTTGATGTCGGCGGTATCGGCGACATGGCGCAGTTCCAGGCGTTCCGGGTTACCGGTGCCGCTGGCAATCGCCCGCAGACCGTTACGGTTCACCTGCACAGGAATGCTGTGAGTGGTGTCGGTCAGCAGCAGCACCCGGGAGGTGTAAGGCATCAACTCGACCACCTGGCCCATCAGACCGCGTGCATCGAGCACCGGTTGACCGAGCACCACGCCATCGCGCTCACCTTTATTGATTATGATGCGATGGGTGAAGGGATTGGGGTCCATGCCGATCAACTCGGCCACTTCGACCTTTTCGTTGACCAGCGCGGAGGAATTGAGCAACTCGCGCAGCCGCACGTTCTGCTCGGTAAGGGCGGCGAGCTTCTGCATGCGCCCCTGCAACAGCAGGTTCTCGGTCTTGAGTTTTTCGTTTTCGGCGACCAGCTCGGTGCGGCTGCCGAACTGACTGGCGATCCCTTCCCACAGCCGTCCGGGCAGGTCGGTGATCCAGTAGGCGTCCATCAACACCAGCGACGCTTGTTTGCGCGCGGGTTTGAGCAGGTCGAAGCGGGCATCGACCACCATCAGCGCGACCGATAGCACGGCCAGCACCAACAGGCGCACACCCAACGAAGGGCCTTTGGCGAAAAGCGGTTTAATAAGCCGCTCCTCCCAGGCAAATGTTCTGTTTATTCATACGGCATCAAACCGGCCTGGATGAAGACTGACAGAAGATAAACGCCAACAGGCAGCACTGCAAAGTGCTGCCTGTGCGCTCACCCACGTATTGCAAACCGGCGCTTATTCGCTGGAGAGCAGGTCCATGGTGTGCTTGTCCATCATTTCCAATGCACGGCCACCGCCGCGAGCAACGCAGGTCAGCGGGTCTTCGGCAACAATCACCGGCAGACCGGTTTCCTGGGCCAGCAACTTGTCGAGGTCACGCAGCAGCGCGCCACCACCGGTCAGCACCAGGCCGCGCTCGGCGATGTCGGAAGCCAGTTCCGGCGGCGATTGCTCCAGCGCGCTTTTCACCGCCTGAACGATAGTGGCCAGGGACTCTTGCAGAGCTTCCAGCACTTCGTTGGAGTTCAGGGTGAATGCACGTGGAACGCCTTCGGCCAGGTTGCGACCGCGAACGTCGACTTCGCGAACTTCGCCGCCCGGGTAGGCCGTACCGATTTCCTGCTTGATGCGCTCGGCAGTCGATTCACCGATCAGGCTGCCGTAGTTGCGGCGCACGTAGGTGATGATCGCTTCGTCGAAGCGGTCGCCGCCCACGCGGACGGATTCGGCGTAGACCACACCGTTCAGGGAGATCAGCGCGATTTCAGTGGTGCCACCACCGATATCGACGACCATCGAACCGCGTGCTTCTTCAACCGGCAGGCCGGCACCGATCGCAGCAGCCATCGGCTCTTCGATCAGGAACACTTCACGGGCACCGGCACCGAGGGCCGATTCACGGATGGCACGACGCTCAACCTGGGTGGATTTGCATGGAACGCAGATCAGCACACGAGGGCTGGGCTGCAGAAAGCTGTTTTCGTGAACCTTGTTGATAAAGTATTGCAGCATCTTTTCGCAGACGCTGAAGTCGGCGATCACGCCGTCCTTCATCGGACGAATGGCAGCAATGTTGCCCGGCGTACGGCCGAGCATGCGCTTGGCTTCGGTGCCGACAGCAACGACACTTTTCTGGTTACCGTGTGTCCGAATGGCCACAACCGATGGCTCATTCAGGACGATACCGCGCTCGCGCACGTAAATAAGGGTGTTGGCAGTGCCCAGGTCAATGGAAAGATCGCTGGAAAACATGCCACGCAGTTTCTTGAACATGGGAAAGGGACCCTAGGCAACGCGTGGGTAAAAAAGTGCGGCAAACTCTAACAACGACAGGGATTTTGGGCAAGGCGCCAATATGTTAAATTGGCCGCTTTTCTGTGCACCAAGCCCCACAATCGCGGCCTTATGACCGTAGAAGTGCGGTAGTGTTCCGACAATCTAACACACGGACGCCGTCCGTTCTGTTTTCCACTGGAGAATCCCGATGGCGCTAGAACGCTCCGACGTGGAAAAAATCGCACATCTGGCCTGCCTTGGCCTGAATGATGCCGATCTTCCGCACATTACTTCCGCCCTCAACAGCATTCTCGGGCTGGTCGACGAAATGCAGGCCGTCGATACCGACGGTATCGAGCCTTTGGCCCACCCGCTGGAAGCCAGTCAGCGCCTGCGCGCCGACGTCGTGACCGAGACCAATCACCGCGAGGCCTATCAGTCCATCGCACCAGCGGTCGAAAACGGCCTGTATCTGGTTCCGAAAGTCATCGACTAAAGGGAAAGAGCCTGCAATGCATCAAATGACTCTGGCCGAGATCGCCCGCGGTCTCGCCGATAAAAAGTTTTCCTCCGAAGAGCTGACCAAAGTCCTGCTGGCGCGTATTACCCAGCTCGATCCGCAGCTCAACAGTTTCATCAGCCTCACCGAAGAGCTGGCACTCGAGCAGGCGAAAGCCGCCGATGCACGCCGGGCCAGCGGTGAGAGCGGCGCCCTGCTCGGTGCGCCGATCGCCCACAAGGACCTGTTCTGCACTCAAGGCATCCGCACCAGCTGCGGTTCGAAGATGCTCGACAACTTCAAGGCCCCGTACGACGCCACCGTGGTCGCGAAACTGGCCGCTGCCGGCGCCGTGACCCTGGGCAAGACCAACATGGACGAATTCGCCATGGGTTCGGCCAACGAGTCGAGCTGGTACGGCGCGGTGAAAAACCCGTGGAACCTGGAACACGTGCCGGGCGGTTCGTCCGGTGGTTCGGCGGCGGCGGTTGCCGCTCGTCTGTTGCCGGCGGCCACGGCCACCGATACCGGTGGTTCGATCCGTCAGCCCGCTGCATTCACCAACCTCACCGGCCTGAAACCGACGTACGGTCGTGTTTCGCGCTGGGGCATGATCGCTTACGCCTCCAGCCTCGACCAAGGTGGCCCGTTGGCGCGTACGGCCGAAGACTGCGCGATTTTGTTGCAAGGTATGGCCGGGTTCGACCAGAACGACTCCACCAGCATCGATGAGCCGGTTCCGGATTACTCCGCCAGCCTCAACACTTCGCTGCAGGGCCTGCGCATCGGCGTGCCGAAGGAATACTTCAGCGCCGGTCTCGACCCGCGCATCGCCGAACTGATCCAGAACAGCATCAAAGAGCTGCAGAAGCTCGGTGCCGTGATCAAGGAAATCAGCCTGCCGAACATGCAGCACGCGATTCCTGCGTACTACGTGATCGCGCCAGCCGAGGCCTCCTCGAACCTGTCGCGTTTCGACGGCGTGCGCTTCGGCCATCGCTGCGAGAACCCGGAAAACCTGATCGACCTGTACAAACGCTCCCGTGGCGAAGGATTCGGGCCGGAAGTGCAGCGCCGGATCATGGTCGGCGCCTACGCGCTGTCCGCCGGTTACTACGACGCCTACTACCTGAAAGCGCAGAAGATCCGTCGTCTGGTGAAGAACGACTTCATGGCGGCCTTTAATGAAGTCGACATCATCCTCGGCCCAACCACGCCGAACCCGGCCTGGAAACTCGGCGCGAAGGGCAGCGATCCGGTCGCTGCCTATCTGGAAGACGTCTACACCATCACCGCCAACCTCGCGGGCCTGCCGGGCCTGTCGATGCCGGCCGGTTTTGTCGACGGTCTGCCGGTGGGCGTGCAGTTGCTTGCGCCGTATTTCCAGGAAGGTCGCCTGTTGAACGTTGCCCATCAGTATCAGTTGAACACTGACTGGCACACCCGCACCCCAACCGGCTTCTGAGGAGACACACATGCAATGGGAAGTCGTGATCGGGCTGGAGATTCACACTCAGCTCACTACCCGGTCGAAAATCTTTTCCGGTAGTTCCACCCAGTTCGGCTCCGAGCCGAACACCCAGGCCAGCCTGATCGACCTGGGCATGCCCGGCGTATTGCCGGTGCTGAACCAGGAAGCGGTGCGCATGGCGGTGATGTTCGGTCTGGCGATTGACGCCGAGATCGGTCAGCACAACGTGTTCGCCCGCAAAAACTACTTCTACCCGGACCTGCCGAAGGGCTACCAGATCAGCCAGATGGAATTGCCGATCGTCGGCAAGGGCCACCTGGACATCGCGCTGGAAGACGGCACCGTCAAACGTGTCGGCATCACCCGCGCGCATCTGGAAGAAGACGCCGGCAAGAGTCTGCACGAAGAATTCAACGGTGCCACCGGCATTGACCTGAACCGTGCGGGCACGCCGCTGCTGGAAATCGTTTCCGAGCCGGACATGCGCAGCGCCAAGGAAGCCGTGGCGTACGTCAAGGCGATCCATGCGCTGGTGCGTTACCTGGGCATCTGTGACGGCAACATGGCCGAAGGTTCGCTGCGTTGCGACTGCAACGTCTCGGTACGCCCGAAAGGCCAGGTCGAGTTCGGTACCCGCTGCGAGATCAAGAACGTCAACTCGTTCCGCTTCATCGAGAAGGCCATCAACTCCGAGATCCAGCGGCAGATCGAGCTGATCGAAGACGGCGGCAAAGTGATCCAGCAGACCCGTCTGTACGATCCGAACAAGGACGAGACCCGTCCGATGCGCTCCAAAGAGGAAGCCAACGACTATCGTTACTTCCCCGACCCGGACCTGCTGCCGGTGGTCATCGAAGAGTCGTTCCTCGGCGAGGTGCGCGCCACCCTGCCGGAACTGCCACCGCAAAAACGCGAGCGCTTCCAGAGCCAGTTCGGTCTGTCGGCCTACGACGCCAACGTGCTGGCCACCAGCCGTGAGCAAGCGGACTACTTCGAGAAGGTCGCAGCCATCGGCGGCGACGCCAAACTGGCGGCGAACTGGGTGATGGTCGAGTTGGGCAGCCTGCTCAACAAGCAAGGCCTGGACATCGACGAGTCGCCGGTTTCCGCTGAACTGTTGGGCGGCATGCTGCAGCGCATCAAGGACAACACCATCTCCGGCAAGATCGCCAAAGTGGTGTTCGAAGCGATGGCCAACGGCGAAGGCACGGCGGACGAGATCATCGACAAGCGCGGTCTCAAGCAAGTGACCGACAGCGGCGCGATCTCCGCGGTGCTGGACGAAATGCTCGCGGCCAACGCCGAGCAGGTCGAACAATACCGTGCGGCAGACGAAGCCAAGCGCGGCAAGATGTTCGGTTTCTTCGTCGGTCAGGCCATGAAGGCTTCGAAAGGCAAAGCCAACCCGCAGCAAGTGAACGAACTGCTGAAAAGCAAGCTCGAAGGCTGATGCAAATGGGGCCAGACCTGAAGCCTGGCTCCATCCCCTGTGGGAACAATCCATGGCTGAAGGGGTTTTGTGGTGAGGGGATTTATCCCCTCACCACAGAAGCTGATCTTCACATTGGGTTGTTTCCACATTTGTTTTGTGGAGCCTTTGAATGAAACGTCTGCTCGGCGCCTGCGCCCTGCTCTCCTTGCTCGCCGGTTGCGCCAGCAACGACATCATCGACCCGCACGGGTACGACCAGACCGGCGTCGCCTCCTATTACGGTGCCAAGCACCACGGTAAACGCACCGCCAGTGGCGAGCCGTTCAACCAGCATTCCCTGACCGCCGCCCACCGCCAATTGCCATTCGGCACCCGGGTGAAGGTCACCAACCTGAAAAACGACAAATCCTGCGTTGTGCGCATCAACGATCGTGGCCCGCACACCCGTGGCCGCTTGATCGATGTCTCGCGTGAAGCCGCCGAACGCCTCGGCATGCTCGGTAGCGGCACCGCACGGGTGCGCATACAGGCCCTCGACGACTGATGGAGCGCTGACCATTTTTGCTCTAGCCGACCTACCACTGATCAAGGTGATCGAGCTGCTCAGCGGCCTGATCCTGCTGATCCTCGGCGCCGAACTGATGGTACGCGCCGCCGTGCGTCTGGCCGCGCGCCTGCATGTGCGGCCGCTGATCATCGGCCTGACCATCGTCGCCCTCGGCAGCAGCGCCCCGCAGATGGCGGTCAGCCTGCAAGCAACCCTGACGCACAACCCCGACATCGCCGTCGGCAGCGTGATCGGCAGCAGCATCTTCAACATCCTCGTGACCCTTGGTCTGTCGGCGCTGATCATTCCGTTGCGGGTCTCGCGGCAACTGGTGCGCCTGGATATTCCACTGATGATCGGCGCCAGCCTGCTGGTGTTCGTCCTCGCTTGGAATGAACAGATCGGCCGCTTCGACGGCGTGCTGTTGCTCGCGGCATTGACGTTGTATCTGGGCCTGTTGCTGCGCCAGTCGCGGCACTCGGCGCGCCCGCATTCGGAATCGCCACAACCTCCGCAGGTGCCGTGGTTCAGCAGTCTGCTGATGATCGTTGTCGGCCTGGCGCTGTTGGTGTTCGCCGGGCATTTGCTGCTCGGCGCAGCGGTGGCGGTGGCGACCGATCTGGGCTTCTCCGAACGGGTGATCGGTCTGACGGTGGTTGCGGTCGGCACCTCGCTGCCGGAACTCGCCACCTCGCTGATCGCCGCATTGCGCGGACAACGCGATATCGCCGTGGGCAACGTGATTGGCGCCAACCTGTTCAACCTGCTCGGGGTGCTCGGGGTCACTGCGTTGATTGCGCCGACGCCGTTGTCGGTCTCGCCGAACGCGCTGGATTTCGACTTGCCGGTGATGCTCGGCGTCGCCGCGCTGTGCCTGCCGGTGTTCTATTCCGGCTACCGCGTGACCCGCGCCGAAGGTTTGTTGTTGCTCGGTTTGTACGCGGCTTACGGGCTGCACGTGGTGTCGTTCACCACCGGCATGCCGCTGGCCGGCAAACTGGAAAAACTGATGCTGTTCTACGTGCTGCCGACGCTGCTGGCGTTTCTGTTGTTCACGTCCGTACGCGCCTGGCGCCGCCAACACCACAAGAGGGATGTGCCATGACCGATTCGCAGAAAACCGGGGTTGAGATCCGCCGTCAGGTAATGGGCGATGCGTTCGTTGATCGCGCGCTGGGCAACGCCACCGAATTCACTCAGCCGTTGCAGGATTTCGTCAATGAACACGCCTGGGGCGGCGTGTGGAATCGCGAAGGTCTGCCGCTGAAAACCCGCAGCCTGATTACCCTTGCAGCGCTGACCGCATTGAAGTGCCCGCAGGAATTGAAGGGCCACGTGCGCGGTGCGCTGAACAACGGCTGCACGGTCGAAGAGATTCGCGAGGCGCTGCTGCATTGCGCGGTGTACGCCGGGGTGCCGGCGGCGATTGATGCGTTTCGTGCGGCGCAGGAAGTGATCGATACCTATCAGAAACCTGAATGATCGAACTGACGCCTTCGCGAGCAAGCCCGCTCCCACATTGGGAATGCATTTCCCTGTGAGAGCGAGCCTGCTCGCGAAGAGGCCCTGTCAGCCACTGAAGATCTGTCAGTCAGATCCACCCACCCCACTGCAACAGAAAGATCCCGATATTGGTGGTCACCGCCGCCATCAGCGTGGTCAGCACAATGATCGCCGCTGCCAGCTCATGATTGCCCTGCGCCGCCCGGGCCATGACGAAACTGGCCGCCGCCGTCGGGCTGCCGAAGTACAGAAACAGAATCCCCAGCTCTGCGCCACGAAAGCCCCACAACCACGCCCCCAGCGTCGCCAGCACCGGCAGGCCGATCATCTTCACCAGACTCGAACTCAGCGCCATGCTGCCGCTCTTGCGCAGCGCCGCCAGTGACAGCGTGCCACCAATGCAGATCAGCGCCAGCGGCAAAGTGGTTTGCGCCAGATACTGGCCGGAGGTTTCCAGCCAGCCCGGCAGGCTGATCTGGAAATAGGCGAACGGCGCGGCGGCAATCACGCTGATGATCAGCGGGTTGCTGAACACGCTTTTGCAAATGCTCCACGGATCGGACTTGATCACCGGGCTGTACACCGCGAGCACGATGGTCGACAGGGTGTTGTAAAACAGGATCACCAGCGCCGCGAGAATCGCCCCGAGGGAAATCCCGTAGTCGCCGTACATGCTCGCCGCCAGCGCCAGACCGATCACCCCGTTGTTGCCGCGAAACGCACCCTGGGTGTAGATACCGCGATCCTCACGCGGGCACTTGATGATCGCCCAGCCCCAGGCCAGGGCAAAACTCACCAGCGTCGCAACCGCAAAATAGATCAGCAGCGCCGGTTGCAGCGCGGCATGCAGGTCCGCATGCAGAATCCCGAGAAACAGCAGCGCCGGCATGCTGACGTTGAACACCAGCGCCGAGGCGGTGTGGATGAAGTTGTCGTTGATCCAGTCGATGCGCTTGAGCAACACCCCGAGGAACAGCATGGCGAACACCGGCGCGGTGATGTTCAGGGTTTCGAGGAAGATTGCCAGCATGCCGGGGGGAGCCTTTGGGTGAGCGTCGTCAGGGCTTAATGATAAGCCACCCGGTCCTTTGGCGTCTGTTGGATCGCTTTCGCGAGCAGGCTCGCTCCCACAGGGGAATGCATTTCAAATGTGGGAGCGAGCCTGCTCGCGAAGAACGATGACGCGGTATCAGGTAATCGGCGCCGGATTGAACAACGTAATGTCGTTATGCAGCTTGTGCTTCTCCGCCCAGGTCTGCTGCTTGCCGCTCGCCACATCCAGGTAGTAGTGGAACAACTCCCAGCCCAATTCCTCGATGGTCGCGCGCCCGGTGGCAATCCGACCGGCATCGATGTCGATCAGGTCCGGCCAGCGCTGCGCCAGCTCGGTGCGGGTCGAAACCTTGACCACCGGCGCCATCGCCAAACCATACGGCGTACCCCGTCCGGTGGTGAACACATGCAGGTTCATCCCCGCTGCCAACTGCAAGGTGCCGCAGACAAAATCGCTCGCCGGCGTGGCGCAGAAAATCAAACCCTTCTGCTTGAAACGCTCGCCCGGGCCGAGCACGCCATTGATCGCGCTGCTGCCGGATTTGACGATCGAGCCCAGCGACTTCTCGACAATGTTCGACAACCCGCCCTTCTTGTTGCCCGGCGTGGTGTTGGCACTGCGATCCGCTTCACCTTTGGCCAGATAACGGTCGTACCAATCCATCTCGCGCACCAGTTCCTGCGCCACGGTCTTGGTTTCGGCACGGGAAGTCAGCAGATAAATCGCATCGCGTACTTCGGTGACTTCGGAGAACATCACCGTCGCCCCGGCGCGCAGCAGCAAGTCCGAGGCATAACCCAGCGCCGGGTTGGCGGTGATGCCGGAGAACGCATCGCTGCCGCCGCACTGCATGCCGAGGATCAGCTCGGAGGCCGGCACGGTTTCGCGGCGGCGCTGGTTGAGCTTCTTCAACCGGACTTCAGCCAGCGCCATGATCTGCTCGATCATCTCGGTGAAACCGTGACTGGAATCCTGCAGGCGATACAGCCATGGCTCGCTCAGATCGACCGAAGCATCGTCCTCGTGCATTACCTGCCCGGCCTGCAATTTCTCGCAACCCAGACTGATCACCAGCGCTTCGCCACCCAGGTTCGGGTTGCGCGCCAGATTGCGCACGGTGCGGATCGGGATGTAGGCGTCGGTGGCGGTGATCGCCACGCCGCAGCCGTAGCTGTGGGTCAGCGCCACCACATCATCGACGTGCGGATACTTCGGCAGCAACTCGTCCTTGATGCGTTTCACCGCGTGATCGAGCACACCAGTCACGCACTGCACCGTGGTGGTGATCCCGAGAATATTGCGCGTGCCGACGGTGCCGTCGGCGTTGCGATAACCCTCGAACGTGAAGCCTTCCAGCGGTGCCTGCGCGGTCGGCACTTCGGTGGACAGCGGCAGGCTGTCCAGCGGCGGCGCGGTGGGCATGCGCAGTTGATCTTCCTTGACCCAGCTGCCGCGTGGAATCGGCTGCAACGCGTAGCCGATGGTCTGGCCGTAGCGAATCACCTGGCCGCCCTCGGGAATGTCCTCGAGGGTGACCTTGTGGCTCTGCGGCACAAAATCCACGGTCACCAGACCGTCCGGGAACTCGGTGCCGGCCGGTACGCCCTGGTCGTTGACCACAATCACTACGTTGTCCCGCTCGTGCAGGCGGATGTAGCGCGGCGAGTCGGAATGTTCAATCAACTGCATGACGCCGCTCCTCAGGAATGCGCTTGAGACAATTTGCCGGTGATTTCAGAACCACCGTTGGTTGGCGGCTCTTTGAGCACCACACGTTTGATCGGACCGACGATCACCAGGTAGCTGAACACCGCGACCAGTGCGTTGGCACCGACGAACACCAGCGCCCATTTGAACGAACCGGTGGAGCTGATGATGTAGCCAATCACGATCGGCGTGGTAATCGAGGCGATATTGCCAAAGGTGTTGAACAGGCCACCGCTCAGACCCGCGATCTGTTTTGGCGAAGTGTCGGACACCACTGCCCAGCCCAACGCGCCCACGCCTTTGCCGAAGAATGCCAAGGCCATGAAGCCGACCACCATCCATTCAACATCGACATAGTTGCAAGCGACGATGCTGCTCGACACCAGCAATCCGGCGATGATCGGTGCCTTGCGGGCGAAGGTCAGCGAATGCCCTTTGCGCAGCAAGTAATCGGAAATCACCCCGCCAAGCACACCACCGATGAAACCGCAGATCGCCGGCAACGAGGCGATAAAACCGGCCTTGAGGATGGTCATGCCACGCTCCTGCACCAGGTACACCGGGAACCAGGTCAGGAAGAAATAGGTGATGCCGTTGATGCAGTACTGACCCAGATATACACCGAGCATCATGCGGTTGGTCAGCAACTGACGGATGTAATCCCACTTCGGACCGTCGGATTTTTTGCCTTGCTTGACGTCCATGTCGACCATGCCGCCGTTGTCGGCGATGAACTGCACTTCGGCTTCGTTGGCCATCGGGTGTTGACGCGGGCTGTGGATAACCTTGAGCCAGACCAGCGAGAAGATGATACCGAGGATGCCCATGACGATGAACACGTGCTCCCAGCCGAAGCGATACACGATCCAGCCCATCAGCGGTGCAAACAGCACGGTGGCGAAATATTGCGCCGAGTTGAAGATCGCCGAGGCGGTACCGCGTTCTGCAGTCGGGAACCAGGCCGCGACAATCCGCGCGTTACCGGGAAAGGATGGCGCCTCGGCCAGGCCCACCAGAAAGCGCAGCATGAACAGCGCAACGATCGCCGTGGACATGCCGAATTCACCGACAAAGCCTTGCAGCACGGTGAACAGCGACCAGGTGAAAATGCTCAGGGCATAGACTTTTTTCGAGCCGAAGCGATCGAGCAGCCAGCCACCGGGAATCTGCCCAGCGACGTAGGCCCAGCCGAAAGCAGAGAAGATGTAGCCGAGGGTGACCGCGTCGATGCCGAGGTCTTTTTGCAGGCTGGAACCGGCGATGGCGATGGTCGCGCGGTCGGCGTAGTTGATCGTGGTCACCAGAAACAGCATGAGCAGGATCAAATAGCGGACGTGAGTCGGCTTGGACGATTGCATGTAGATGTACTCCCACTGATTATTTTTATGCGCGGGTGAATCTTCTTTGGTGTTGCTTTTGTGGGAGCTGGCTTGCCAGCGATGGCATCACCGCGGTACGAGGACATATCGCGTCGTCCGCATCGCTGGCAAGCCAGCTCCCACAGGTATTGCGTGTATCAGGAACCGATGTAGGCGGTTTTCACCACGGTGTAGAACTCTTGCGCATAGCGCCCTTGCTCACGTGAGCCATAGGATGAACCCTTACGGCCACCGAACGGAACGTGGTAATCGACACCGGCGGTCGGCAGGTTGACCATCACCATCCCGGCCTGCGAATGACGCTTGAAGTGGTTGGCGTACTTCAGCGACGTGGTGGCGATACCAGCCGACAGACCGAACTCGGTGTCGTTGGCCATCGCCAGCGCCGCCTCGTAATCGGCCACGCGAACGACGTTGGCCACCGGGCCGAAGATCTCTTCACGGCTGATGCGCATCGACGCTTCGCTGTCGGCAAACAGCGTTGGCGCGAGGAAGTAGCCTTCAGTGTCGCAAGTCACCAGACCACCGCCGCTGACCAGACGTGCACCTTCGGACTGGCCGATGTCGATGTACTTCATGTCCTGTTCAAGCTGCGCCTGGGAAACCACCGGACCGATGTCGGTGCCGGATTTCAGCGCGTGGCCGACCTTGATCGACTGCATGCGCTCGGCCATCGCTTCGACGAATTTGTCGTGAATCCCGGCGGTGACGATCAGGCGGCTCGACGCCGTGCAACGCTGGCCGGTGGAGTAGAACGCGCTCTGCACCGAGAGCTCGACCGCTTGTTTGAGGTCGGCGTCGTCGAGAATGATCTGCGGGTTCTTGCCGCCCATTTCCAGTTGCACCTTGGCCTGGCGCGACACGCAATTAACAGCGATCTGCCGACCCACGCCCACCGAACCGGTGAAGCTGATGCCATCGACTTTCGGGCTGTTGACCAGTGCTTCGCCGACCACCCGACCGCTGCCCATCACCAGGTTGAACACACCAGCCGGGAAGCCTGCGCGGGAGATGATTTCCGCCAGCGCCCAGGCACAACCCGGCACCAGATCCGCCGGTTTCAGCACCACGCAGTTGCCGTAGGCCAGCGCCGGAGCAATCTTCCATGCCGGGATGGCAATCGGGAAGTTCCACGGGGTGATCAGGCCGACCACGCCAAGGGCCTCGCGGGTCACTTCGACATTGACGCCCGGGCGCACCGACGGCACGTAGTCGCCGGACAGACGCAGGCATTCACCGGCGAAAAACTTGAAGATGTTGCCGGCGCGGGTCACTTCGCCGATGGCTTCGGGCAGGGTCTTGCCCTCTTCCCGGGCCAGCAGGGTGCCGAGTTCTTCGCGACGGGCGAGGATTTCCGTGCCGACTTTATCCAGAGCATCGTGACGGGCCTGAATGCCCGAAGTCGACCACGCCGGGAACGCGGCGCGGGCCGCATCGATGGCGGCGTGAACCTGAGTCAGGTCAGCCTTGGCGTAATCGCCGATGGTATCGCTCAACTCGGACGGGTTGATGTTCGCCGAGTAGTCGGCACCGGCGACCCATTCACCGTTGATGTAGTTGTCGTAACGCTTGGAATCAGCCACAGAAAATTCTCCTCTCTACGCAAAAGCCGCTGATTGCTCAGCGGCCTTGTGGGTCGGTGTTTATTGCGCGCCTTGCTTGTCGATCAGCGCAGCGAGCATTTCGTACTCTTCGCCGGTCAGGTCGGTCAGCGGCGCCCGCACCGGGCCTGCGTCATAGCCGGCGATCTTGGCGCCTGCCTTGACGATGCTCACGGCATAACCGGCCTTGCGGTTGCGGATGTCGAGGTACGGCAGGAAGAAGTCGTCGATGATCTTGCCGACGGTGGCGTGATCTTCGCGAGCAATGGCGTGGTAGAAATCCATCGCGGTTTTCGGGATGAAGTTGAACACCGCCGAGGAGTAAACCGGCACGCCCAAAGCCTTGTAGGCAGCGGCGTAGACTTCGGCGGTCGGCAAGCCACCGAGGTAGCTGAAGCGATCACCGAGGCGGCGACGGATCGACACCATCAACTCGATATCGCCCAGACCGTCCTTGTAGCCGATCAGGTTCGGGCAGCGCTCGGCCAGACGTTCCAGCAGTGGCGCGGTCAGGCGGCAGACGTTGCGGTTGTAGACCACCACGCCGATGTTCACCGATTTGCACACCGCTTCAACGTGGGCGGCAACGCCGTCCTGGCTGGCTTCGGTCAGGTAGTGCGGCAGCAGCAACAGGCCTTTGGCGCCCAGACGCTCGGCTTCCTGTGCGTACTCGATGGCTTGGCGGGTCGAGCCGCCGACACCGGCCAGAATCGGCACGCTGGTGGCGCAGGTATCGACCGCGGTCTTGATGATTTCCGAGTATTCGCTGGCTGCCAGGGAGAAGAACTCACCGGTGCCGCCGGCGGCGAACAGTGCCGACGCGCCGTACGGGGCCAGCCATTCCAGACGTTTGATGTAGCCAGCGCGGTTGAAATCGCCCTGGGCATTGAAATCGGTGACCGGGAACGACAGCAGACCGGCGGAGAGGATGGACTTCAGTTCTTGTGGATTCATTTTTCGAACACCCTGGGTAGCAACATTTTTTGTGAGTTTTATGGTTCAGCCAGTGCTGAAGTTGTAGGTCATCGTACAACTTAAAAGATAACCGTCAACTGCATTTCATCGTCGCCTCACACTTTTTGTCGGACAAGATTCGTTCTTGACGTAGGAAAAATCTGGGCTAGGCTCGTTTTTACTGTATATCCATACAGATAAAAATAAATCACCGACGACATATCAAGGAGCTAGAAATGTCCGGACTGCATGCAAAACCTCAGGAACGACCCAAGCCGGTCATTGCCCGTTTCGATGATCTTTTCACGGAAAACGGCATCCACTTCAACGCTGACAATCCGCATCTGCTGCTGCACATCGCCGACGCCCACAGCGATGTCGAACCGGCCACCGCCCTCCCCGGCAAAACGTTGAATATTCGGCCGCCACTGCGCTTCGAAGGCGCTGAACACACGTCCATCGGCGATAACACCCTGCTGCGCTTCAACGAAAACGCCGAGCCGGTTCGCGCGCAAAACGTGCCCTTGCACCTGCCCAATGGTCTCGCGCTGACCTACGGCCAGGTGGTGGCGCTGGCTGGAGATTTCTACGGCGTGGTCGATCGACCGATCAACGAAGGCGCGACCCCGGCTGATCGCCTGAACCGTTTCAATGCCGCCTTCGACTCTCTCGCCGTGCTGCCGGCCTCCCGCGCTGAGGCCACGCAGATTCTCGCGGTCATGCAAAAAGAGATCGACGCGGTTAAGCAGGCGATCAAGGACGGCAAAGCACCGCACGAAGCCTACGACGCGCTCGGAGATACGTTGTCCGAAGAGTGGAACAAGATCACCGGTGGCGGCAGTTTTGTCTCCGCGCTGTTCCCGCTCGGACGTTATCTGAAACTGGCGGCGAACAACGCCGACCACTTCGGCGAATGGGCCAGACTGGCCTACATCGCCGGCCACACCGCCGCCCTGCAAACTGCCGTCGCGGCCCGCGCCAGTCACGATGAGCAGCAACTGAAACGGGCCTATGCGATGAACGCGTTTGCCGACCACTTCCTCACCGACCTGTTCTCTGCCGGCCATCTGCGGGTACCGCGCAAAGAGATGGCGGCGGTGGTCACGCCGAGCGATCTCGGCTCGCTGGTGACCCGTTTCATGCACGACGAGGACAGCAAATTCGGCCTCAAAGTGCGCAACGCCCATGGCGATCAATGGCGCGCCTACGGCGACAAACGCTACTTCGAGGCCAGCGATGCGGACAACCGCACCCAGGTCAACCTGGCGGTGCAGGCCTCAGCGGATGAAGTCTTCGCCGCTTACCTCAGCGGCAACGTGCCCGCCCCTTCGACGTTTGCCGCGCTGCAACGGCTGCCGGATCTGACGGCAGTGCTGAATCTTTCGAATAACTTCTCGCCGCTGTTCCGCGTCGAGGGCGGCAAGGTGCTGCGGCGCAAAGATGTGAACAACCTCAACGACACCGCCACCATCGATGACTGGTGGGGCTGGAGCACCTACCTGCTGCTCAAGGACTACCACCCGACGGGCAACGTCAACTAAGGAGAATGGGCATGACGATCAAATTGAAACTGGAACTGGCGTCGGGGCAGCCGCTTAAAGGCGCGCCGCTGGAGTTGCTGGCCGATGGCAAGCCGATTGCGCGGGGTATTGTGGATCAATCAGGCGAGGTGGCGTTTGCTGCCAAGCCGGGTAAAGCGAAACTGGCGGTGAGGGTGGATCGCTCGATATTGCCGCGCTGAATTCACGGGCCCCTTCGCGAGCAAGCCCGCTCCCACAATGGATCTCGGCTGAACTCAAAATCCGGGCTTACCGAAAATCCAGGGTGGGAGCGGGCTTGCTCGCGAAAGCGGTAGATCAGTCAACATATGAATCAAACCTGCAAACTCATCCCCGCTGCGCCTGCGCCTCTTCATGGGCCTGGCGCAGTCTTTCGCGGCTGTTGGTCAAATGCAGGCGCATGGCCGCTCGCGCCGCATCGGAATCCTGGCGGGCAATTGCGTCATAAATCTCTTCGTGCTCGCGGCTCAGGCGGTTCATGTAGTGCTGCTGATCATCATGGGCCAGGCGCGCCGAATTCAGCCGCGTACGCGGAATGATGCTGGTACCCAGGTGGGTCATGATGTCGGTGAAGTAGCGGTTGCCGGTGGACAGGGCGATTTCCAGGTGGAAGGCGAAGTCCGAGGCCACCGCATCGCTGGCGTGGGCGACGCTGTCGTTCAGCGCATCGAGGGCGGCGCGCATGGTCGCCAGTTGTTCGGGACTGCGGCGTTGCGCGGCGAGGCCGGCGGACTCCACTTCCAGGCTGATGCGCAATTCGAGAATCGCCAGCACGTCACGCAGGGTGACGACCGTGGCCGGGTCGATGCGAAAACCGCTGGGGCTCGGCGTGTCGAGCACGAAGGTGCCGATGCCGTGGCGGGTTTCCACCTGGCCGGCGGCCTGCAAACGGGAGATCGCCTCGCGCACCACGGTGCGGCTGACGCCGTGCTCCTGCATGATCGCCGACTCGGTGGGCAATTTGTCGCCGCGCTTGAGCAGACCGTCGCGGATCTGCTCGGTCAGCACCGTCACCAGCTCCTGAGCCAGGCTGCGGCGCTTGCGTGGGAGGCGTGGAGTGTCGATCGGGTTTTCCATGGTCAACGTCTGGTCTCGAAAATTCGGCTTGGTGGGCATCATAGCGCAGGCGGGTTGTACGATCACATCCCGCCTCACAATACCCCATGTGGGAGCGGGCTTGCTCGCGAAGGCGGTGTGTCAGGC